>DAIDHB010000098.1 GCA_027452145.1 Planctomycetales bacterium
CATGACCCCGGGCCTCGGCGCCAAGCCGTGGACCCCGTATCGCGACAAGTATTCCCGGGCCAACGGCATGCTCAAGCAGGGTGGTCCCCGGATCGCCGAGGTCACCGACGGCCTGAGCAACACGATTGCGATCGCCGAGGACGCCGGCCGCGATCCCCGCTATCTGAGCCCCTACACCGAGGGCTACTGGAACAGCCAGATTAGCCGGCAGCAGGCGATGGCGACCATCAATCCCAGCGACCCCGGCCCGGCCGGCGGTTATAACGCCTGGCGGGCCTTCTGGCGATGGGCCGAGCCCGACGAGGCCTATGGCGTCTCCGGAACCCCCAACAACGGCGCGACCGCGGCCCAGTCGCGTGAGGCCACCGACTGGCCGCAGGGCGGCACCTCGGCGGGCAGCAACGGCGGCGCTAACGACGAGATCTCCTCGTTCCACCCCGGCGGGGCCAACATCCTCTTCGGCGACGGGCACGTCTCGTTCCTGAAGAACTCGGTCTCCCCGCTCACCATGCGCGGGCTGGTCACGCCCAACGGCGGCGAGGTCATCAGCGCGGATTCGTATTGATCGATCACGATCCCGGAAGGATCGCGCAAAAACAACGGCCCGCAATCCCGCTCCTCGGGCGGGAATTGCGGGCCGTCTCTTTTCGTCCGGCGATTAGCGATCGAGCAGGGCGTCGACCGGTTCGAGCCGGGCCGAATCGCCGTCGTGGACGGCCATCCGGGCGCCGGGGTAGATCGAGCCGCCCGCATATTTGCCGTCTTTCGAGACCGCGTAGAACAGCACGTTCCCGGCGAGCCGGCCGTCTTTCTGCCGTCGCTTCGGATCCTTGGTGCATCGGCGGACGATCGTCTTGCAGACGTCCATGATGGCGTCCTTCGGCGAGAGGCCGCGGCGCATCCCCTCGACGATCAGGGCGCTGGAGAGGTTCAGCAGGTTCAGCTCGCCGACGCCCGTCGAGCCGGCCGAGCCGACCTCGTTATCGAGGAAAAGCCCTGCGCCGAGGATGGGAGAGTCGCCGACGCGGCCGGGGATCTTCCATGAGAGGCCCGACGTGGTGGTGGTGCAGCCGAGGTCGCCGTGGGTGTCGAGGACGGAGCAATGGATCGTCCCGGTGACGCGGGGTTTGAGGGCCTGCTTGATGAAGGCGGCGACGGTCTCGTCCGGGGGAGGGAGCCAGTCGTCGTTGGCGTCTCGCGTTTCCTTCCAGTGGAGCCAGATTTGCCGGGCCTCCTCGGTGAGCAGTTCGACCTCCGGGAAGCCATGTGCCCGGGCAAACCGCAGAGCGCCCTCGCCCACGATTAGGCAGTGCCGCGACCGCTTCATCACCATCCGGGCGACTGCGGCCGGGTGGAGGATGTTCCGGATCGAGGCGACCGAGCCCCCGCCGTGGGTCGGCCCGTGCATGACGGCCGCGTCGAGCTCGACCACCCCGTCCTCGTTCGGCAATCCGCCCAGGCCGACCGAATGGTCCTTCGGATCGGCCTCGACAATCGCGACGCCCTCGATCGCTGCGTCGAGCGGGTCGTGCCCCTTCTTGACCAGCTCCATGGCCCGTTCGACGGCTGGCAACCCGTTGGCGCTGGAGACCGCAATCGGCCGGCGTCCGCCGACCGGCCTCGTCGGCTCGGCACCGATCGCCAGGGTGCCGAGGCTCGCGGCCGCCGTCGCAGACAGGAAATGACGTCGACTCATCGGAATCTCCATCGGTCGCGAGCTCCTGGATGGGTATCGACGGGGCCGTCCCTGGCCAGATGGCCCGCGTCGAATGGCACGATAGCCGGGCCGGTAGCGGCGGTCAATCGAAGAGGGTGGCTGAGTCGACCGATCGCGCGGAGTCGCCGTCGTGGACGGTCATGCGGATCGGGCCCTGGATGTTCGCCGAGGCGAACTTGCCGTCCTTCGTCAGGCAGTAGAAGTTGACGTTGAAGTTCGGCCGGCCGCGGTCGTCGCGAAAGCGCGGGTCGCGGGTCGAGGTTTCGACCACTCGCTTGCAGCAGGCGACCACCGCATCCTTCGGCTTCATCCCACGGCGGAGATTCTCGACGACCAGGTACGAGGCGCAGTTGATCAGATTCACCTCACCCAGCCCGACGGACCCGCAAGATCCGACCGTGTTGTCCAGGTAGATCCCCGCGCCGAGGATCGGAGAATCGCCGACCCGGCCGGGAACCTTGTAGCCGAGGCCAGAGGTCGTGGTGACGCAGGCCATATCGCCGTGGGTATCGATGGCCGAGCAATGAATCGTCCCGTGGACGGGCTTCGTCGCCAGTTCGCGGACAGTCGGGTCGAGCAGGGCGAGCGGCTCGGGGAACCGATTGCCTCGGAGGCGTTCTTCCTTCCAGCGGAGCCAGGCTTTACGCGTCTCCTCGGTGGTGAGGTCGGCCTCGGGGAATCCCTGTTCGCGGGCGAACTTCAGGGCGTTGTCGCCGACCAGCAGGACATGCCGCGTCTTCTTCAGGACGGCTCGCGCCACGGCCGCCGGGTGAACGATGTTCCGGAGCCCGG
>DAIDHB010000099.1 GCA_027452145.1 Planctomycetales bacterium
CGGCCTGGCCTTGGGCAACAGCGGGGCGATGAGAGCCCACTGTTCGTCAGTCACGTCGGTGGGGTATTTGTTGGTTCTCATGGCCTACGAGACTGCACGACCGGGGCCAACTCCGAGGCTTCTCACACGGTTTCTGAGAGCCTCGTCGATCGTGCACTGCTCCAGAATGTCGCGCTCGGCCTTTACGGCTACAACGCGACGCTGGCGGCCGTCGCGCTGTTCCTGTGGAGACGGTCGTTGATCCCGCCCGTGCTGGGCATCCTGATCGCGGTCCTGCTCACCGACCTGATTCCGCTGCTGGGGCTTCCCGCGCTGACGGCGCCGTTCGTCGTGGCGACGTGGCTCGTCCTGCTCGCCGGCTGGCTGGAAGGGAAGCTCTTTCCGGTCCCCGGCCCTGTGTCTCCTTGAAGGATTCCCGGCCGCTGGAACGTTCCGTCCGCCGTCGAGCATCGTCCGCCGACACCTGGACCGATACGTGGAGTCCGATCTGATGAATCTATCACCCCAGGAACGCGACAAGCTGCTGATCTTCACGGCCGCGCAGGTGGCCCGGGCGCGCAAGCAGCGCGGGCTCAAGCTGAACGTGCCGGAGGCCACGGCGCTGATCACCGCCGAGCTGATGGAGATGGCCCGCGACGGCAAGTCCGTCGCCGAGATCATGAGCGCGGGGCGAGAGATCCTCCGCCGGGACGACGTCATGGAGGGCGTGCCCGAGATGATCTCGATGATCCAGGTGGAGCCGACGTTCCCCGACGGCAGCAAGCTCGTGACCGTGCACGAGCCGATCCGCTGACACCACCCCGATCTCGACACAACAACCTCGGCGAGGGCGCACATGATACCGGGCGAATATCTCCTGGACGGCCCCGATCTCGAGCTGAACGCCGGGCGGCCGGTCGTCACCGTGAGCGTGACCAATACGGGCGACCGGCCAATCCAGGTCGGGTCGCACTATCACTTCTTTGAAGTGAACCGGGCGCTGGTCTTCGACCGCGAGAAGGCCTACGGGATGCGGCCCGACCTGCCCAGCGGCACGTCGGTGCGCTTCGAGCCCGGCGACGTGAAGGAGGTCCGGTTGATCCCCTACGGAGGCCGTCGCGTCGTCTACGGGTTCAACGGGCTGGTGATGGGCCGGCTGGACGACCCGTTCACCCGCAAGACGAGCCTCAAGAAGTGCCGGGATCAGGGATTCGGCGACGTGCGGGATGCGGGCGCGGCGGACGATCACCGTTCTGGAAACGAGGCGAAGTCATGAGCGTTCGGCTCTCCCGTAAGGCTTACGCGAAGAAGTACGGCCCGACCGTCGGCGACCGCATCCGGCTGGCCGACAGCGAGCTGATCATCGAGATCGAGCACGACTACACCGACTACGGCGAGGAGTCGATCTTCGGCGGCGGCAAGTCGATCCGCGACGGGCAGGACCAGTGCCCGCTCGACGAGCCGATGAGCCCGCCGCACTGCGACCTGGTGATCACCAACGCCGTCATCATCGACCACTGGGGGATCGTCAAGGGCGACATCGGCATCCGCGAGGGCCGGATCGTGGCTGTCGGCAAGTCGGGCAACCCGCTGACGCAGGCGGGCATCGACCCCCGGCTGGTGATCGGCCCGGCGACGGAGATCATCGCCGGCGAGGGGAAGATCTGCGTCGCCGGCGGCGTGGACACGCATATCCACTTCATCTGCCCGCAGCAGATCGAGACGGCCCTCGCCTCGGGAATCACGACGCTGATCGGCGGCGGCACCGGGTCGGCGACGGGGACGTGGGCGACGACCTGCACGCCGGGCCCGTGGAACATCATGAGGATGCTCCAGGCCTTCGAGGGCCTGCCGATCAACGTCGGGATCCTGGGCAAGGGGAACGGCAGCATCGCCCGGCCGCTCGCCGACCAGATTGAGGCCGGGGCCTGCGGGCTGAAGCTCCACGAGGACTGGGGCACCACGCCCGCCGTCATCGACACCAGCCTGTCGGTCGCCGACGAATACGACATCCAGATCGCCATCCACACCGACACGCTCAACGAATCCGGATTCCTGGCGGACTCGATCGCCGCGATGAAGGGCAGGGCGATCCACAGCTTCCACACCGAGGGCGCCGGCGGCGGCCATGCGCCGGATATCATCAGCATCGCCAGCCTGCCGCACGTCCTGCCCTCGAGCACGAACCCGACGCGGCCGTTCACCGTCAACACGATCGACGAGCACCTCGACATGTTGATGGTCTGCCACCACCTCTCGCGCGACATCCCCGAGGACGTCGCCTTCGCCGAGAGCCGCATCCGCGCCGAGACCATCGGCGCCGAGGATATCTTCCACGACCGCGGCATCATCAGCATGATGAGCTCGGACTCGCAGGCGATGGGCCGGATCGGCGAGGCGATCGTGCGCTGCTGGCAGACGGCCCACAAGATGAAGGTCCAGTTCGGCCCGCTGGACGGCGACAGCAGCCGCAACGACAACGAGCGGGTCAAGCGTTACGTGGCCAAGTACACGATCAACCCGGCGATCACGCACGGGATCGCCGAGCACGTGGGGAGCATCGAGGGGGGCAAGCTGGCCGACCTGGTGCTGTATGAGCCCGCATATTTCGGCGTCAAGCCGTTCCTGGTGCTCAAGGGGGGCTTGATCGTCGGGGCGCAGGTGGGCGACCCGAACGCCAGCATCGCGACCCCCCAGCCGGTGTACATGAGGCCCCAGTTCGCCGCCTACGGCCGGGCGCTATCGAAGTCGTGCCTGAGCTTCGTCTCGGCGGCGGCGATCGACAACGGGATCGTCGGGCGGTACGGCCTGGAGCGCATCGTCGTGCCGGTCGAGAATTGCCGCGCCATCGGCAAGAAGGACATGCGCCGCAACGAGGCGACCCCCGAGATCTGCGTCGACCCGGACACGTACCAGGTCTGGGTCGATGGGGAAAAGGTCGGGAGCGAGCCGCTGGCGACGCTGCCGATGACCCAGCGTTATTTCCTCTTCTGAGGCGAGACCGGGGCGCGACGCGGCAAGGCGCCGCCGTTCGCGTCCCGGCCATCCGACGTCACGCGAGATGAACCTTCGCCTGCTCCAGATCGCCGACTCGGCCCTTCCGATCGGCGGGTACACGCACTCCTGGGGACTGGAGGGGGCCGTCGCGCGCGGATTGGTTCACGATGCCGAGACCCTGGAGCGATGGACCCGGCGATGGCTTCGCGCCTCCCTCGGGCCGTTCGAGGGAATCCTCGTGGCCTCGAGCTGCCGGGCCGCCCAGGCCGGGCGCCTCGCGGAACTACTTACGCTCAATCGATATGCCGAGGTCTCGATCGCCCCTCCATCGATACGACAGGCCAGTCGCGAGATGGGCCAGCAGTTGCTGGCCCTGGGGGCGACATGGGCCTGGTCGGCCGAAGGGTTGGCGCGGCTGATGCGGCAGCAACCCGAGGTGGACGAGGCCTGGCATCATCCGGTGGCCTTCGGCATGCTCGGGGCCGTGGCCGAGTGCGATCCGGAGTCGACGCTGGCGGCCTACCTGCACCAGGCGGCCCTGGGCATGATCGGAGCCGGGGTCCGCGCCATACCGGTCGGCCACACGCATGGCCAGCAGGTGCTGGCCTATCTCCACGAAGACATCGGCGGCCTCGCCGCGACGCTCGCCGGGCGCGAGGCCGAGACCGCCGGAGCCGGTTGTCCCTCCTACGAGGTTCTCTGTGATGAGCAAACTCATCTCTATGCCCGAATGTTTCGCTCCTGACGACCTGCCGGGTGCGACGGGGCGGCCCTGCCGGCCGCGCCGCCGGCTCGGGCTGGGCGTCGCCTTCCACAAGGACCACGACCATCCCCACGACCACATGGGGCGGCCGGGTCCGGCGCGGTATGCGGGGCCTTCCCGCCAGGTCTTCACGCTCGGGGTGGCCGGGCCCGTGGGCTCGGGCAAGACGGCCCTGGTCGAGACCCTCTGCCGGGCCCTCTGGCCCGAGATCAACCTCGCGGTCATCACCAACGACATCTATACCCACGAGGACGCCGAGTTCCTCTCGCGGCGCGAGGCGCTGCCGCTGGAGCGGATCATCGGCGTGCAGACCGGCGGCTGCCCGCATACGGCGATCCGCGATGATGCCAGCGCCAACCTCAGCGCGGTGGCGAACTTCCAGCGGCAGATTCCCGGGCTCGAGCTCGTGCTGATCGAATCCGGCGGGGACAACCTCACCGCCGTGTTCTCGCGCGAGCTGGCTGACCGCTTCATCTTCGTCATCGACGTGGCCGAGGGGGACAAGATCCCCCGCAAGGGAGGGCCGGGTATTTGCAACAGCGACTTGCTCGTGATCAACAAGACCGATTTGGCTCCGCACGTCGGGGCCGACCTGGACGTCATGCGGCGGGACAGCCTGAAGATGCGGGGCGAGCGCCCGTTCCTGATGGTCAGCCTCCGGCAGAAGGACGGTGTCGAGGAGGTGATCCGTTGGGTCCGCGAGCAGCTCGCATCGGCCGCGAAGAGTTCCTGACGCCGCCCGAATTCCGGGATCTTTGCCCGGCCGAACACCAGGCAGCCCGGGTCGGCGGCGCACGCATCGAGCTGGTCCGCGACGGCGAGGCGACCCGACTGGGAACCTGCTACCAGCAGGTCCCGATCCGCCTGATGCCCCCGTTCGTCGTCGACGACGAGCCGGCGTCGCTGCTGTACCTGATCAACCTCACCGCCGGCCTGCTGGACGGCGACGGGCATCTCATCGAGATCGCGGCGAGGGCGGGCACTCGGTCGTTCGTGACCGGCCAGTCGGCCACCCGCGTCCACCCGGCCGTGGCCAGCTACGCGACGCAGCAATGGAACGTCGAGGTCGAGGACGACGCCTGCCTGGTCGTCCTGCCGGGGCCGACCATCCCATACCGCGGCAGCCGCTTCTTCCAGCGTGCGCGCATCGATCTCGCCCCGGGCGGCCGGCTGATCTGGGGGGACATCTGGCTACCCGGCCGCTATGACCGGGGCGCCCTGTCGGAGCGGTTCCAGTTCGATCGGATCATCCAGGACCTTGAGGTCCGACGGGCCGGCCGGCTGGTCTACCGCGACCGATTCCGATGGGATGGCCCCTGGTCGGACGAGGAAGTCGACTGGTATTTCGGCGGGGCGCTGGCATCTGCCAGCCTGTTCGTGGCCGGTCCGGCGCCGGAGGGTCTCCCCGAGGCCGGCCCAGACCTCCGCCGCTCGGTCTTCCGCCTCGACACCGGCGAGAGCTGCCTGCGATGGTGCGGCCGCCCGGCGGACGTCACGGCGGACGTCGTCCGCGTCGCGCTCCACCTGGCTGCGCGATGGACGGTTGGGCCCGACGCCCCGCCCTGGTTCCTCGCCTCGAGCGGCCTCGCCCCCAATCACTGGTTCTCGGCGCCGCCGGGACGGACGAGCTGAGCCGATCACGAGAGCGAGGCGGGCCCTTGCTCAGAACTTGACCAGGAAGCTGATGCCCCCGGTCAACTGATCGCGGTAGTTATGGGCCCCGTTCCGCCCGAAGGCCGGCGCGCCGGCGAAATCGCCGCGGATCTCTGGGCGGAATTCGAGCCACCTCAGGGGATGCCAGTTGAGGCCACCGGTGACCTCCGAATAATTGGTGCTGATTCCGGTCCGCGTGCCCTTGACGTCGTCAAACCACTCCGCCCGGCCCTGCACGTCCAGCTTGTTGGTGAGGTGGTAGATGCCGATCGTGTACACCCCGTACCACGATCCGGTGCCGACCGGCGTGTCGGCGTCCCAGCCCATGTTGGACTGGACGACCTGCGTGAAGTGAGGGCTCCAGTCGTGCTGGACGCGCAGCTCGACAATGGTATCGAAATCGCCCGCCCGGCCCGGGGCGGCGAAGATCGCATTGGGGCCGGCATAAACCGAGGCCGTCAATCGCGTCCGCTGCTCGTCGGTCAGCCAGTAGTTGATCTGACCGATGTAGCAAAACGAACGGCTGCTGCGCTGGACGAAGAAGGTGTTGGCCCCCAGAGTCATCCCGTTCCAGACGTCCAGCCGCGATGAGACGTGAAGGTCGGTCAGGAAGCCGGTGAAGGCCCCGTCCTGCGAGTAGAAGAACTGGTAATCGCTGGAGTAGAACGGGCGGTAGGGGGCCAGGAAGCCGTTGTAGCCGATAATCGTATTCATGCGGCCAATTTTGAAGTCCATGCCGTTTTCCGTGATGATCGGCAGGTGCATCGACAGGTAGAGGTCCCGGAAGTCCTGGCCGAAGTAGGGATTGCCCGCCGGGTATCCGATGCCCCCCTTGGCCGCGCCCAGCGCCGCGTCCGCGCCGGCGAAGTACCGGATGTTGAAGCCGATGTCGAATTGATCCTCCCGGAGCGGTTTCTGGATGACCCAGCCGATCTGGTCGAGCAGGAACTGGTCGCCAAAGCGATTCACACGCGGCTGGACCGAGAGGAGCCCGGGGCCGACGGACGCTCCCGTGTAGCCTCCCTCCACCCAGCCGAAGGTCCGGATTCCGGACCAGTCCTCCAGCCGGCCGAGCCTGAACGCATTCATGAGGATACGGACGTTCGCGGCGGGCGTCGGACCTAGCCTCGGGACGGGAAAGGCCTGGTAGATGTCCTCGGAAAGCTCGGCGGGCCGCGACTCGGCCTCGAGGCCGTAACCGGGCGTCGTCGGCTGGAATCCGGTCGTGCCCAGCGCCTCGCCGGGGCCGAGTTCCGCCGCGAAGCCATCGATGATGCTGGAGAACGAGCGGGCGCCCACGACCTGCGCGGCGAAATCCGCGTCCGGAGGTCCCGATCCGACGCCTCGAACAGCCCGGCGCGGGACCGCCGCGGCCTGGGGCTCGACTGGCGGGGCTACCGGCTCGTTCGCGGCCGGCGCGGGGTTCGCCGGCGGTTGGGCGAGGCCCTCCGGCGGCGGCCCGGGATTCGCCGCTGGCGGCGTGACGCTCGCCGACGGCGGATCAGTAACGCCGGTCGACGGACGAGCGGCTTCCTGAGCCGCGGCGGCGGCCGAGAGGGTCACCCACGCAATGACGCAAGTCCAGGATGATGATCGCCGTTGTGTCATGTTCGGCTCCCAGACCCCGGCGGCGACCTCTCCGCCAATCGGTATCCGCGCACACCATCGCCCTTCGCTCGACTCGGAGACGGGGACGTTGCCAATAATGTCGGTTGCGCGGGCGGTCGCGCTTGAGCCATGTGATTATGATGTCCATGTGAATTCGGCAGGAGCGGGATACGCGAAGCATCGACGCTCGGATCGAGGCCGACGGCTGCGATGAGGTGGGCGTTCCGGCGCCGGTCGAGGGGAGTGGACGTCGGACGTCGCCGTCGCCGTCGCCCGCATTGCACGCCGACGCGCGCCCGGCTATCATTTGTCCCGTTAACAATTCTTCAAGACACGCCGAGAAAGCGTTCCGCAGTCCGGCCTGGAGAAGGCACACGATGCTCAGCTCGATGCGACTGGCCGTCGGATTGATTGTCATCTCGTCGATTGCCGCAGGCGATGCCCGTGCCCAGTGGGGCATGGGGATGGGCTGGGGCATGTTCGGGGTCCCCGAGTCCCCCTCGACTCGTTTCCTCAACGATCACGCGAAGGCGCGCATCCCCAGCGCTGCGGCCCGCCAGTCGCGCACGCACAGCCCGTATGCGGGCAATTCCAACTCGTATCTCAACCGGGTGCGGGATAACGGGTTCGTCTCGCATTACGACACGATGAGCCGGCGTGCCCCCTCGTACCAGCCGGGGCGGG
This sequence comes from Planctomycetales bacterium, assembly GCA_027452145.1. GTDB lineage: Bacteria > Planctomycetota > Planctomycetia > Isosphaerales > Isosphaeraceae > JAKAUH01. Next base: position 7,685 of record DAIDHB010000099.1, read on the forward strand.
CTTCGTCGCGTCCGGCCTCGACCCCCGCCCCCGCGAATTCGAAGGCGGAGGCGACCCGGCCGATCGTACCCCTCAAGGATTTCTTCGACGCCTCGCAGCGGCTCATCTGGCCGCAGGAGTCGCCCGTGGAGGGGGACTTCCGGGAGAAGCGAGAAGTCTCGGATCGGGCCGGCTCGGCCGTTCTGGAGCAGGTCAAGGCTTACGGGTCGGCGCCGGTCACCAGCGTCACCACGGCCCGCGAGAAGCTGATCGCCTACGGCCGACCCGCGCTGACACACCTGCGGGCGACGGCGACGCCGCCGATCGCCGACGCTTTCCATCGGTTCCTGCTGTCGCTCTACGATTCCCTGGAGGCGGCCGCCTGGCCGCCCGGCAGCGCGGCGGCTCCGGGATCTGGGAGCGCGGCGGCCCCGAGGCCGTGATGTCCCGGGTTCGGGCCGAGGCGGCGAATCCCCGGCGCCCGAGCGGGCGCCGAGGTCCCGGCCAAAGGGCCTAGCGGCCGAGCTGGCGGGCGATCATCTGGTCGAGATTCTTGCGAACCAGGTCGATGGCGACGACCGTGCCGTCGCGGCCCACCAGGACATTGGCAGGGACCTCGGTCACACCATAGGCCGCGGCGTAATCCCTGTCTCCCTCGGCGTTGACCAGGGTCGGCCAGGTCACGTTGTTATCGAGCAGGAACCGGCGGACGTTCGGCAGCAGGGATGCGGATGCATTCTTCGGGTCGGCGGCCGACAGCGGGTCCAGGTTGATGCCCACGACCTGGAATCCCCGCGCCCGGTAGGTTTCGTCGACCGCGTGAAGGGCCTCGATTTCCGCCTGGCAGGGGAGGCACCAGCTCGCCCAGAACACGAGCAGGACGGCCTTCTTCCCCTTGAGCTCGGCGAGGTCGAACGGCTTGCCGTCCAGATCGACCCCCCGGATGGTCGGGGCCGGCTTCCCCACGACTTCCAGCCGTTTCAGGCGACTCGAGAGGAACTCCTGGAGGGCGGGGCGGCTGGTCTGTTCGAGAAGCAGCCTCAGGGCCTTCGCGGCGATCTCGTAATGGGCGCCCTGGAGCAGGCGCTGATAATACGCGTCGCAGATCTCGACGGCCTCGTCGGTCGGCAGCTCGACCCCTGGCGCCCCGGCGTTCGCGGCCTCCCGGCGATCGGCGATCGCTCGTCGGAGGGTCTCGAGGGACTGCTCCGTAGCACCGCGATCGACCTCGGCGATGATCCTGACCGTGTAGGCCAGGCCCAGCACGACCGGCGAGGGGCTGCCCGCCTCGAGGACGGCTCTCGCCGGCGCCTCGGCGTCGCCGAACAGGTTGGCGGCCACGGCCAGGCGGAAGAGCCTCTCGTAGGTCGCGGCCGCATCGGCCGGCTTCTGCCGGGCCGCCAGTTGCGCCAGCCGCTCGAGCCGACGGCGCTCGAGGCCCTGCATCTGGCGATCGTACTCGTCGTCGATCGACCTCATCTCATCGGCCGCGGATGAGGGCCGCCCTGCCGCCGGCGACGGCTCCCGCCGATTCGAAGGGTCCTGGCCCCGGGCGGCCTCGATCGGGGCCAGGCCCAGGAGCGAGCCGATCGCGGCTGGGATCAAGGCTCGGCGGATGAGGCGGGTCGATGTCATCTCAGTCAGTCCTCGTCAACTGGTGCTGGTATGCACGGATGAACGGTGCCGCGATCCGATTCTTCCGAAGGCTGCCCGCCAATTGTGCCATTCCGCTCGGGACGGCGACAAGGCCGATGGCCCCGGCCTCGCTCGTCCGAGTGCGGCTGTCGCCGTCCGCCGCCGACGAGATGGCGGCGCCGCAGGGCCGGGCCGGTCCTGGTGGGCGCGGGTCTCTGACCCTGCGGGGGAGCGACCCTCGCCCGGCGTTCCTCCGTCCTTCGGGCTCGACCCACGACTTTCAAAGTCGCCGTCCGGTCGCGTCGGTGAAGCCGGCCCGGCCCGAAACTCACGGCTTCCGCGATTTATCACCTTCCGGCCCGTGCAGGATGAGCCCGAAGGTGCGGTGGATGGCGGTGGCGTCGGGCTCGATGCGGCCGGCGATGAAGGCGGCGCGGAACAGGTTGGCCAGCGCCAGGACGTGCTCGAGGTCGCGCTCGACGTCGGCCTCGGGGCGGTGCCGGCGGGCGGCGACCTTGCTCGCGACGCGGGCGCGATAGCGGCCGCCCAGCCGGGTCACGGCGTCGAGGTCGATGCAGACGAAGCTGTCGTATTCGGGGAACGCCGCGGCCCGGAGATCGCGGAACCGCGCGCCGGCCTCGGGGTCGGCAGCGGCCTCGAGGTAGCGCGCGACCGAAGGGGCCGACGTGCCCAGCACCAGCCGGCCGCTCGCGCGGTCGACCGCGTAGGCGAATGGGATCGGCGGGCGGAGCGTCGCCACCCGCGCGCCGGCCGCGTCGGTGGTCGCGATCGCCGAGCCGCCCGGGGCCCGCTTCTCGTCCAGCGCCATCAGGGCCAGCAGCGTGCGCAGCGCGTTGTCGATTGCGTCCGTGGCGGACGGCCAGGCGCGTCCGCCGCCGCCGTCGCCGCCACGCGGCTCCGCCGGATGGCCGCCGGAGAGGTCCACCACGAGGACCAGGGGGAACAGCCGGCCGCGCGAGGCGTTCGTCCCCGGGTCGCCGCCCTCGGCGGGCGACTCGACGTAGGCGATCGCACCCGGGCCGATCGCCGGCAGGATCCGCGAGGCCAGGTCCTGGCCCAGCAAGACACCTCTGAGGACCGATTCGAAGTTCGCCAGCCGCGGATGGTCGGACTCGGGGACCACCTGGTAGATCACCTCGCGCAGGGCCGAGAGATCCAGCCGCGCCGACGCCATCGCCATGGCCGTCGACGGCACCCGGCGCATCTCCGGCGGGAACGGCCGGGTGTCGCCCGCCCAGTGGCGGAGCCACGAGTCGGCCCGCGAGGCGTCGAGCGACTCGACCGCGTGGACGACGATCGCCTCGGGCCGCCAGACCAGGGCGGCGCCGGCGTAGTCCACCGAGGCGACGTGGCGCCTCAGCATCGCCAGCATCCGGGCCTCGGCCGGTTTGGTCGGCGCGGGCGCGGCGGCGAGGAGCCGCTCGATGGCGCGCGGGTCGATATACAGGCGGGCCAGCGCCCGTTCGGGCAGCCGGCGGCGGACGGCCTCGACCCTCGGCAGGCCGCCGAGGCCCGGATCGGCTCCGGCGCCTGCGTTTGCGTCGCGCGATCGTGCCTTGCGATCGATGACGCCCTGGATCAACGCTTCGGAATTCGAGAAGGCGAACGTCCCGTCGGGCTGGCAGATGTACCACTCGGCCGGTCGGCCGGAGCCGTCGGGGAACTCGCGGACGTGATACGTCGTGTCGCCGCGCCGGCGATCCGAGAGGCGTGCCAGTTCGCCGCTCTGCCGCTGCGAGGCGTTGATGGCGTCGATCAGCCGTGAGGCCAGCCCGGCGTCCCTGGCCTTCAGCAGGAGCATTCCGCGAGCCTTGCCGGGGTCGGCCGGCGCGGAGGGGTCCATCCGCATCGCCAGGATCACCGCATCGCCCAGCACCTCGTCGCGCAGGTCGGCCAGCTTCACCTTCAGCGATGTCTCGATCTCGCCGAACGAGCGCTTCAGCTCGCGGGCCTTATCCGAGGCGAGCCAGGCGCGGACCGCCGGCAGATCGCGGAAGTCGGACGCCAGACGCGATCCGAGGATCTCGCGCGCCCGATCGCGCAGGCCCTCGACGGTGACGACCACGGTGGCATCGGGCGGCACCAGCCGCAATAGCTCGTCGGCCGCCGAGGAGGGCTGATCGGCCCGAACAGCTCCCGCGAGCGCGGCGACGGTCATGACGATCGCCATCGCGGCTGCGAACGATCGTTGCAGCGAGGGGACTCTCAGGTCGATGGGACCTTCCGGTACCAGGGACCTCGTCAGGCGGTGCCCACCCATCAGAATCGTCCCCTTTCACTGACCACTGACCACTGACCACTGACCGCTGACCACTGCTCCGCTTAGCTTGACGTCGATCCGGCCGCGGCTCCGGCGCGATTGACCGGCCGGCGGTCCGGGCCGAGCAGGAAGCCGAAGGCCTGGCGGGCCGTGCTGGAGATCGGGCGGACGCCGGCGGAGATCTGGTCGCCGACCTGCTGGAGCACGGCCGAGGCGTCGGGCGCCAGCGGCTCCAGCGACGGCACCGGGACGTTCAGGCTGGCCAGGCCCTCGGCGTGCTGGGCGCGGGCCGTGGTCGCGGCGGCGGCCGTGCGGGCTGCTCCGTCATCCTCGTTCGCGTCGAGCACCTCGCGGCCCAGCCGCGCGGCCGGCTCGGAGGCCGATCGGGCAAGGTCCCACGTCGCCGAGGTTGCATCGGCCAGGGCGCGGTTGATCGAGGGCGACGGCATCCGTGGCGGCGTAACTGTCCGCTCGACGACGGGCGGGTGCGATTCGGTGCGGTCGTTCCGCGCGAGCCGCGGGAGCAGCAAGGCGACGCTCACGCCGACGAGCACGGTCGCGGCCAGACCCGCGACGATGCGCAGTCCGTCGCGGTTCATCGGCCACGGACGCCCGGCGGGGGCCGGGATGATCGCGGGCTCGGACCGGGCGGCGGCAAGGATCCGATCGACGAAGGCGGGCGAAGGCGCGGGCGGCTGGCGCCAGGCGCGGATGGCCTGCTCAAGGAGCTGGTAGCGGGCCTCGATCGCGCGACAGGCGGGGCACTCGGCGGCATGGGCCGCGAGCCGGGCGGCATCATCGCGCTGGTGCTCGTTCTCGCCGTGGGCATCGGCGTCGAGCAGCTCGTCGCAGATTCGCTGGAAGTCGCGACAGGTCATGGCGTTGGCTTCTCCGATCCGGGGATGTCCGCGGATCCGGTCGGGTCTGGGTCGTTTTTCTTGCTCGGGTTCAACAATGCACGCCGCGGCTGGACAGGTCGTCGGCGAGCTGGGCGCGGGCGCGATGGAGCCACGTCTTCACGGTGCCCACCGGCCGGGAGACCGCCGCGGCGATCTCCTCGTACGAGAGATTCTGCTCGTGGAACAGGGCGAAGACGAGGCGATATTCGGGCCGGAGGGCCTGGAGTCCGCGCTCGAGCTCGCCGGCCAGGTCATCGGGGTCGGGCACGCCGGATCGCGGGTCGGGCCGGTCGTCGATCGGATGGACCCCGGCGAGCGGCCGGCGGGCGCGGCGGGCCAGGGCGGTCCGGCAGCGGTTGGCGGCGATCTCGAGCAGCCAGGGGCGCAGGGGCCGGGAATTGTCGAACCCGGCGATCGATCGCAGTGCGCGCACGAACGCCTCCTGGGCCACGTCTTCCGCGTCCTGGCGGTGGCACATCATCCGGTAGCAGAGGCCGAAGACGACTCCCTGGTAGCGTTCGACCAGCAGGCGAGGGGCCTGCGGGTCGCCCGACCGGAGCGCCTCGACCAGCGCTGGGTCGTCCATCGGTATCTCACGCGTCCCGGCGGCCGTGTCCGATGCCGCTGCACCGGTTCCGGCCTCCCTGGAGCAATACCCCGCCCGACCCGCCCGGGTTTCGCCGTCGCCCGCGCCGGGATTCATGGGCGGTTCCGCGAGTCCGGTCGGTTGGTGGCGGGTTGGGTGCATTGGGGAGACGTTCGAGGTTCCGTGACGCCGAATGCACGCGACAGGAGGAGCCGATGGATCCTCCAATCCTCGCGATTGTAGCACGTTCGTGCTGGGCGGTCGGCGAGGCGAGTGCGGCAAACGTACCGCGTCACTACCTCGGGTTTGCGGTCGTCGCGAGCCTCTGCCCCGGATCGCCTCCCGACGATGGTCACCTCACGTCAACCAGATCCAGGTCGGGCAGCCCTTTTTGCAGATCGCGGACGGCCGTTGGCGTCACCGCCGTCCGGCCGACGGTGAGGTTATGGAGGGCGGGCAGCTTGCGGAGGTGAACCAGGCCGGCGTCCGTGATCTTCGTGCTCTTCAGCGAGAGTAATATGATCTCCGTCAGGCCCTCGATGTGCGCAAGGCCGGCGTCTCCGACCGCGGTTTCATCCAGGCTCAGCAGGCCGAGGTTCTTCAGGTCCTTGAGATGCACGAGTCCGGCGTCGGTGATTCCCGTTTCGTTGAGGAACAGCTCGTCAAGCGCGGTGAGCCGCCCGAGATGCGCGAGCCCGGCGTCGGTGATCTTCGTCCCGCGGAGGTTCAGGTTCTTCAGCGATTTCAGGCGATGCAGGTGGGCCAGCCCGGCATCGCCGATCGCGGTAGCGCCGAGGTGCAGCTCCTCGAGGCTGACGAGGCCCTCGAGGTTTGCCAGGCCGGCGTCGGTGATCTTCGAGCTGTGGAGGTTGAGTGTCTTCAGACGCTTCAGCCTCCTGATGCCCGCCAGGCCGGCGCCGGCGACTTGCGTGGAGGTCAGGTCCAGCTCCTCGAGCTCCGTCAATCGATCGAGCGGGATCGCGGCGAGTCCGGCGTCGGTGATGCCCGTCCGGCCGAGATCCAGGACCCTGAGGTTCCTCATCGCTCCCAGGTGCTTCAGGTCAGCATCGGGGATCTCTGTATCCGCGAAGGAGATCCTCTCGAGCCGCGTGAGGCCGGAGAGGTGGGCCATCCCGGCGTCGCTGACGTTTGCGGCCCGGAGCCTCAGCCGGCGGAGCCGGCCCAGCCGCCCGATGTGCTCCAGCTCGGCATCGCAATTCTTTTTGGGGGACCGGATACCGCGGTTCGTTGCAAGATCAACGCCCGCGACACTCTGGAAGTAATCGATTCCGAGGCGGCCGACCAGCCAGACCAGCCACCGCGGCCACCGTCCGGACGCGCCGTCGAGATCCCGGTCATAAAAGACGGTCCCGCCCGCCCGCTGGATGGCGGCGACGGCCTCGCGCTGGACCCGCGCGCTTCGGGCGAGCCAGCCCAGGCCGGCGCCGATCATCAGGACCAGCACGATCAGCCCGCGCACGCTCGGGCGAATCCAGCGCCGCCATCGGCCGGGCGAGGGGCGATTGTTCGCGGTCGGGTCGGAGCTGTTCATGACGCGCGGCCTCCATGAGATGTCGGGCTCCGGTCGGATCGGCCGTGATTCTACCGGCGACCCGGATCGGTGACGATGGCGATCCTGGGAGATCTCGATGCGACATCGCCGAAAAACCGCGGATGTCCCAGTTCATCGGATTCGAGCGGAGGTGATCGAAGTTCATCTGTCCTTATTACCCCGGCAGGAAAGATCCTCAAGTAGGTCGGGCAGTCTTGCCCGACACTCAGGCCCCGTCGGGCAAGACTGCCCGACCTACTTTCATGCCGTCGGAATATCTGCGTCCATCTGCGTCATCTGCGGACAGCTCCCTGTTTTTTCTAGGGGCATTTGCGGACAGGGGGTATGCTGGAAGAACGGCATCGAGCAGGTCACGAACTCTGGCGCTGAGGGTCGAGCCCATGGCATCAACATGGTCGAAACGCGTCTCTCGCCTGCTGATTCCTGGTTCGATCGTGGTCGGGATCATCGCGATGGTGGTCGCGATCCTGGCTCCCGCAATGCTCGCGGCCAGGAGAGCCGTTCAGGCTTCGGACACGGTCTGAAACCTCAAGCAGATCGGGTTGGCGGTCGCCAACTACCACTCGACTTACGGTTATTATCCGCCGGCCTACATCGCCGACCGCGACGGCCGGCCGATGCATAGCTGGCGGGTGTTGATCCTGCCATTCCGCGAGCAGCAGAACCTGTACGCGGCCTATAACTTCGACGAGCCGTGGGACGGTCCCAATAATCGCATGCTGGCCCACCGGATCGGGCAGGTCTTTCGCCGCTCAGGGCTGGAAGCTGAGCAGGGCGAGACCACCAGCTTCGTCGCGGTGGTTGGGCCGAAAACGGCCTGGCCCGGCGCACGCGCCCTGACAGATAAGGACATCGGCGACGACCACGAGAACACCCTCACGATCGTCGAGGTGCCCGACGGACTCTTCCGCTGGATGGAGCCGAAGGACCTGGAATTCGACCGGATGAGCTTCCGGATCAACGACGGCTCCGGCCGCGGCCTGGGCAGTCGGCTCGGAGGCGCCCGCGTGCTCACGGCCAACGGCATGGTCCGCACCCTCCGCGACGACTTCGACCCGGATCGCCTTCGCGCGATGCTGACGATCAATGGCGGCGAGAAGATCGCCGAGTAAACGTGTTCTCGAGCAGGTCGGGCAGTCTTGCCTGACACCCCGGTCCCCAAGTCGGTCGGGCAGTCTTGCCCGACACCCCGGTCCCCAAGTCGGTCG
>DAIDHB010000100.1 GCA_027452145.1 Planctomycetales bacterium
CGAGCTATTCTGCGAGGGCGGCGGGAACATGTGGGGCCTCGACTTCGACCGCCACGGCCAGCTCTTCGCCAGCACGAACGTCGGCGGGTTCGTCATGCTCCACGGAGTCCAGGGCGGCTATTACTGGAAGTCGTTCGGCAAGCACGGCCCGCTCCACAACCCCTACACATTCGGCTATTTCGACCACGTACCCCACGACGGCCTCAGCGGCGGCCACGTGGCGGTGGGCGGCGTGTTCTACGAGGCCGACGCCCTGCCGTCATCGTTGCGGGGCCGTTATATCGCCGCGGATCTGCTCGGTCACGCGATCCGCGGGCACGAGGTCTCGCGGCAAGGTTCGACCTTCCATGCCCGACAGGTGGGCGACGTCGTGCGGGCCAACGATACCTGGTTCGCCCCCAGCGACCTGACGCTGGGCCCCGACGGAGCGCTCTACGCCACCGACTGGCATGACCGGCGGACGGCGCACCCCGACCCTGACGCCGACTGGGATCGGACCAACGGGCGGATCTTCGCCATCACGGCGCGAGGCGCGAAGCCCGTTGCACCGGCCGATCGGGACCTGTCGGCGCGCACCGACGTCCAGCTCGTTGCCCTGCTCGATCACCCGAACGTCTGGTATCGCCGCAAGGCGCGTCGGCTGCTCATGGACCGCCGCGCGGCGAGAGTTTGGGACGGCCTGCGCCGGACCGCCCTCGAGGGCCGCGGGAGCGAGGCGCTCGAGGCCCTCTGGACCTGGTACGGCTGCCGCGGCCTCGACGAGAGCACGTTCGAACGGCTGCTCCAGCATCCCGACGCGGACATCCGCGGCTGGTCCGTCCGGCTGGCTGGGGACGAGCCGAATGTGCCCGCGCGGCTGTCGGCGCGACTGGTCGAGATGGCCCGATCCGAGCCGGATGTCGTGGTGCGCTCGCAGCTCGCCTGCACTGCGCAGCGGCTTGAACCGGAGGCCGGGCTCGACGTGGCCTATCGATTGCTGGCACGCGACCAGGACGGTGACGATCCGCACCTGCCGCTCCTCCTCTGGTGGGCCGTGGAGCGGCATGCGATCGCCGGCCGGGAGCACGCCGTCGCGCTGTTCACGGCGCCCGATGCCTGGCGATCGTCGATGATCCGGTCGGCGATCGAGGCCCGGCTGGTGCGCCGGTATGCCCTGGAGGCCAGCCCGGCAGGAGACGAAGCGTGCGCCCGATTGGTCGCCTCGGCGCCGTCGTCGGAGGCCCGTCGGCCGCTTCTGCTCGCGATGGACGAGGCGATGCGCGGACGCGGGATCGTCACGGTCGCGACCGCCCTGGCGCGGGTGATTCACGACGGATCGGATCGCGACCCTCGCGACGCGGTTCTGACCCGGCTATCGGCGCGGATCGGGAGCCGGCCCGCGCTCGATCGGGCACGGAGAGTCGCCGCCGACCGGGGATCGCCCGAGGCGGACCGTCTGGCGATGCTCGACCTGCTGGGCGACCTCGGGGATCGCGACTCGCTCGGCCTGCTGCTCGACCTGGCGACCCTTGAGAATTCCGCGACGGGTTCGGCCGCCGTCCCTTCATCCGTCCGGCTCGCCGCGCTTGGTGCTCTCGGGCGATTCGAGGACGAATCCATCGCCTCGGCGTTGCTGGCGGTCTATCCTCGTCACGATGAGGTTTGGCGATCGCGGACGCGGGAGCTACTGCTGAGCCGGGCCACGTGGGCGCGGGTCTATCTTGCGGCGGTGGATCGGGGGACGCTTCCGGCCAATGAACTCGCCCTCGACCAGCTCGGCCGGTTTCCCGCGCTCCGGGCGCCGGACCTCGCCGCGGTGGTCCGCAAGCACTGGGGCGTATCTCGGGGGACCACGCGCGAGGAGCGGCTTGCCGAGGTCCGCCGGCTGAACAATGACCTGCGCGCCGCGCCCGGCAACCCGGACCGGGGACATCGGCTCTTCCGCGACCGCTGTGCCGTCTGCCACCGCCTCCGCGGCGAGGGAGAGACCGTCGGCCCCGACCTCACCTTCGCCAACCGCCAGGACCGCGACTTCCTGCTTGTCAGCCTGGTCGACCCGAGCGGAGTCGTCCGCAAGGAATACCAGTCGTCGGTCGTCGCGACCAGGGACGGCCGCGTCCTCAGCGGCCTGATCGTCGAGCAAACGCCCGAGGCCATCGTCCTCCGCGATGCCAGGGGACAGAGGACGAGGATCGCCGTCGCCGAGGTCGAGCAGCTCAAGGACTCGGAGATCTCGCTGATGCCCGAATCGCTGTACAAGGAGCTGAGCCCCGAGCAGTTGCGCGACCTGTTCAGCTTCCTTCAAAGGTGATGGAGGATGGTCGTCGTTTCGCGCGGGCAGGAGATCGATCCGCGGAGAGCACCTGACCCAGAACGACCCGGAAATCGTCGGCGTTCCCAGAGCCGCACAAAGGACGGTCCATGAACCAGCGCATCACGGAATTGCTCGGTCTCGCCGTCCTGGCGGGCGTCTCCTTTCAGGCCCACGGCAAGGAGGAGCCGTCGTCTTCGCCACGAGTCTACGAGAATCATCTGAAGCCGGTCGCCGATCCGGCGGCCCGGCCGATCCTGGCGGACCACCCGCAATTCGTCGAGCCCGTCCGCGAGGTGGCGCGCTTCGAGGCACCCAGGCTGATCGATGATCCCGGGGCCGACCTGGAGGTCCGCGCCTGGCGCTTCTCCTACAATGCCCGGGGTATCATCGAGGTACCCAACCGATTGCGGTCGGACCGAACCGCCATCATCGTCGTTCACCCCTGGGGCATCGACGACGGCCAGGGCTGGCGCACTCCCGAGCCGGCCGGCGTCGCCTTCCAGTGCACGCCGGCGAAGAACCGGATCGTTCTGGACCACGCCGCGACCGTCATCAATCCGTTCCTCAAGTCGATGCGCGGCAAGGTCGCCCTGGTGGCGTACAGCCTCCCCGGCCGGGAGGATCCGATCCGCAGCAAGCTCTACCGCTCGTTCCGCGCCCAGCCGAGCGACCAGGACCGAGAGACCGGTCGGCGCGAGTTGAAGGCCAGGCTGGAATCGTTCCGCTATCGAGGGAACCCTATTCCTTCGACCATCACCGTCTCGTCCGGATCGCCGACGATCGAGTATTTCCGGCGATTCCCCGGCCTCGACGCCAGCGACGCCTACGACGGCCCGGGGTTCTGGCAGTTGCCGATCCCCGTGATGAAATCGATCGAGGTCGCGCCGCGCGACGTCGTGATCTACGACGGCGAGGGCTATCCGGCGCTCCGAGATTTCCTCAAGCGCCAGGGAATCCGGCACGTGCTCCTCGCCGGTTACAACACGGATATGTGCGTCTGCTCCACCACGGCGGGATACAAAAACCTGTCGCAGGACTTCGACGTGTTCCTCGTGGGGGACGCGACCATCGCCACCTTCCCGGCCCAGCCCACGCCGCGGTTTGCGACGAACACGGCCGTCTGCTTCGCCGCGCTCAACCTGTTGATCACCCAGGTCTCATGGATCCGACCCGTGCCTGCCGACGCCGTACGCTGAAGGGAGATGATGACCATGTTCGCCTCCACGAAACATGGGCCATCGCGACGCGATTTCCTCGCCGCGGCCCTGGGCACGGGATTGACGGGGACCGGGCCGGCGAGAGGCGGCTGCGCCGTCCCGTCAGGGCGGTGCTACCGAGCGACGAAGGCCCTGATCGCGATCACGCTCGACCTGGAGATGAGCCGGAACTTCCCGACCTGGGATCAGACCCACTGGGACTACGAGAAAGGCAACCTCGACACGGCGACGAAGCGATACGCCGTCGAGGCAGGGCGCCGGGTCAAGGCCCGCGGCGGCGTCATCCACTACTTCGCCGTCGGGCAGGTCCTGGAGCAGGACGACGTCGGCTGGCTGAAGGAGATCGTCGCGGAGGGACATCCGGTCGGCAACCACACTTACGACCACGTCAACGTCAAGGCCAGGCAGCGCGAGGAGATCCAGTTCCGATTCCGCCGGGCGCCCTGGTTGATCGAGGGAAAGACGGTTCCGGAGGTTATCGCCGGCAACATCCGTCTCGCCGAGCTGGCCCTGAAGGAGCGGATCGGGATCACGCCGGCCGGGTTCCGCACGCCGGGCGGGTTCAGCGACGGCCTGGAGGATCGTCCCGATCTCCAGACGATGCTCCTGAAGATGGGGTATACCTGGGCCAGCAGCAAGTACCCGGCGCACCCTATCAACGGGACCTCCCGGGAAGGCCCCGACGACGAGGTCATGGCGGGAATCCTGGCGGCGCAGGATCAGGCCCAGCCGTTCGTCTATCCATCAGGACTGGTCGAGCTGCCGATGAGCCCGATCAGCGACGTGACCGCGTTCCGCGCCGGCCGATGGTCGCTGGATGCGTTCCTCACGGCGATCCGGGCCGCTGTCTCGCGGGCCATCGAGCATCGAGCGGTCTTCTGCCTGCTGGCACATCCCTCCTGCCTCGGGGTGGTCGATCCCTCGTACCGGACAATCGACATGATCGCCGACACGGTTCGCGACGCAGGCGACCGAGCGGCGATCGTCGACCTGAACACGATCGCGAGGCAGACGAAGCGCGGGCAGGACCGTTGAATCGGTGATGTGAGCCGTGGCAGCCCCAGGCCCAATCGGCCGGAATGGGTCCTCGGCCTGAGGCTCGCTTTGGAGGCCGACCTGCGGAGCGGCCGGCAGTCGGATCGGAAATCGGCGTGTTCCCACCCGTTTCCCTCCTGGCCGATCGAAGGTGTCGCCCGATCGGAGCGGCCGTCGCCGGCACCGGCCGGGCCGGCGGTGTTCACAGGCTGACCGCTCGCCAGCGGCCACCCGCTTTGTCGACCGCTCGAGATCGACGATCCGTCGATCGGCCGGGGCGAGACACCGCCGGAAGTATTGTCGTCGGACGGGGCGGCCTCTGGCATCGGACCGGGCGGGCTCGACCGGCTGGGATCCGCATCCCTCGGCCGCTCGCCAGGCCACCGGTCCGTCACGCGCCCCGGCGGGTTCGGTCCCCCGCCGTCCGGACCGCCTCCAGCCCTGCGACGGCGGGTGGGGCAGCCATGCGACAAACACTCCTGTTCCAGGGGAAACCACCGTCAGTGCCTCAGTGGCCGACTTGCCGTCGGGGCGGTTCGAAATGTAGAGTAACTAGAGCGCATTGCCGTTGCGTGGCGCACGGGCGAGAGCTTGAGGTTCGAGGCGGTCCCGAAAGCCCACGAAGTGGGCGTCAGGACGTAGCCGGGGGGCGTCAGCCCCCCGGAACGCCAGACGAACCTCGATCTCCCCAC
>DAIDHB010000101.1 GCA_027452145.1 Planctomycetales bacterium
GGAGGAAGGGGTGAGTGGCGCTGCGGTCCGAGCCCTGGGGGCTGACGCCCCCCGGCTACGTCCGATCGCCCCCTGACGGGGGCTCAGAGCCCTGCCGGGACAGACTCCTCGCCGGCCCGGTCCCTCCGTGCGCCATCCATCTGCAATGCGCTCTGGTATCCCTGGAATCCTTCACTTGCCGGCCTTGCTCGGCTCGGTCTTCTTCGCCTCGGACGGCCCGCCCGCCGGCCTGGCGGTGTCCGGCTTCGCCTTCCCGGCCGGCTTCGAGGTTTCGGCCGCCTTCGGGGTTTCGGCCGGCTTGCCCTTCTCGGCCGGGGCCGCCGCCTTCGGGCCGGGCTCCGGCTGCGCCGCGGGGGCGGTCGAGCCCGGAGGCGCCGGCGGCGTCGGGGCGAGGGGAACGGTGGAAGAGGCAGGAGCCCCGCTCACGGTCGCCCCGCCGGCGGCGGCCGGTTTGTCCGCCGCGGCACCCTCGCGCGGCGGGGGCACGGGCTTGCCGAGCTTCTCCAGGTAGTACGCCGCGATCGGCCGGACCGACAGGTCCGGCGCGAGCGTCAATGCCCTGGTCAGGTGGTCGGCCGCGCCGGTGGTGTCCCCGGACTGGAACAGTTCACCCCCCTCGAGCAGGCACATGCCGGTGTCGAACTCCCAGCTCGCCTGCTGCTCGACGCTGCTGGGGATCGCCAGGAACTGGTTGACGGCGACCATCTCCTCGCCCCTCGCCATGTTCTTGGCGGCGACCACCGCCTTGTTGCTCCGATCCATCCGGACCGACAGGATGGCCTTCTCGTACAGGTTGGCCGCCGCCCGATAGTTCCCCATCAGGTAGAGCACCAACCCCTGGCGGTACAGCGCATAGCCCGGCTCGGTGCCGAGGTTCGGGTCGCTGACGCTGACGTTCAGCATGTCGAGAGCCCGGTCGGGCTGGCCCGTGGCGCACAATAGCTCGAGCAACTGCGGCTTGACCGCCAGCGGGCTGTCGTTGTTCTCGTCCGCCTGGACCAGCTTCTTGATCGCCTCGCCGACGATCCCTTGCTGCCGCGCCATCATCGCCAGGTCGACCGTCTTCGGCTGCTGCTCGATGTCGAATTCGTCCAGCCGGCCCATGGCCTGCTCGACGAACTGATTGAGCTGTTCAAGCCGTTGCCCCATGGCGATCCGGCCCTCGTCCGGCAAGATGTCCTTGCTCGGGTTGAGCGCCAGCGCCGCCTTGAGCCGATCGCGCGCCAGGTCGACGAAGTTCGCCGAGGCGTACAGCTCGAAGAGCTGGAGATTCAGCGCGAAAAGCTCGTTCCGGTCCTCCGGGGTCTGGGGTGTCGGCGTCGTCTGGATGGCGTAGTTCAGCACGGCCACTCGCTGGCGGAACCGGTTCAGCAGCCGCTCGGGCGACGTGTTAATCATGCTGATCTGCGCCTGGTTGGCGGCCGTGATCGGGATGCCCATCAGCATCGCGGTCTCCTGGGCGGCCAGCAGGCGATAGGCGTCGTTGAGCACGCGGTAGGCCCGCGTGTCGTCGGGGTTGTGCGACAGCGCGGTTCGCGCGTCCTGGATGGCCAGGAGGCACCGCGCCGGATCGGGGAGTTCGACTCCCTTCTCGCCCGCGCCGCCCCGCAGCCAGCGCCAGGCCGCCTCGGTGCGCATCTGGTTCCGTCCCAGCCTCCGGTTGGGGAACAGGTCGTCCATCCATGAGACGGGCGTCGGCGGACCCGAGACCGGCGGCACCGGATTGGCCAGCCGGTACACCCGGCCGGGCTCGAGCACGTGCGCCTTGAAGAACGCCAGGTCCGACGCCGGCGCGTCCTTCCGCCCGTACATGACGATCCGGCCGTCGTCGTAGAACGGAATCCAGTACAGCCCGTTCTTCAACTGCCTGAACGTGTTCTCCGAGGTATACGGGTCGATCATGATCGCCGTGATCTTGTACCTGTCCAGGAGCGGCTTCCAGGTCGCCACGTCGTCGTCGCGGATCGCCGCGCGGATTTTGTCCAGCTCGCCCCACAGCTCGCGAGGGTAGACCCCGCGGCGGCCGTCGACGTAGACCTTCCGCTTGGGATAGGCCTTCCAGATCAGGAGGTCCCCCTGTTCCATCGACGTGTTCAGCACGTTCCCTTTCAGCTCGTCCTGCCGGTCGAGGAACTCGGCGGCCTCGATCGGGAAGAAGTCGGCATTGTAGCCCCAGCCGAAGTGGGCAAGCGGCGTGGAGATGAACCGCCCGGTGATGTCGAGCCCCACCGCGGCGAAGACCAGTGCGAGCGTCACCAGCCGGCCGCCGGTGGACCAGATCGCCCAGCCGGAGCCCAGCCGCCCCTCGCGGCCGAACCGCGCCAGGTACGCCTCCTGGCCGTTGAGCGCGGCCACCATCGCCAGCACCAGGGCGAACTCGATGCTGAACCGGATCAGGCAGGCCGACAACAGCGACGCCGCGGCGAAGGCGAGGAACCGTCGCCACGAGAACCGCGCCGAATTGACCATGAACGAAGCCACGCCGAGCGCCACCATCACCAGGTAGAAGCTGCGGAGCGCCCCGGTCGCCTTCTGGCTGAAGAACGAGATGAAGAAGGAGTTCGGCAGCGGCCAGATCACCTGAGCGAAGGGGTCGAACGCCAGGACATAGATCCTGTAGGTCCACGGATTGATCAGGCATGCCGCCGCGCACAGCCCCAGGGCTAACAGCGCCGTGGCCATCGACACCGGTCGCGGCGCGGTCTCGACCGCCGCGCCGCCGGGCTTGCCGCCCTTGAGCGTGGCGGCGTCCGCGGCCTCCGACTCCGGCCACGACGGCAGCCCGCCGTCGAGCCAATGGCCCAGCACGACCACCGCCAGCAACATCAAGCCGGGGAGGAACGAAATATCCCAGTTGGCCCAGAGCGCATAGAGCGGGATCAGCCACCAGAGGTAGCCGGGCCGCCCCTGGTCGAAGGCACGGAACACGATCAGGAGCTGGAGCGCCAGGAACAGCATGCCCCAGGTCCCCGGCGAGATCCCGGGCGCCCCGACGACCGATGCCAGACCGCCAGGCGACAGGCCGGGCAGCGGGGCCACCGGGTTCCAGAACATCCCCACCGCCAGCGCCGCGCAAATCGCGGACCACCACGCCCCGGGCCCGCGATGGCGGATCCGCAGCAGAGCCCACGCCGCGAGCATGTGCACGATCGCGTTGAGCAGCTCCAGGGCACCCACGGCGATCCGATCGGCCTCGGGCCGGCTGGCCGTGATGTC
>DAIDHB010000102.1 GCA_027452145.1 Planctomycetales bacterium
GGAAAGCGCGCGAACGAAGCCAATCGACCTTCGGAAAGCGCGCGAACGAAGCCAACTTACCGAATCTCGGGGTGAGTGCGAGCAGTCAACGAGTGATTCGAAGTCGAGCCTGGAAAAGCGCGCGAACGAAGCCAATCTTCACGCTGTCTTCATGTTTCCGGAGGGGCCTTTGGGTTCGGGGACCCGGAAAGCGCGCGAACGAAGCCAACGTGCCGAAACGATGGGCGCCTGCGAGCATTCATCGATTGCGGATCGCCAGGCAGGTTGCGCCGGGCAGTCGGCCGGCGGCGAGAGCGGCGTGCGCATCGGGATTCGCCCTAATCCCGGAATGCGTGCATGACAATCCAGGCGGTGATGGCGATCAGGACGATCGCGGCCTCGATGGCCAGGAGCGACCAGCGAGGGCGGACAGAGGCGGGGTCCGCATGCTCGTGATGGTCCGGCGGGTCGTCCTCGAGGTCGAACTCGTCGTCGGGCCAGTCCCAGCCCTGGTCGAGGATGACGCGGGCCTCGGCGGCCAGTTCGGCGGGGACCTGGAGCTTCACGCCGCCGGTGGCGACCCGGTACATGGCCGGGGCGCCCATGCGTTCGCCCTCGACGAAGGTTGGGATGCCTTCGGCCTCCAGGCGGATCACGGCCGCGGCGACGGCGAGGGTGTCGGGGAACCGCCGCACGGTGGTCCATCGGACCGAATCGCCGGCGACGGCGGGAGGACGGAGGATCTCGTCATCGGCCAGCAGCTTCACGTCGTGCTTGGGGCAGAGCGAGCCGATCGGGCTGCGGACGTGGGCCTCGCAGACTGGGCAATAGCCCTGTGGGACCAGGGTCGAGCCGCAGCGTTCGCAGAGGTCGGACGACGCCGTGCCCGCGGAGTGGCCGCAATCGGGACAGAAGCGCGGGGCATGGTCGACCGTGGGGCGGGATTCGTCGTTCCACATGACGCTTCCAGCTTGCCAGAACGTCGCGGTGGGTGGCAAGGGCTTCGCGGGCCGGGAGAGCCCGGCGAACGGACTCGACCCCGGGGGGCATGGCACCGGACGTGGAGCGCCTGAAAGCAAGTCACATCGAGCTCAGCGAGCCGACCCATCGGCAAGCCGTCCAGGATGAGAACCGCGAAAAACGCGAAAACCCGCGAAAAGGGAGGATCGATCGGCCGGGCGGCAAGTCAAACCCCTTCTCCCACCTGTTTTCCTTTTCGCGTTTTTCGCGTTTTTCGCGGTTAAATCCGGAGATGTTGCCGAACTCCAATCTATCGTGTCCGCAGTTCGACAACGTGGATGCTGCCGGTGCGGGTTGCGACGGCGATGATGCCGCGTTCGGGCGAGTAGGCCAGTCCGGTGGGCCGGGTGTGGCCCAGGTTGAACGGGCCGAGCAGCGGGAACCGGCCGATCTCGTGCTGCTGCGGGTGCGCCTGGAGGATCTCGAGGGCCGACTCGTTCTCGCGGGCCGTCACGAGGTAGTCGACGCGGGCCGAGGCCGGCGCGCTCCCGTGGGTGCCGGCGGTCGCCGGGGGCGATTCGAGGGCGACGGTGGTGCCCTCGGTGCCGGCGGGCATCATGATCCAGTCGTCGTCCTCCGACTTCGAGACATAGGGCGTCCCCGTGGTTGCGATCGAGGTGTGGCCGATCAGGCGCGGCTCGGACGGGTTGGTGACGTCCACGGCGGCCATCCGCTTCGACTTGGCCAGCAGGACGGCGGCGTAGTGGCCTGAGGCCGAGAGGCTGAGGCGTTCGGGATCGTCGGTGGCGTCGAACGTGACGTTGCCCATCGGGTGCGTGGCGGCCGTCTCGGGATCGATCGAGACGACCTCGAGCGTGGCCAGCGGCTTCTTCTCGTCGCCCTCGGAGCGGCCCGAGGAGAGGACGTACACCAGCCGGCCATCGGACGAGGCGGCCAGGTCATCCGGGTAGAATCCGGCCGTGATCCGCGAGCCGACGCGATGGCCGAGGGTGTCGTACACCTCCCACCATCCGGGCACAAGATGCTTGGTATCCCCATCCGGGCGCTGGAGCACGGCGAACCGGGTGCCTAGCGAGGCCACGGCGACCGGCCGGCCCTCGAGCCGGGCCTCGGCCGCGGGGTGCAGGGTCTTGGCCGCGTCGACCTTGTAGATCAAAAGGGTGTTGTACCGGGGGCAGATCCCCGCCAGGCAGTCGCCGCCGGTGGCGAAGGCGACGCGATCCACCCGCTGCTGGCCGGTGACGACGCGATCGGTCTCCTTGAGCGACCAGGGGCCGGCCACCGCCTCGACGGATCGCGCTGCGTTGCGGACCAGCAGGGTCCCGCCGATGAGCACCATGCCCAGCACGCCCACGACGATCAGGAGCGTCGTGCCGATCCGCCCGGAACGAGGCGACGGCCCGGGATTCGCCGGTCCCCCCAGGCCCGAGCCGTCGCGTTTGCGGCATCGGCCGAAGTTCGCCCGGTTCTCCGTGCCCGCCCGGATTCGCGCCAGGTTGGAACGGTGCCGGACCACCAGGAGGCCGACGACGGCGATCGAGAATAGGCTCATGGCAATATGCTCGCGACTGAAAGGCGCGCGGTCCCGGGCGAAGTGGGCCACGGCGAAGCCGACGCCGCCCACCAGCGACGCCAGCGACACGTAGCACCAGGTCCACAGGACCGCGACGAACACCAGGACCGCCACGGCGCAGGAGATCGGGTCGAGCGCCAGGACCACGCCCAGGCTCGTCGCCACCCCCTTGCCGCCCCGAAATCGCAGATAGACCGGAAACGTGTGACCCAGGATGGCCGCCAGGGCGACCAGCACGGGAAGGTGGACCGGAACGTGGCCGGCGACCCGCTCGACGAGCCAGGGAAAAGTGAGCGTCGGCAGGAAGCCCTTGAGGCCGTCGAGCAGCAGGACCAGGAAGAAGTACGGCCGCCCCAGCACGCGGCCGACGTTGGTCGCACCCAGGTTGCCCGAGCCCACCGTGCGGATGTCGATCCCCTTGACGGCGCGCGCGACCAGCAGGCCGAACGGGATCGAGCCGATCAGGTAGGCCGCTGCGATGGCGAGGGCCGAGGCCGTCATGGGAGAGAGCTGCATCACGTCACTGGTCCCGTCCGATCCTGAGGGTCTCGGCCGCCCGCTCGCCGAGGAACTGCGACCGGCGCGACTCGAAGACCTCGTTGGCCAGTTCGTAGTCGTCGGGCCGGCCGATGTCCAGCCAGTAGCACGGCTCGCGGAAGCAGTGGATGTCGTGCCCGTCGCGCCTCATCTTCTCGAGCAGGTCGGGCATGCCCAGCGACTGGCCGGGCTCGAGGTAGTCCCAGGCGGCCGGGTCGAGGATATAAACGCCCATGCTGACCTGGAACGAGTACTCGGGCTTCTCGTGATAGCCCTTGAGGACGTGCGGGTCCTTGTCGAACAGCAGCACGCCGAAGTCGATCCGCACTTCGCGGGGATACGAGGCGATCGTCGCCGCCGCGCCCCGGGACTGGTGGAAGCGGTACATCTCGGCGAAGTCGAGCGTGGTGAGGATGTCGCCGTTGATCACGAGGACCGGCTCGGAGGGACGCTCGAGCAGGGTGAGGCCGCCGGCGGTCCCCAGCGGCGTGGTCTCGCGGCGGTAGTCGATCCGGGTGCCGAACCGCCGGCCGTCGCCGCAGAATGCTCCGATCAGCTCGCTGAGGTAACCGGTGATGATGGTGACGTCGCGGAAGCCGAACCGCGCGAGCTGGCGGAGCACCAGCTCGATGATCGGCATGGGCTCCTCGCCGCCGAGGGGCATGAGCGGCTTGGGCAGCACGTTCGTGTAAGGGCGAAGCCTCGTCCCCTTACCGCCGGCCAGGAGTGCGGCTTTCATCGCGGTCCCTCCCTACTCTACGTTCGTTCCGTCGGTTGATCGTACGCCGCGCGAGCGCCCCGGCCGGCCCGATGGACGCCGGCCGCGGATGCGGCGTGCCGGCGTCCGAGGTGGGCCCGGGCCTTCCGGCAGCGAGCAGCCTCGTCGAACACGGCGAGCAGGCGCTCGACGTGCAGGTCGAACGTCTGCTGCCGGCCCAGGATGCGGGCTTCCTCGGCCATCGCCCGCCGCTCGCGATTGTCGGCCAGCCGGTCGAGCGCGGCGGCCAGCTCGGCCTCGGCGTTCGGCGAGGTCAGGATGAAGCCGTGCTTGCCGCCGGTCATCAACTCGCCGGCGCCGTTCTGCTCGGTGGTGATCACGGGCAGGCCGCAGGCCAGGGCCTCGAGGACGACCAGCGAGCAGGGGTCGTAATAGGTCGGCTGGGCGAAGAAGTCGCACGACCAGTAGGCATCGCGGACGTCCGGGTAGAAGCCCAGGAAGTGGACGCGGTCCCCCACGCCCCATCGGCCGGCCAGGCGGGTATACGGCGCGGCGTCGCCCCCGCCGCAGACGACCAGGTGGATCGGCCGGCTCGTCGGGTTGTCACGGTGCCGACGTCCCAGCGCGGCGATCAGCGGACGCAGGCCCTTCAGCGCGAAGTTGTGCCCGACGAAGAGGCCGAGGAGGTCGTCGGCACCGAAGCCCTGGCGGAGGCGGAACTCGCGGCGGACGGCCTCCGGATCGGGGACGTCGATCCGGCTCGCGTCGATCGCGTTGGGGACGACGTGCACCCGCTGCCGTGGGACCTGGTGGAACTCCTCGAGATGGCGGCGGACCATCTGGCTGACCGCGACGTAGCGGGCCGGGCGCTCGCGGTCGTACTGGCGCTGTTCGATGGCGCGATGGACCCAGTACTTGGGATTGGCCGTCTTCAGCAGCCGGTAGACCTTGCGCGACAGGGGCGTCGCGAACCGCGCCGCGTTGGCCCGGAGGCTTCCCTCCTGCACGCCCCCCTGCGGGATAATCACGTCGTGCGCCCAGGTGTTGATGAAGCCCACGGAGCAGTCGTGATTTCCCGAGCGCAGGGCCTGCTCGGAGAGATCCGCGAAGTTCCAGAGCCGCTCGAGCCTGGTCGTCCCGGGAGCCGGGACGTTCACGACGTTCACCCCGGCGGGCAGGCAGCCTTCGGCCAGGCGCTCGGCGTAGAGGTCGACCCGGTGTCCGCCCAGGACGAGGGCCCGGCAGAGGTCGGCGACATAGGTCTCCGCGCCCCCGTGTGACGGGTCGACAGTCCGGTAATTGAGGGCGAGGTGCATGATTCCGTCCCCGGGGATCCGCCAGGAGCCTCCGGCCCCCGACCGTCGACGGCACGCAGTGGTGCGGTCGGCCTTCCTGGTCTTATCGCTCCCCCTCCGCGAGCGGCTATAGCCATTCGCGGCCCGAGGGGCGTTCGCCCTAACGCGGCTTCCGGTTGTGCGCCAGGTAACGCGCCGCCCGGTACTTCACGACCCACGCCTGCCAACCCGGCCGGGCGACCCGGCATCGCTTCCGGTACGACCGCCAGAATCGCAACCGATCGCGGTCGTCGATGCCGTCCACGCCGAAGGTCGAATAGAGCAGTTGGCCCAGATCCTTCCAGCGCAGCCAGGCCGAGCCTGCGCGCGTGGCCGTCGACGAGAGCCGGTGGAGGTCGATCAGCACGAGCCTGGGAGACTCACCGCCGCGATCCTCGTCGAGCCGTTCGACGTCGAGGAAGAAGTGGCAGAGGTACAGGTCCTTGTGGTAGAGGCGGGCCGCGTGCAGGGTCGCGGCGATCCGCGCCATCTCGGCGATCACCCGCCGCTTGAGCGTGGCGAATTCGCGGGGCTCGAGCCGCCCGGCCAGCCGCGGGATGGCCTCGTGGAGGGCCTCGCAGCCCGTCAGCTCGGCGACCATGAGGAACGCCGACATCCGGCCGCGGGGTCCGATCCGCTCGCCCGCGGCCACAACCTCGGGGACCTCGATCCCCAGCGATCGGCCGTGCTCGAGGTGGGCCCACTCGGCGCCGGCCGGGGAGTACCGGCCCGCGGGATGCAGTGTGGCGGCGAGCCGGGCCGCCCACGGCAGCCGGTACTGCCGCTTGAGGTAGACCGATATCCCCCGCGCCGGGGCCTCGCCGGCGGACCCGGCTCGCTCGCCCGCGTGGAAGACGACGCGGGCCGTCGAACGCCCTTGCTTTGTGTGCAGGCGGTCGCGGGCGTCGAGGTCCATCACGCCGGAGGCCAGGTCCTCGGGCAGGCAGGATCGGTAGCGCTCGTTGACCCAGGTCCAGGCCACGCCGCGAGTCCACCGTTGCCAGAGCGATCCGTAGCTCACCGGGCAATCCCTTCCCATGAGACCGGGCGATGGAAGCGGTAGATCACGACGGCCGGCGTCGGGTCGTCGGGCGAGGACGGGAAGTCGGCCAGCGGCGTCCCCGCGAACGAGAGAAGCGCACGGAGCGTTTCCCCGCGAGCGCTGGTGGCCCGCAATTCGTCGACCCCGACGAGCACATACGCGAGGGCCGAGTCCGTCAGCGCCTGCCGGACGTGCCAGTAGTCGTAGCCAGGCAGCCGCGAGACGAATTGCGCCCAGCCCCGGGTGTCCAGCACCTTCTCGCCCGGCGCGGCATGGTCGGCGAGCCAGCGCCCGGCTGACCAGTGGCCCCATCGGCTGAGGTGGTTCGAGTGAGAAGGATTCATCTGCACGGCGATCGAAAGCCCCAGCGGAAAGGCCAGCGCGGCGAACCGGGCGACACGCGCCCCACGAGGCGGCAGCCGCAGCAGCTCGCCGATCCGTCGGCAGCACAGGTAAGTCCCCGCCGCGGCCCACGGGATCGAGGCGACGACCAGCGGCAGCACGTGCCGCCCCGACAGGTAGCCCAGCGTCGCACTGTGCCGCAGCAGGGCGGCGAGGTAAACGATCGCGAGGATGCCGAGGAGGCGCGCTTCGATCGCTGGCCCCTGCGAAGCGCCCTCGCATCCGATCGCCTGGCGGACGGCCCGACGCCTGGCGATGCCCCAGGCGGTCATCACGGCGAAGAACCAGGCGAGCTCCTCCCACCAGCGGCCGAAGATACGCCGAAACGCCTGGCCCAGCCCCCGGATTGCGATGTGGTCGGTCTCCTCCTTGGGCGAGAAGTCCCAGCGCGGGTCGTCGAGTCCGCGCGGCACCGGTTGCGGCACCGGGCGGACCAGCGTGGCCTGCGGTCCGAGGCCGGCGGCGTTCCGGAGCGACACCTTCTCCGAGAGCCCGCCCTTGATCGTCGCGTAGCCGCCGATGACTATCGACGGGATCAGCAGCATCAGCGACAGGGCGAGCGCCGCGCGGGGCCGCGCCGGGATCGAGGGCCGCACGCGATCGACGAGCCAGGCCAGGCCGATGACGGCCGGAAGGAGGATGGCCTCGGGCCGGGCGAGGTAGCCGAGTCCGCCGGCGACGCCCGCCCCCGCGGCAAATCGCCAGTCGCCGGATCGCAGGGCCCGCGCGGCCAGCCAGATCGTCAGGAACGTGGCGACGAGGCCCAGGCTGTCGCCAAGGGTCTCGCGGCCGACCTCGGCGACGCGCGGCAGCAGGGCCAGCACCCCGGCCGCGATGAACGCCACGCGACGGTCGAAGATCGCCTCGGTCAGGAAGTAGACGGGGATCAGCAGGACGAGCGAGGCCAGCGCCGCGACGAGCTGCGCGGCGATCCGCCAGGCATCCGCGCCCTCGCCGATGGCCGCCGCGACGGGCGGCTCGACCATCGCCACGAGCGCGGGATAGAGCGGATGGACGTCGGCACCCCGCACGACGTCCGCCCAGGGATCGCTCTGGAACTGCCGCGCGAACCGGATCAGCTTGAGGCCGTCCTGGGCCGGCAGCAGCGTCCGCGCAATGCCGAGGCCGTGCAGGCACGCGGCGAGCAAGATGATCGCAATCAGGCTGCGGCGATGGGCCATCGCGATCCTCCGTGATCCTCGGCCCGGATGTCGACCCGCTTCGGGGAGTCGAGCGACTCGCGTCCGTCGATACGCTTCTCGCGGTGCCCGCGCGGGGACGGCCGGAATCGCTTCGCCGGAAGCCGGACGCGATTATAGGGACGCCGGCTAGGCGGTCAATGGCAAGCGCCAGGCGGGACGTTCCGACGCCGGCGCGGCCGGCGTCCTCCACAGGTTGGTCGTCTGTCGCGACTGCGCCTCCGCCCAGAGGTCGCCCAGGGTGGTCTCGAACGGGATCGACGGCCGCCAGCCGGTGTCGGCCTCGATCCGGCCGATGTCGGCGCGCGAGTCGGGGATCTCGTGTCGGCGGACGAGGGCCGGATCGTGGCGGAGGACCACCGAGCGTCCGCTCCAGTCGACCAGGCGGTCCAGCCCCTCGCGAACGGCGCGGGAACAACCGGTCCCGACGTGGTAGACCTGCCCGGACCGACCGCGCAGGGCCAGTGCGATCATCGCCCGGGCGACGTCCCGGACGTCGACGAAGTCCCGGCGGGTATCGAGGGGGCCGACCGGGAGTTCGAGCGGGTCCGGCCCCGGCTCAGCCAGCCGGGCGGCGAAGGCGCCGAAGGCCTGCGTCGGCGGCAGCCCCGGGCCGATGACGTTGAACACCCGCGCGGCGACGACCTCGAGCGGCGGCCGCTCGGCCAGTCCGCTGCGAGTCGCCATCAGCTTGCTCCGGCCGTAGGCTTCGGCCGGATCGGCCGGGTAGTCTTCACCCACCGGCAGTCGCTCGGCGGCGACGGGGCCCAGCTCGGCCGCGGAGCCGGTCAGCACCATCCGCATCGGCTTCCCCAGGCTCCTCAGGGCCCCCAGCAGGTGGACCGTCGCCCAGAAGTTGGCCCGGTAGAGCTCGTCATCGGCGGCCGGCGGCGTCCTGCCGGCCGTGTGGATCACGTAATCGGGCCGCTCGTCTCGGAGGGCGTCGCGCAGACGCTCGGGATCATTCAGGTCGGCCTCGATGAACCGATGGTGCAGGTCGGACGCCGGGCGTTTTCGGCCGACGACCACGACCTCCGCGTCGGATCCGAGGTCCGGGCCGCGATCGCCGCCGAGCGCCTCGAGAACCTGGCGACCCACGAAACCGTTGCTGCCCGTCACGAGCCAGACCGCCATCGCCACACCCCTCCGCACGACTCCGAGGCCGCTTCCGTTCTGTTCCTGTAAATCAACTGTAGGTCGCCGATTTCGCGAGGACGCGGCGAGCGACGGCGTGAACGCTCTCCGGCGAGAGGTCTTTCATGCAGAGATGGTGCCCTTTCGGGCAAACAGGGCGCTGGCAGGGCCCGCACGGGACCGGGTGCCGTACGTGCCAGGCCAGCGGGTGCTGGCTCCGGGTCCAGGCGATGTGCGTGGGTCCGAACAGGCTGATCACGGGAGTGCCGAAGGCCGCCGCGAAGTGCCGGGGGCCCGAGTCGGTCGTGATCAGGAGCGTTGCCCGGCGGATGCAGGCCCTGGTCAGGCCGATGCTCAGCTCGCGTTCGGCCAGGCTGACGACGCGGTCGTGCCCCGCGGCGGCCACGATCGCGCGGGCGTTCTCCCGCTCGCTCGGCCCGCAGACGACCAGTACGCGGGCACCCGCCTCGTCGGCGAGCCGCCGGGCCAGGGCGGCGAAGTGCTCGACGGGCCAGTTCTTCGCCGGGCCGAAGGCTCCGCCCGTGTTGAGGCAGACGACCGGGTCGAGGCCGGCCAGGCCCAGATCGGCCCAGGCGCGATCGGCGGCGGCCTCGTCGGCGGGCGTGGTCGCCAGCTCCAGCCGGGTCGATTCGACCGGGCAGCCCAGGTAGCGCGCGAGCTTCAGATAGGTCTCGACGATCGGAGCGGGAAGCCGCTGGCCCCCGGCGTCGACCGGGTGATGAAGCACGTCGGTCAGCAGCACACCGCGACCGTGGCGCTGGTAGCCGAGCCGTCGGGGGATGCCGGCCAGCCGGGCCACGAGCGCCGATCGATACGAGTTCGGCAGGAGGACCGCCAGGTCGAAGCGTTCCCGGCGCAGCCGGCCGACCACCGCGAGCGTGCGATTCGAGCGGTTCGACGAGCGATGGTCGAAGAGGATGACATCGTCGAACCAGCGGCAGCCGTCGAGCGTCGGCGCGACGTGCGGCCGGATCACGGCTGTGAGCGACGCCCTGTCGAGCCCGTTCTTCAGGGCGCGGAACGTCGGGGTCGCCATGACCGTGTCGCCGATCAGGTTCGGGCAGAACACGGCGACCTTCATGCCGCACCGCCTTCGCCGATGGCGCGGGCAGGCGGCTTGCGCACGTCAAGCGCGAGCGCAGTCGCAATCATCGGCGTGGCGGCGAATCCGTTCGCGCGGCTCACGGCAACTCCTCGTCGCCCGGCTCACCCGGGCGGTCAACCGGGCAGCAGCCCGGCCATCGCGTCGTCCAGGACATCCCCACCCGCAACAATCTCGAGGCCGATCCGGAGGGCCCGGAGCGGCACGGCTCCAAGGTGGGCGGTGCGGAGCTTGACCGAATCCTTCTGAGTGGTCAAGACGAGATCCGCGCCCCGGTCGCGGGCCCAGGCCGCCAGCGACTCGACGTCGGCCCGATCGTAGTCGTGATGGTCGGGGAAGGTGCGGAAGTCCACGAGTGATTCGCAGAGGGGGAGGAGTGTGCGCCGAAAACCCTCCGGATTGCCGATCCCGCAGAAGGCCGCGACCCGCGCGCCGGCCATCGCCGAGAGCGGCGAGACGCCTCCCTCCGCGTCGAGCAGGTCGATCGGGGCATGACGGCCCTCGGCCCATCGGAGCGGCCCGGCATGCTTTTCGGCCTCGGCGCGGATGGCGGCCCGGTCGGCCTCGGCGACCAGGTCGGACCTCGACAGCACGATCACACCAGCCCGCCGCAGCGACGAGATCGGCTCGCGCAGGAGTCCCCGGGGCAGCAGCCGGCCGCCCCCGAACGGGTTGAGCGCGTCGATCAGCACGATATCCAGGTCGCGCGCCAGCCTTCGGTGCTGGAACCCGTCGTCCAGGACCAGCACCTCGGCCTCGAGCTCATCGACGGCGATCCCGGCCAGCCGGACGCGGTCGGCGTCCTGGAGATGGGGGACGTCCGGCAGGTTCTCCTCCAGGACGCGCCCCTCGTCGTTGAGCCCGTGAGTCTGGCGGTATCCACGGCTCAGAATAACGACGCGCCGGCCCCGCTGACGGAACCAGCGCGCGGCCCATTCGACCATCGGCGTCTTGCCGGTGCCGCCGACGGTCAGGTTGCCGATGGAGACGACCGGCACGGACGCGCGACCGATGGCCCGCCAGCCGCGGTCGTAGCCATGATTCCGGACCGCGACAGCAAGGCGATAGCCTCCCGTCGCCAGCCCGAGCACCGCGCGGGCAAGGACCGCGGGCACCCGGCGGTCCTTGCCCCCGATCAAACGGATGTAAGCGTCATGGACGAAGTCGCTCAAGCACCGGCTTCCATGGCGCGGATGATGGCGCGGGCCATCTCCAGCGTGCCGACGGCCGTCGGGTCGTCGCGGTGCGGCTTCATGTCGTAGGTCACGTCCTTGCCTTCCTCGATCACCCGCGCCACCGCCCTGTCCAGCCGCTGGGCGGCCTGCGTCTCGCCCAGGTGCTCGAGCATCAGGACGCCCGAGAGGATGAGCGCGGTCGGGTTCATCTTGTACTGGCCCTTGTACTTGGGCGCCGAGCCGTGCGTGGCCTCGAAGACCGCGCCCCCCTCGCCGACGTTCGCCCCCGGCGCGACGCCGAGGCCGCCCACCAGGCCCGCGCAGAGATCCGACACAATGTCGCCGTACAGGTTGGGCAGGACCATGACGTCGTACAGCTCGGGCTTCTGGACGAGCTGCATGCACATGTTGTCGACGATCCGGTCCTCGAACTCGATGTCGGGATACTCCCTGGCGACCTCGCGGCTGACCTCCAGGAACAGGCCGTCGCTGTACTTGAGGATGTTGGCCTTGTGGACGGAGGTCACTTTCTTGCGTCCGTGCTTGCGGGCGTACTCGAAGGCGTACTTGACGATCCGGCGCGTGCCGGTGATCGAGATGGCCTTGATCGAGAGGCCCGAGTCGGGCCGGATCGCCTTGTTGTTGAGCCGCTTGATGTCCGCGATCAGCTCGGCCGTCTCGGGCTTGCCCTGCTCGAACTCGCAGCCGAAGTAGAGGTCCTCGGTGTTCTCGCGGATGATCACCAGGTCGACCGGCACCTGCGAGTAATACGTCCGCACGCCGCGATAGATCTTGCACGGCCGGACGCAGGCGTACAGGTCGAGCGCGTGGCGGAGGTAGACATTCACGCTGCGGAACCCGGTGCCGACCGGCGTCGTGATCGGGGCCTTCAGTGCGACCTTCGTGCGGCGGCACGATTCGATGACGCTGTCGGGGATCGGCGTGCCCAGCTTGGCCATGACGTCCACGCCGGCGTCCTGCTCGTCCCAGGTGATCGGGACGCCGGTCGCCTCGATGCACATCTTGGTGGCCTCGGCCAGCTCGGGACCCACGCCATCGCCGCGGATCAGCGTCACTTCGTACGGCATCGTTACTGAATCTCCCTGGTAGGAACGGCGGGCCCCCGCGACCGCCTTATCCCGGCCCGGGTGGAAATCGTTGTGCGTTCGTTGCGGCGGCCGCGCGGTCTGGTATGTTGTAATAGCGTGAAGCCGTCAGGCTAACCGTCGCCTGGGCGAACGTCAAGCGGCGCCCCGGCATGCATCGACTCGACACCGGCCGATCCCTCTTTCCGACGTGACATCCCGATCATGATCGAGCCCTCTTTGCCGCCCGACCCACGCGTGCGCCACTGGCTGCTGCGGCACCCCAACCCCACGAGTTTCATCCTCCACATGATCGGCATCCCGC
Organism: Planctomycetales bacterium; assembly: GCA_027452145.1. Taxonomy (GTDB): domain Bacteria; phylum Planctomycetota; class Planctomycetia; order Isosphaerales; family Isosphaeraceae; genus JAKAUH01. Next base: position 12,608 of record DAIDHB010000102.1, read on the forward strand.
CGACGTTCCTCGGCGCGTTGTTCGTCCCGATCTATCTCTGCCGGCTCTCCTGGCCGCTGTTCCTGCTGGCGCTCGGGCTGTTCGCCGGCGGATACTTGCTCCAGTTCGCGGGCCATTATCTCGAGGGGACCGACCCGGGCGAGGTGATCTATTTCAAGCGGAAGCTCGGCCGCCCGTATGTCGAGTTCCCGCGTCCGCGTACCGTGGACAGCGCCCCGGCAGCCGGCGCCGCGGTGCACTCGGCGTGAATCCGCGGGAAGTCGACCGATCTCGCTGTCCTTTTCGTACCGGCGGGGGCCGGATTCCGGCGCCGCCGGTTCGTCGTCGTTCGCCTTCCGGTCGCCGGAGGCGCCGAGATCGGCGTTTTTGGGCTAGGCTGGATCGGAAAAGTCGATAGAATCCGCCTCATCGCTTCAAGTCGCACGTCTGCTCAATCCGATTCAATCCGATAAGTCAAAGGTTTGATGGACGGGACAGAGTTGCGCCCGGTGGCTCGCGTCTCATGTCCGGTCGGTTCGCGGCGGCGCGTCGGCGCAGCGGCGGTCTGACTCGGCGCGAGGCCGGCGGGATGGTGGAGATGGGACCTCGTCGCCGCGGGCGCGACGGCGGGTCCGGCCGGCGTCCGTGAGGGCCGGCGACCTGCGCGAGAGACGTAGCCAAGCCAGGGACGGCGCGGCGCGACCCGAAAACGACGGGCGTCATACCTCGTCACATGGCGATCTTAGTCAAGGACGGCTGGCCATGCGATTGACCTTCAGCAGGAACCGATGGACGCGGGCGTCCTTGCTCGCGACATTGATCCTGGCCTCGGGGTGCCAGAAGCTCCCCTATATCGATGAATCCAAGCCGGTCCCCCATGACAACATGGACCGGGTCGCGCGGGAGGACTCGGAGGTCAAGAAGGCGACCCTGCTGAGCGCCAGCCTGCCCATGCAGATGCCCAAGGTGGCCAAGCCCCGGACCACCAACGACCCCGAGGCCCAGGAAGTCTGGCCGATGACGCTGCCGGAGGCGATCCGGATCGGCCTGGACAACTCCGAGGTCGTCCGCGTCATCGCCTTCGGTGCCCAGGGCATCCCGATCGGCGGCTTCGAGCCGACGCCGCTGAACACCGGGGCTGGGGCCGGCGTGGCCAGCTCGCTGGGCTCGGGTACCCTCCAGACGGTGTACGACCCGGCGATCCTCGAGACGCAGATCGCCACGGCGCTTTCGAACTTCGACACGGCGTTCACGACCAGCCTCCTCTGGGGCAACAGCACCCAGCCGTTCAACAACGGTGTGCAGGGCGGCTCGCTGAGCCTCTCGGGCACGAGGTATCCGATCGTCTCGGTCAACGACTCGGCCACCTTCCAGACGGGGCTGTCGAAGCGGACCGCGACCGGTGCCTTGATGGGCATCGTGCACAACGTCAACTGGTCGTACCAGAACAGCTCGTTCCTGGTGTATCCGTCGGCCTACACCACCAATCTCCAGCTCACGTTGACCCAGCCCTTGCTCGGTAGTGCCCCCCTGCCCGGCCAGGCGGCCGGCCCGCCGGTGGGCCTCGAGGCCAACCGGGCGCCGATCGTCATCGCCCGGCTCAACGCCGATGCCGCGGTCTGGCGGTTCAAGGCCGAGGTCATGGCCGAGGTCCGGTCGATCGAGCAGCAGTACTGGAACCTCGCCCAGGCGCATGTGCAGCTCTGGTCGGCCGACCGGGCCGTCAGCCTCGCCGAGGAGATCCTCAATCGCGAGCGGGCCGAGCTCATGGTCGGCCGCGGGACGATCGCCGACGTCGCCGAGGCCGAGCAGCGGCTCGAGCAGTTCAACCTCGACCTGGTGACGCGGACCTCCGACGTCATCACCACCGAGCGGCAGCTTCGCAACCTGCTGGGCCTGCCGCCGGCCGACAATCGCCGGATCATCCCGGTCACGCCGCCGACCGAGGCCCGCCTCGAGCCCGACTGGGATTCGAGCCTCGCGCAGATGCTCAGCTTCCAGCCGGACATTGTCCAGCAGCAGATCCTTGTGCGGGTGGCCGAACTCCAGCTCCTCATCGCCCGCAACCAGTTGCTCCCCCAGCTCAGCATGAACGCCCTGTACCAGTTCAACGGCCTGGGCCAGCAGCTCGACTCGGCCGAGGCGGTGATGACGGGGGCGACGCTGAAGGCCCTGAACCCGGTGATCGCCAATCAGGATCGGGCCGCGGGCCTCAACCAGAACCCGGGCAATTACAACAATTTCATCACCTGGCAGGTCGGCTTCACGTTGCAGATGCCGTTGGGTATGCGGTATCCCCTGGCGAACACCCGGCAGGCGCAGTATATCCTGCTCCGCTCGCGGGCGTACCTGGCCCAGGTGGTGCACCAGACGACGCACTCACTTGCCCGGTTCTTCCTCGAGATCGACGCCAACTACAAGCAGTTCAAGACAGCCTCGCGGCTGCGGGCCGCCGCCGCGCAGCGGCTCGACGCCCAGAGGGCCTATTACGAGGAGGGCCGGATCACGATCGACCGCTTCCTCGACGCGGTCAGCCAGTATGCGACGGCCGTCGCGACCGAGGCCCAGTACAAGACGACGTATAACATCTCGATCGTTGCGCTGGAGGAAGCCAAGGGTACGCTGCTGGCCTACGACAACATCGCCGTGGCCGAGGGCCCGCAGCCGCGCAAGGCCTACATCCAGGCCCGCGACATTCAGGCCGCCCACAAGCAGCACCACATGCGGCCGGACGGCCCGATGATGCCGTACAAGCCCCTGGCCCCGGCCGTTCCCGACCCGACCAACCCGAACCCGCCGCCCAATACGGAGGACGCGAACCTCCCGCCGATGCCGGCCCCGATCGGGCCGATCGGCCCAGCCCCGACGCCGCTGCCGCCGCACGTGCCGACGTCGGAGCAGCCGTTCCTCTCGCAGAACGGACGGGGTGCGGGATCCCGCGGGGCCATGGGAGCTGGGACGGGTAGTAGTCCTTCGGCGGGGTCACCGATCCCCTCGGGCTCCGGCCTGACGCTGACGTCGGGCGACGGTGCCCCGCCCTTGCCGGGCGCCGGCATGGCATCGTCGGCGACCGGCAACCGGATCGCCGCGAGCGGAGGAGGCATGCCAGGCGGCCGCCTGACGTCGCCGGCGGCCGCGGGTGGGGCCCTCAGCCCGACCCTCCGCGCCGCGACGCCCTCATCGGCCTCGCCCGTCCAGCCGTCCGGCGGAACTGGCCCGCCGGCCGAGGAACTGCCTCCCTTGCCTATCAACATGGACCTGCCTACGCTTCCGCCCAGGGATTGAGGCAGCGACCTCATGAAGTCAGCGATCAACAAGGGGGAGGATCGCCCGTCCGAAGGTGGTCCTCCCCCTGGTCGTCGACCTGTTGAAGTCTTGTTGCAACCTTGTTGACCATGGCCGCGCGGCGCGGGCACAATGAGGCTGGCGTTCGATACTCCTCCCGGCCAGGGGGATTCCACACCCTGCGGAAAGGCGGGCACGATGGACGGCACGCGCAACGACGGGATCGGCGGCGGCAGTCGACGAGAGTTCCTCAAGACGGCGGCCGTCGCGGGCGGTGCCGCGGCCCTGGTACCCGCCGGGTCGGCCCTGGCGGACACGACCGAGCTGCCCACGGTGACACTGGGCAAGACCGGTCAGAAGGTCCCGGCGCTCGGCATGGGGACGAGCTGGGCCGTCCAGCCAAGCTTCGTCCAGGCCGCGCTCGCCGCCGGCGTCCGCTACATCGACACGTCCGAGAACTACGAGGGCGGCCGCGCCGAGGAGACCCTCGGCGTGGTCCTCGAGCGCACGAAGATGCGCAAGGAGGTCTACCTCGTCACCAAGAACGGCCGCAACAAGAAGAATCCCGCGGCCTACGAGGAGCGGCTCAACGGCAGCCTGAAGCGGCTGCGGACCGATTACGTCGACTGCTACTACCTCCACGGGCTGGAAGGTCGCGAGATCGCGCTGCTCAAGGATCCGGAGGTGAAGGCGTCGTTCGAGCGGCTGAAGAAGTCAGGCAAGATCCGCTTCTGCGGCCTGAGCTGCCACGACGGCATGCTCCCCGAGATCGTGACGGCCGCGGCCGAGTGCGGCTGGATCGACCAGATCATGATCGCGTACAACTTCCAGACGATGGACGGCGACGCGATCCGCCGGGCGCTGGATGCCGCGGCGAAGGCCAACCTCGGGCTGGTGGCCATGAAGTCGCAGGGAACCCCCCAGGGACCGGGCGGCGGTGGTCGTGGGCGTGGCCGCGGCCGCGGCCGGGCTTCTGGGGGTGCCGAGGCGCCCCAGGGGCCGAATCCCCTCGACAAGCTGAAGGGGCTGATGGAGAAGGGCTTCAAGAAGGAGCAGGCCGCCATCCAGGCCATCTTCCACGACGGGCGGATGCAGGCGGTCGTCAGCGAGATGACCAATCGCGATCAGCTCCGCGACAACCTCGCTGCGGCCGCACGGCCGAAGCTGTCGCTCCGCGATCAGCAGTTGCTGGAGGAGTACCGGCAGGCGACCGCTCACCTGTATTGCCACGGCTGCGACCACCACTGCGGACCGGCGGCCGGCGGGATAGCGGTGGCCGACATCCTCCGCTTCCTCCGGTATGACGAGGCTTACGGCAAGCGCACCCGCGCCCGCGAGCTGTTCCAGGCCCTCTCGCCCGAGGCCCGCGACATCGCCCGCGCCGACCTCGCGGCCGCCGAGGCCGCCTGCCCGCACGGGCTGCCGGTCGCCGACCTGCTCCGCCGCGCCGAGAGCCGGCTGGGATGAGCGGCCCCGCCGCGGATTCGTGAGAGCCTCCAACGAACTGGGGACAGGCACTTCGAAGACTCGGAGCCTGTCCCCATTCTGTTGGCAGCCGCAAGGGAAGCGCGGCGGGAAGTCCACCATTCAGGCGGTCGCGTCGTCGGCCCTGGCGAAATAGGCGAGGGCCTCGCGGTAGGCTTGTTCGATCTCCTGGAACCGCGCGGCGTCGCCGCCGGCGTCGGGATGCGACGTCATGGCAAGCCGTCGATAGGCGGTCTTGATCGACTCGGCCGTGCAGGGGAACCGCACGCCGAGCACGGCGCACCAACCATGCTTCTCGGTCAAGGCCGCCTCCACGTCGCGAAGGCCGTCCTCCTCGCTGGCGTAGAACACCAGCTCACGCTGCGCATGACGGCAGCGGAACCGTCCCTCCGTCCTGAGCATCACCCGATCGACGGCCAGCGTGCGCTGCTTCGAAGCGTCTGCCGACGATTCCCCGCCGCCGTCGGCATCGGCATCGGCATCGGCTCGACGAGCCCACTCGTCCTCATCGAACGGCTCGGGGTCGACGTGGATCTTGCGGGGGTTCTGCTTCACAATCCGATGCCTGGCCACCGTGACGTGACCGAGAGAATCGGGCGGCTCGCGCTCGGTCACGCAGTACAGGAATGACAGGCGAGTCGACCCGCCGCCGCGCGAGGATCGGCCAGCGAACCGGCTGATCCGAGCCTTCGGCGGCTTGGACTCGCCGGACTCGGGCTCCTGGCCGGCGCGACGGACGGAGGACTGACGGCCGCCGCCCCGCCTGTAGCCGGAGGCCCATTTGCCGGGGAGGCGCTTCACCTCACCGCCGACTCGTTCGATGGCCCTGGCCTCGGCACGGGAGGCATTCGCCTCAAATCCCGACGCCAGGGGCGGCGCGAGGGCACGGGCGTCGGACTCGCTCTCCCACGCGACCCAGAACCAGCGGCCGATCCCGGCCGAACAGCACGCAAAGGCCGGGACCTCGCCCGATTCCTGGCTCATTAACTGTCTCCTCATCGCATCGCAAACGCTCGACCCCGGTATCATTATTCGGGCGTCCCCGCGCGATGACAACGAGACGCGGTCGGCAGGGGAGACGATCGGTGTCGGACTTCGGGTCCAGCAGCGGGCCGCCCGGGGGGCCGAGGGGCCGCGCGGCGTCGGTCAATCGGGGCGGCCGGCGCCTCGCCCGGTGCGCGCGACCAGCTCGCGCGGCGTCAGGCCGTGGATCCGCTTGAAGAGCCGGGCGAAGTGGGATGGGTCGCGGAACCCGCAGGCGAAGCTCGTCTGCTTGACCTGTCCGCCGGAGGCGAGCAGGAAGTCGAGCGCCTCGTTCATCCGCAAACGCAGGAGATACTGATAAGGGCTGGCCTCGCCGTGCTCGCGGAACAGCCGGCAGAGATACGTCGGGGTCAATCCCATCGCCGCGGCGGCCGACTCGACGTCGCGATGGTCCCGGAAGTGGTCGCGGAGATACTGGCGGCAGCGGAGGAAGGTCTCCTGCCTCGCGGTGCCGTGGGCCCGCAGCGGGGCGCGTCCGGCCCGGATCTTCAGCATGAGCACCCGCAGGTAGGCCGCCGCGAGGGGATGGGCCTCGGCGATCGGCCGGATGGCGTCGCGGAGCATCGCGTCGAAGACCTCGGAGAGCTCCGCCGGGCTTGCGACCCCCGCCAGGCGGCCCGGGCGCAACCGGCCGACGGCCATCGCTGCTTCCGCCTCCGCCCCGGCGAAGTCCAGGAAGCACTTGACCAGCGGGTCGGCCGGGTCGCTACGGATCCGGCAACGGACCCCGGGCCCATAGCAGAAGACCGCGGCCGGGCCGAGGCGATGGTGGCGGCCCGCCAGCCAGACGTCTCCTCGGCCCCGCTCCACCCACTCGAGCCCGTAATAGGGGAAATCCGTCCGGTCCACAACGTAGTCGGCGGCGCAGGTCTCGCGCCCGCCACAGACGACCACGAGCCTGGGATCGGCCGTCCGCCGGCCGTGCAGGTAGAAATAGCTCCCCTCGCGGACCCGTGTCGCGATCTCGGGTTTCACCAGGTCCGAAGTTCGGGCACTCATCTCGTGGGTTCACCGCAGGGCCAGGAGGATCGGTTCGAGAATATCCGGGTGATATCGAGAATATCCGGCGGAATCAAGGCCCTGATCGGCGGCGGGACAGTCTAGAATCGAGGGCCGACGGCGGGACTCGCCAGACAGCGAGTGGCCACCGGCCGCCCGTACGTCGCCGCATCGATGTCTCGCCCGATCGGCGGAGGGGAGGTTTCTCGCGTGATCGAACAACGTGCCAGGCCCGGGACGTTCGCCATCGAGGACGACGGGGTGGATCCGGCCACGGTCCCGAAGCGACGGCTCCGGTCCGGCGCGGCCATCCCGGCCATCGGCCTGGGCACTTTCGGGTCCGACAGGTTCACCGCCGAGCAGGTGGCCGAGGCCGTCCTCGGCGCCGCCGGGGTGGGCTATCGCCACTTCGATTGCGCGGCCGTGTACGGCAACGAGCCGCAGGTCGGCCGATCGCTCCGGGCCATCCTCGACGGCGGCGTGCGCCGCGAGGACCTCTGGATCACCTCCAAGCTCTGGAACGACCGCCACGGCGACGGACAGGTCTCGCCCGCCTGCGAGGCTTCGCTCGCCGACCTGGGGCTCGAGTACCTCGATCTCTATCTCGTCCACTGGCCGTTTCCCAACCACCATCCGCCGGGGTGCGACGTCGGAGCGCGCAGGCCACGCGCGCGGCCCTACATCCACGATGAGTTCATGAGGACCTGGCGGCAGATGGAGGCGCTCGTCGATCGCGGACTGGCCCGCCACATCGGCACCTCGAACATGACCATACCCAAGCTGGAACTCCTGCTCCGAGACGCCCGGATCCCGCCCGCATGCAACGAGATGGAGCTGCATCCCCATTTCCAGCAGCCGGAGCTGTTCCGCTACGTGGTCGAGCGCGGGATTGTGCCGATCGGCTACTGTCCGATCGGCTCGCCCAACCGCCCGGAGCGGGATCGGACCGCCGCCGACACCGTGGACATCGAGGACCCGGGCCTCGTCCGCATCGCGGAGAGGCGCGGGGTGCACCCGGCGATCGTCTGCCTCCAGTGGGCCATCCGCCGGGGCCAGGTGCCGATCCCATTCTCAGTCCGTCGCGAGCAGTACCTCGCGAACCTGAAGGCCGCCGTCGCCGAGCCGCTCACCGATGACGAGATGCGACAGATCGCCGCGATCGACCAGAGGAACCGCCTGATCAAGGGCCAGGTCTTCCTCTGGAAAGACGGCCAGTCGTGGGAAGACCTCTGGGACCCGAGCGGCGAGATCACCCCTCCCTGAAGGAAGGACCTCCGTGACGATGAATGCGACCGCCGAGACCATGACCGGCCTGGTGCTGCCGGGCGATAGCACCGTGGCATTCCGGGAGTACCCGGTTCCCCAACCCGGCCGGGGCCAGATACTGGTGAGCATGAATGCCTCGTCGATCTGCGGGAGCGATATCCGGGCGATCTACCGCGAGCATCTGGGCAAGGGCCCAGAGGCGTACCAGGGGGTGATCGCCGGCCACGAGCCGTGTGGGCAGGTCGTCGCGGCGGGCCCGGGCTGCCAGAGGCTCGGCCCGGGTGACGGGGTGGCGATCTATCACATCTCGGGATGCGGGGTCTGCGACGAGTGCCGGCACGGTTATCAGATCGGCTGTCATGGGCCGAGCCGCGCCGCCTACGTCTGGCAGCGCGACGGCGGCCACGCCCCGTACCTGCTGGCCGAGGAGGTCGACTGCATTGGCCTTCCCGACTCGCTGTCGTATGTCGACGGTGCCCTGTGTGCCTGCGGGTTCGGCACGGCCTACGAGGCGTTGCTCCGTATTCGTTTGAGCGGCCGCGATCGCCTTCTCATCACCGGCATGGGGCCGGTCGGCCTGGCGGCGGCGATGCTCGGGCGGGCGCTCGGGGCCGGTCCGATCCTCGGGGCGGATCTCTCGCCATCGCGGCTGGCGCTGGCGAGTGACCTGGGGCTGATCGATCATGCCATCGAGTCCGACGACTCGGCGTTGTCGACGATCCTCGATCGGACCGGCGGCCGGGGCTGCGAGGCGACCATCGATTGCTCGGGCGCCCCGGCGGCGCGGCTGCTGGCGCTCCGCGCCACCCGGGATTGGGGACGTTGTGCGTTCGTCGGTGAGGGGAACAACGTGACGTTCGACGTGTCGAAGGAATTGATCCACAAGCAGGTGACGCTGTTCGGGTCGTGGGTCACCTCGCTGGGCCACATGGCGGAGCTGGTCGAGCGGCTCGACTGCTGGGGCCTCCATCCCGACCGGACCTGCACGCACCGCCTGCCGCTCGATCGCGCCGACGAGGCGTATCGGACGGCGGCCGCCGGCCAGGGCGGCAAGGTCTGCATCGTCTTCGACAACGTCGATTGAGCGCCGTTCGATGGACGATTTCCCCGGCTACCCCCACCGAGAAAGGTTGAGAAGATGATGTGGAAGCTACACGCGCGCGGCATCGGCCTCGCTATTCTGCTGCTGGTTACGGCGGGCCTGTGGACCTTCGCGGGACCGACCCGGCCGGGCGATCTCGATGCGACCGCCTCGGGCCGCCCCGCCGACGACGCCCGCGCCCCGGCCCTGCCCATGCAGCTCCTCGGCGGGATGGGCAAGGAGGTGACGATCACCCCCGGCGAGGAGAAGGTCCTGTTCCGGCAGGACGGCGCGGGGACGCTGACGCACATGTGGTTCGGCGGCTCCTGGCCGGGCTGGGGGGACACCCGCATCCGCATCTACGTCGACGGCGAGGAGCGTCCGGGCATCGACATGGCCCTGTTCCTCGGCCACGGCATCGGCTGGGGCAACGACTCGGCCCCTTGGGGGACGAACCGGATCGGCAAGACGGGTCGGCCGAGCGGCGTCTACAACACGTATCGCATTCCCTTCGGCAAGGGAGTGAAGGTCACCGCGAGCCTGGCGCCGTCGGTGCGCACGCCCCAGATCTTCTGGTGGATCGTGCGCGGCCTGACGGATTATCCGGTCCGGCTGGGCGGGATCACGCTGCCGGCCTCGGCACGTCTGAGGCTGCACCGCCTCGAGAAGGTCCCGACCAAGCCCCTCCAGGAGGTGACGATCCTCGACACGAAGTCGCGGGGCATGCTCTACGCGGTGACGTTCGAGGCGATTAGCGACAATTTCAACTACCTCGAGGCATGCCTCCGTGCCTATCCCAACGGCCGCAAGGAGCCGGTCTGGATGTCGTCCGGGACCGAGGATTACTTCCTGGGAACCTATTACTTCAACGCCGGGATCTACCACAACCCGGTCGCCGGCCTCACGCACGGCGACCCCGACCAACCGGGGTCGTCCTATCGGTTCTCGGCGTACCGATTCCACGAGGACGACCCGGTGCCGTTCCAGGACGGGCTTCGCCTGGTCTGGAGGGACGGCGAGGAGCTCGACGGCCACCGGTACGGAGACCCGAAGCCGACGACTCTGACGTCGTACGTCTGGGCGTATGAATGGTAACATATGTGTGATCGCGGCCGGGGATGGCCTCCCGCCATCGCCGGCGCGATGGATCTCCGTTACATCTCCACGTGGCCGTCTCTTCAAGAGAGCTGCCTGCGAGACGGCGCCTCTCTACCTCCGCAGCCTCAGGGACCTCGATGATGCTCAACCGACCGCGATCGACGCTTCGCGCCCTGGCCGTGTTGGCGGTCCTCTACGCCGCGATTCCGGCGGCCGTCGCGGCCGATCCCGCCGCCGCGGCGAACGGGACGATCCTCGGCCCGAACGTCTACGTCTTCGACGCGGGCATGCCCGCCGCCGAGATCGGTCGTGTCGCCTCGGAGATCTTCAAGAAGATGGAGGCCAACCAGTTCGGCCCCGAGCGGTTCGCACTGCTCTTCAAGCCGGGCAAGTACGACCTCGCGTTCAAGGTCGGCTTCTACACCCACGTGGCCGGGCTGGGACGCAGCCCCGACGACGTGCAGATCAACGGGAACGTGACCGTCAACGCCAAGTGGGATCCGAACGGCCATGCGCTGAACAACTTCTGGCGGACGCTGGAGAACTTCGCCGTGACGCCGACGGCCAATGTGCCGTACGAGACCATCCCGGGCGTCACCCGGATCGCGATCTCCCAGGCTGCTCCCCTGCGTCGGCTGCACGTGAAGGGCGAGCTCCAGTTGTTCGACTGGGGCCCGAAGGGGAACGTCGGCTACGCCAGCGGCGGGTTCCTGGCCGACTCGATCGTTGACGGCAAGGTCGTGCCGGCCTCGCAGCAGCAGTGGCTCTCGCGCAACAGCACCTGGGGCGGCTGGCAGAACGCGGTCTGGAACATGGTGTTCGTGGGCTGCACGAACGAGCCGGCCGGGACGTTCCCGAACCCGGCGTATACCGTCGTGGAACGGACGCCGGTCATTCGCGAGAAGCCCTATCTCATCGTCGACGCCTCCGGCCGGTTCGGCGTCTTCGTCCCGGCGCTCCAGAGGAACGCGAGGGGGCCGAGCTGGGCCAGTGGGGTCACCCCGGGCGAGAGCATCCCCCTCGACCGGTTCCACGTCGCGCGGCCGGAATCGGCGAACGCCGACGGCATCAACGCCGCGCTGGCCGAGGGCAAGCACGTCCTGTTCACGCCGGGGGTCTACAAGCTCGACGACACGCTTCGAGTCACCCGGCCCAAGACGATCCTTTTGGGGCTCGGCGTCCCGTCGCTCATGCCGACGAGTGGCCGGCCGGCAATCGCGGTGGCCGACGTGGACGGCGTGACGATCGCCGGGCTGATCGTCGACGCCGGGCCGGCAAGTTCGCCCACGCTCGTCGAGCTCGGCCCGCCGGGTGCCCGGGCGGATCACGCCGCGAACCCCACGTTCCTCTACGACCTGACGGTGCGCACCGGCGGGCCGGCCCCGGGCCGCAACGACGTGGGCCTGGCGATCAACAGCCGCCACGTCGTCGCCGACCAGGTCTGGATCTGGCGGGCCGACCACGGCAAGGGCGTCGGGTGGGACGTCAACCCGACCCACAACGGCCTGGTGGTCAACGGCGACGACGTGACCATCTACGGCCTGTTCAACGAGCACCACGAGCGCTACCAGACCGTGTGGAATGGCGAGGGCGGCCGCGTCTACATGTACCAGTCCGAGATGCCCTACGACGTCCCCGACCCGTCCTCCTGGATGAGCGGTACGACGCCGGGCTTCGCCTCGTACAAGGTCGCCGACACGGTAGCCCGCCACGAAGCATGGGGGATCGGTGTGTACTGCTACTTCCGCGACGTGCCCGCGAAGGCCCATAGCGCCATCGAGGTCCCGTCAGCCCCGGGGGTGAAGCTTCACCACCTCACGACCATTTGGCTCGACGGCCGGGCCGGCAGCGAGATCACCCACATCGTCAACGAGATCGGCGGCGGTGTCCGTGCCAGCTCGCCGCCCGAAGCCCAGCGCCAGACGCTCGCGGAATTTGCCGGCGGACGGCCTGCCTCCTCGCCCTGACGGGTACGGGAGAGCCGGTCGCACGGCGACCACCGGGAAGCCGTGGGCCGGCTCGCACGGCGACGGACTCGAGCCCCCGGCCGGCCAGCTCGGAGGGGCGGCGGCAGCGATGCATTTCGCGTCATGATTCCTCGCCTCCCCGGGATCCGCCGGCCATGCGAAGGGCCGCCGACGGGAATCATGACCCGGTCGATTCGCTCGGCGGCTCGACGATCTCCAGCTCGGGCAGAGTCACCCTGACCCCCTCCCGGCTGAATTCCACCGGGATCAACTCCTTGGACACCCCGGCATCGTACGAGAGGCCGAAGAACCGGTGCGCCGGCGTGGACAGGCGTAGGATAAGCCGGAACAATTGCAGCCGTGCCCGTTGCCAGGTCGTGACATCGTCGCCGATGATGATATCTTCCTCACCGACCATGATGATCCAGCGATCCGATGGGATATCGATCTCCCCCCGACGCTGGAGTTCGCGAAGGCCGCCACGGACGTCGGGCCGCTCCATGTAGCCATAGGTCCCGGAGACGGCCACAATGTTTCGCCCCAGGTTGACCACCTCGAAATCCGCGCCCCCCCGGGCCTCGGCCACCGCCACCTGATGGACGTGGAAGAGGGTGATGTGGGCCGGCAACACGCCGTACTTCTTGAGGAAGACCCGCAGTTGCACCGGGAGGTAGTCGTCGAGGCCGCGGATCGGCCGGGAGCACAGGAAGACGCAGGCGCGGTCGGTCTCGCCGAGCCGTCGCCGGCCCTGCACCAGCGCCCGGGCCTGAGGCAGGTTCTCCTCCACCGACACCCGGATCTCGTCGAGCTTGTCGCGGAGAGCGACGAGCCAGGACACTCTCTTCCCCTGCGCGATCCCGAAGGCGTAGAACGCCCTGGCCAGCTCGGACCGGCCCCACTGCCAGGTGAGCATGATCGTCACGAGCACCGTCGCGATCGCCATGGGGAAGTAGCCGCCGTGCAGGAATTTCAGGAGGTTGCTCAGGAAAAACAGCAGGTCCACGGCCATGATTAGCCCGCAGACGGCGAGGACCTTCCCGATGCCCCACCCCCAGCGGTAATACGCCACGTAGCCGAAGGCCAATGTCGTGATCCCCATCGTTCCGGTGACGGCGATTCCGTATGCGGCGGCGAGGTTGCCGGACGTGCGGAAGACCAGCGTGATCGTCGCGCAACCGAGGAACATCGCCCAGTTGACGGCCGGGATATACACCTGGCCTTCCGCCTCGCGGCTGGTGTACTTCACCTCGAAGCGCGGGCAGAACCCCAGCGCGATCGCCTGCTTGACGATCGAGAACATCCCCGTGATCAGCGCCTGGGACGCGATGAAGGCCGCGACGGCCGAGACGGCCAGGTCCACGCCGAGGATGATGCTATCGACCGTCGGGTCGCCCGTCCTCGGGGTCAGGGCATAGAAGGTGTTCGCCCTCGGCGGGACGCCCCGCTCCAGCAGGTAGGCGACCTGGCCCGCGTAATTGCAGAGCAGGCATGGCAGGACCAGGGAGAACCATGAATACATCACGGGGCGGCGGCCCGAGTTCTTCGGATCGAGGCTCTGCCCGGCCCCGGTCTCCCCCTCCCCTGGCCGCGAGAAGTGGCCGATGTCAGCGTATTTTGCCTCACCGCCGGTGATTGCCAGAACCACCACGCCGAGGATCACGAACGCCCCGAGGCTCGGGAATTGCGACAGGAAGGCGAGGGCGTAGGTCGGGTCCAGCGCTCGGAACACCTCGGGATGCTGGACGATCCAGGGGAGGCCCTTCAGGGCAATCCACGGGAACCAGACGAGCATCATGAACCAGCCGAAGAATCCGCCGACCCGGCTCGTGCCCCGCCACTGGGGCTTGAAGAGCAGGAAGAGGCTGGCGAGCGCCAGCGCGACCGCCCACTGCTCGCCGAGCGGCTCGTAGGCACCGAGCAGGCTGATCGGCGGCGTGATGACGCCGTCGGCGGCGAGCAGTCCCGCCGCCGCGACCACCAGATAGCCGATCGCCGAGATCCCGAGGATCCGCCCCGTGTATCCCCGGAGGAGCGCCCACAGCGCAAAGGTGCCTCCCTCGCCGCGATTGTCGGCCCTCATGATGAGCAGGTCATACTTGACCGTCAGAAAGATCAGGGCCCAGTAGACCAGGCTGAGGCTGCCGAGGGCCTCCTGCGTCGTGAGGAGCGAGCCGCCGCCTTCGAGCAGGGCATTCACCTGCTCCTCTCCCAAGGCGTGATGCTTCAGCCGAATCGTCTCGCGTGTGATCTCCACGAGGGTATAGAGGACGGATGTCCCGATGTCCCCGTAGACCGTGCCGGTGGCCTCGCGCATCCGATGGAAGAGACCTGTCCGGTGTGAGTCGGGAGGGCGAGGATTGCGGGCTTCGGCCTCGTGCACGTCACTTACTCCTCCGGGCCGGAAAAGATCGCTCGTCCGAGAGCGGATGACAGAAAGTAGCAGGTGGAGCTTGCCGACGGTAGAGATGATGCTCCCGCCATTGTCCCCTGCCGCGGGATCGGATGAACGCCAATTATGACGGCGCAGGCCGGTCGATACGCGCAACAGGACCGATGAGAGATGGCCCATGATGCGGCGCAGACCGACCGTGGGTTTCGCCGTGATTGCATGGTGGATTTGTTCCTTGGGATCCTCGGCGATTTCCGAGGACGGCTGAGAACGCTGCACCCTGGTCCCGGTCGATTCCCCTTGAACCCCATCCTGAGGACAGCGATTCGGCGACGCGAGACGAGCGATCCGATGGTTGCGGGGCTTCATCAATTCCGGAGTCGAACCTGTCACCGGATGCCTTCGAAAACGAGCGAGCCTCCGCCTCTCCTGGCGGCGGGGCGGAGGCTCGGTCCTGTTGCGGATACAACCCTTCCGCCTGTCACTCGCCCCCGCAGCCCATCGGGTCGGTCTGGCGGATCGCGATCTGGAATTCCTCCAGGAAGGGACATTCGCGCGTGATCGCGATCGCCTCCCTGTAGTCCGCCGCTCGGAACACGAAAAAACCGGCGACGACCTCGTTCGTCTCGATGTAGGGTCCGTCCATGACGGTGACCCGTCCGCTCCGGCCGTCCAGGACCTTTCCGCCCTCCTCGCCGAGCTTCTCGCTGGAGACATATCGGCCGCTCGAGCGAATCCCGTCGACCCAGGCCTGGTAACGTTCGACCCTACGCTGGGTCTCCTCGGGCGAGGCCGAGCCTCGGCTACTGGGCTTGCTCTGAAGAATCAGCATGAACTTCGGCACGGGCACCTCCTGTTCGACATCGAAGGATCACATCAACCGTCTGCGTTCCGGGCGGCGTCCTCGGTCTTACTTCGACTTCCGGGCCAGGTCCATCGTGACATCGTGGCAGGCCGCGCCATCCTTGCAGGCGGTCCAGTGGGCGCGGAAGTGGTCCTTGTCGATGAGAGTCAGAGTCGCATGGTCGATATGCAGGTCGCCGTCGGATTTGAGGTTGGTGCCGCCGTTGAATTTGAAGACGATGCGGCGCTCGTCGTCGCCGGGCTCGGCCTTCAGGCGGGGCTGGTTGCCCAGGGTGCAGTAGTGCGTCAGGACCAGGTCGTTTCCGTCGAGGTGATACATCGTCACCATTTCCTTCTCGGTTCCGGGGCACATCGTCTCCTGGATGGCGGTGCCGCCGGCGGTGACGCGGAACGAACTGACGATGCGGTCGGTGGGCTTCCCGTCCTTGCCGATCTCGACCCAGTCGCCGGCCAGTCCCTTCAGGGCCTCAAGCCGGCGAGCGGCCGAGGAAGCGGCCTTGTCGCCGGCGGGGGCCGTCGGCGCAACCATAAACAGGCCCATCACCAACACCGAGGACGCGATACCGAGCTTCATCACGAGTCTCCCGTGAAAAAGGGTAGGACCGCGGCCGGTGCCAGCCGGCCGCTCGCAGAGTGGACGAACGGGAGAACCGGGAATCGACAGGGGCGATAGAAAATCGAAGCGAGGCGGGGAGGTGATGGATTATCCGCCCCAGGCGACGGAGCGGGCGGAGAAGACGGGGCCCTCGACGCAGACGCGCTTCAGGTCGACCGTGCCGTCGGGCTGGTGGATGGGGGCGACGCAACTGAAGCAGGCGCCGAAGCCGCAGGCCATGTGGTTCTCGAGAGAGACCTCGCAGTCGACCCCGTGCTGCTCGGCGATCCGGGCGACCGCGGCCAGCATGGCGGGCGGTCCGCACGCGACGATCCGGGCGGGGACCTCGCCGCGCTCGATGCGCCGGGCCAGGAGCTCGGTTACGAAGCCGTGGTGGCCGGCCGAGCCGTCGTCAGTGGCCAGCTCGACCTGGATCCCGGCCGCGCGGAAATCCTCGACGCCCGCCAGGAGCGCCGCGGTCCGGACGCCGTACAGGATCGTCGCGGAGGGACAGATCCGGCCGTCGGGGCCGGGATTCAGCCACTCGCGCCCCAGGGCCAGGAAGGGCGTTTGGCCGATGCCGCCGGCCACGAAGACGACCGGGCCGCCTGGCGCCGGTCCGAAACCATTGCCCAGCGGGCCCCAGACCGGCAGGCTCTCGCCGGGCTGGCACCGCGCCAGCGCGGCGGTGCCCCGGCCGATTACGAGGTAGACCAGGTCGAAGGCCACGGGCGTCCCGGAGGCGTCCCGGGCCAGGTCATAGAGGGCGAGCGGGCGGCCGAGCAGCGGGTCGTTCTCCTCGCCGGCCACGGGGCGCACCATGACGAACTGGCCGGGCCGGATCGAGCCGGCGATCGCCGCGTCCGCCAGCCGGATGCGGTAGGTGTCGCGCGCGATCGGGACGTTCTCGACGATCGATGCCCGGCGGTGGACGGGGCTGTTCGATCGGCCCGGCTCGGTCCTGGCCGCCGCGGCGTCGTGCGTCATCGGTCACCTCGACGGTTTGGCGGCGGCCGCCGCTTCGATCAATCTAGGCCGGGTCGTCCTCGTCGGCGGCTGGATTTGCGGGCGTCGACGGCACCGGCGAGCCGGGAATCACATACTTGCCGTCGGCCCAGCGGCCAAGGTCGATCAGGCGGCAGCGCTCGCAGCAGAAAGGGAACGACGGCAGATCGTCGAGCGCGGCGATCTCGTAGGACTTCGAGCAGATCGGGCAACGTCCCTGGATCATGGCGATCTCGGTTCAGCTCGTCGCGGAGGGTGTGGGGCTCGGCGTGGTGGACGAGCCGCCGGTCGTTGCCGTGGGGGTCGGCGAGGGTGAGGATGAGGACGAATCCCCCGATCCCGAACTCTTTGCGGCCCCCTCGGATGGTTTGTCCGCCTGCGCGGCCTTCTTGTACGACTCGCTGCGATAGTCCGTCTGGTAGAAGCCCGAGCCCTTGAACAGGATCGCGGCGCCGGGGCCGATCTTCCGGCGCAGGCTGGATTTTCCGCACGCGGGGCAATCCTTGCGCGGGTCCGCCTTGATCGATTCGAAGGCCTCGAACTCGTGCTTGCACTCGTCGCAGATATAGTCGTAGGTCGGCATCGGACGACTCCTGATGGCTGAAGGGCAAGGGGTCGGCCTCCAGGAGTCGGAGCCGGTCCCCTTGTCGCCACGGCCTGTCACGTTTGGCGATCAGTCTCACGCCGGCCGGGCCGAGACGGCCACCTTGCTCGGGCGGAGGACACGGTCGCGGATCTTGTATCCCTTGCTCAGCTCGCTCACGACCGTGCCCTCGGGATGGTCGGACGTGGGCTGCTGAAGCAGGGCGTCGTGGAAGTTGGGGTCGAACGGGGCGCCAACGGCATCGATCGGCTCGACGCCGTGCTTGGCCAGGACATCGAGGAGCTGGCGCTGGACCATGTCGAGGCCCGCCGTGATCCCCTCCACGCCCGAGCTCCGAAGCGCGTCGACGGCGCGGGCCAGATTATCCAGGGGGTCGAGCAGGTCCTTGGCCAGGGAGCCGACGGCATAGAGCCGGTCGCTGTCGGCCTGCTGGCGCGAGCGCTTCTGATAATTGGCGAACTCGGCGCGGGCGCGGAGCAATTGATCCCGCAGGTCGTCGCACTCGCGGGTCAGCCGGGCGACGTCGTCGGGGGACGCCGCCGCCTGTCCGTCGGACTGCTGGGGATCGCGCGGTGTCTCGGCGTCGGGGTTACTGGGCGCACTGGTCGGGTCGCTCATGATCGGCTCCTGATTCGCATCGGGCCGCGGGCTATCTGGCTGGACGGGGCTCGCGGCGGCCGCTCACGACTCCTCGGAATCGTGGGGCTCCTCTTCGGTGAAATAGTCGCGCAGCTTTTCGAAGAAGCTCTTGCGCCGTGGGCTGACCTGCTCGTGCTCGATCTCGGCGAACTCGCGAAGCAATTCCTCCTGGCGGGGAGTCAGGTGGCGCGGCGTCTCGACGACGACCTCGACCAGCTCGTCGCCGCGGCCACGGCCGCCGAGGTCGGGCATCCCACGTCCCTTGAGCCGCAGGATGTCGCCGCTCTGGGTCCCGCGGGGGACCTCGAGGTGGTCCTTGCCGTCGAGCGTCGGCACGTCGACCTGCGCACCGAGTGCCGCCTGGGCGAAGCTGATCGGCACCTGGCAGTACAGGTCATTGCGGCGGCGGTCGAAGAACGGGTGCTTGCGCACCATGATCTGCACGCGGAGATTCCCCCGCGGCGCGCCGATGTCGCCGAGCTCGCCCTGGTTGCGCTGCTGGAGCCACATCCCACTCTCGACGCCGGGCGGGACGTTCACCTGGAGGTGCACGGTCGAGGGCACTCGCCCCGCGCCCTTGCAGGACGGGCAGGGATCGGTGATCCGGACCCCCTCGCCGCCGCACGCGGGGCAGGTCGTGGCGACCTGGAAGAACCCGCGCGTCTGGACGAACTGGCCCCGCCCGCCGCAATAATTGCAGGTCGTGGCGACCGTACCCTTGCGCGCGCCCGATCCGTTGCACTCGTTGCAGAAATCCTGCCGGTTGACGTCGATGGTGCGGGTCGTGCCCCGCGCCGCCTCGAGCAGATCAATCTCCATCTTCATCAGCAGGTCGGCGCCCGGCCGTGGGCCGCGGCGACGATTGCCGAACAGGTCGCCGAACAGTCCGCCGCCGAAGATGTCGCTGAACGCCGACATGATGTCGTCGGTCGAGCGGAAGTCGTGGAAGGCGGCGCCATTCAGGCCGGCATGACCGTACCGGTCGTAACGTTGCCTCTTGTCGGGGTCGGACAGGACCTCGTAGGCCTCGGCCGCCTCCTTGAATCTCTTGGGGGCCTCGTCGTCACCCGGGTTGCGGTCCGGGTGAAACTTGAGCGCCATCTGTCGATAGGCCTTCTTGATGTCGTCGGCAGAGGCATCCCGGGCGATGCCGAGAACCTCGTAGAAGTCGCGTTTCGTGGCAGCCATCGGCATGGCGTCTCGACGGGAGGAATGAAGGTAGCGGCGAGCGGGCCCGGCCCTGTGCGCCTGGACTCTGCTCCTCTCAGGATATCATACGCCTCGGGGTGCCGATCGCGAAACGGGCGGAGCGGCTGGTGAGCGGCGGCTAGCAGCAAGTGACGACCGGCCACCAGTTTGCACCAACGGTGTCCTCGTTGGGACTCGCCGTATGGCTCGTCCGACCAGTCACCAGCCGCTAGCCGCCTCTCCGCGATCCTAGCGGACCGATCCCTCGGCCCGCGGGGCGTTGTCCTTCTCGTCGTCCTTGATGTTGGTGATCATGACCTCGGTGGTCAGCATCAGCGAGGCGATCGAGGACGCGTTCTGGAGGGCCGAGCGGGTGACCTTGGTGGGGTCGACGATTCCGGCCTGGAACATGTCGACGAACTGGCCCGTGTTGGCGTCAAAGCCGACCGAGCCCTCGCGATTCTTGACCTCCTCGGCAATCACCGCGCCATCGTGGCCCGAGTTGGACGCGATGTAGCGGACGGGTTCCTCGAGCGCCCGGAGGATCATCGCGGCGCCGAGCTTCTCGTCGCCGGAGAGCGACTCATAGACCTTCTGCACGGCCGGGATGACGCGGAGCAGCGCGGTGCCGCCGCCGGGGACGATCCCCTCCTCGGCCGCCGCGCGGGTGGCGTGGAGCGCGTCCTCGATGCGGGCCTTGGTCTGCTTCATGTCGGCCTCGGTCGGCGCGCCGACGCGGATCAGCGCCACGCCGCCGGAGAGCTTCGCCAGCCGCTCCTGGAACTTCTCCTTGTCGTACTCGCTCTCGGTCTCCTGGATCTGCCGCCGGAGCTGGTCGATCCGCCGCTGGATCTCGGCCTTCTTGCCGGCACCCTGGATGACCGTGGTGCTGTCCTTGTTGACCTTCACCTGCTTGGCGCGGCCGAGCTGGGCGAGCTGGATGTTCTCGAGCTTGAGCCCCAGGTCCTCGCTGATCACGGTACCGCCGGTGAGCACGGCGATGTCGCCGAGCATGGCCTTGCGACGGTCGCCGAAGCCGGGGGCCTTGACCGCGCAGATATTGAGGACGCCGCGGAGCTTGTTGACGACCAGGGTGGCCAGCGCCTCGCCCTCGAGGTCCTCGGAGACGATCAGCAGCGGCTTGCCCGACTGGGCGACTTTCTCGAGCAGGGGGATCATCTCACGCAGGCTGCTGATCTTCTTCTCGTGCAGAAGGATCAGCGCGTCCTCGAAGATGACCTCCATGGTGGAGGGACTGGTCACGAAGTAGGGGCTCTGGTAGCCCTTGTCGAACTGCATGCCCTCGACGAACTCGAGGGTGGTCGTGGCGGTCTTACCCTCCTCGACGGTGATCACGCCGTCGCGGCCGACGCGCTCGACGGCGTCGGCCAGCATGTTGCCGATCGTCGGGTCGTTGTTCGCCGAGATGGAGCCGACCTGGGCGATCTCCTCCTTCTTGGAGACCGGGCGGGAGATCTTGCCGGTCAGCTCAGAGACGGCCGCCTCGACGGCCTTCTCGATGCCGCGGCGGACCGCCGTCGGGTTGGCGCCGGCGGTGATGTTCCGCAGCCCCTCGCGATAGATGGCGCGGGCCAGGATGGTCGCCGTGGTGGTGCCGTCGCCAGCGACGTCCGAGGTCTTCGACGCGACGACGTTCACGAGCTTGGCGCCCATGTTCTCGAACGGGTCGCCCAGCTCGATCTCCTTGGCGACCGTGACGCCGTCCTTGGTGACGGTCGGGCCGCCGAAGGACTTGCTGAGGATGACGTTCCGCCCCGTCGGCCCGAGCGTGGTACCGACCGCGCGGGCGAGGGTGTCGACGCCCTCGCACAGCTTGCGGCGAGCGGCGTCGGAGAAGATGAGTTGCTTAGCCACCGTCTTTGTCTCCTTTGTCATTGGTCATTCGTCATTAGTCATTAGTCATTGGCTCGCCTGGGGTACGCCGTCGTCCGCGGTTCGCCCTGGGGCCCGCGTTCGGCTCACCAATGACCAATGACCAATGACCAATGACAGAGAGTCGTTACTTGACGATCTTGGCCAGGATGTCGGACTCGCGGAGGATCTTGATCTCCTCGCCGTCGAGCTTGATCTCGGTGCCGGAGTACTTGCCGAAGAGGACCTCGTCTCCCTCGGCGACGCCGATCGCCGCGCGCTCGCCAGAGTCGAGCAGCTTGCCCGGGCCGACGGCCAGCACCCGGCCGCGCTGGGGCTTCTCCTTGGCGGTGTCGGGCAGCACGATGCCGCCGGCCGTCTTCTCCTCGGCCTCGATCTGCTGGATGACGACACGGTCCTCGAGCGGGCGAATATTCAGCTTGGCCATCTATCCTCGTCCTTCGCTTCAGTTGTGTGGGGAGAGAATGTCTTGTCGGTTCACGAATCAGTGTGGTTCACGTCGTCAGGCTGAGGCGGCTCACATCATGCCCATGCCGCCCATGCCACCCATGCCGCCCATGCCGCCCATGTCGCCGCCGTGACCGTGCGGATCGTGGTGGCCGGCGGCTTCCTTCTTCTTGGGGGGCTCGGCGATGATGGCCTCGGTGGTGAGGAGGAGCCCGGCGACGGAGGCGCCGTTCTGGAGCGCGGATCGCGTGACCTTGGTCGGGTCGACGATGCCGGCGGCGAACATGTCACCCCAACTGTTGCTCTCGGCGTCGTAGCCGTAGCGGGGGTCGCTGTTCTTCTTGATGCGGCTGACGACGACGGCGCCGTCCATGCCCGCGTTCTCGGCGATGTAGCGGGCGGGCTGCTCGATGGCGCGGCGGACGATGTCGGCGCCGAACTGCTCGTCGCCGGAGAGCTTGAGCCCCTCGACCGCGGCGGTGGCGCGGATGAGGGCGGTGCCGCCGCCGGGGACGACGCCTTCCTCGATCGCGGCGCGGGTGGCGTGCAGGGCGTCCTCGACGAGGGCCTTGCGCTCCTTCATCTCGGTCTCGGTCGCGGCGCCGACGTTGATCTGGGCGATGCCGCCGGCGAGCTTGGCGAGCCGCTCCTGGAGCTTCTCGCGGTCATACTCGCTGTCGGTGCCCTCGATCTCGCGGCGGATCATCTCGGCGCGGCCCTTGATGGCGTCGGTGGTGCCGGCGCCCTCGATGACCGTGGTGTTCTCGCTGTCGATCGTGATCTTGCGGGCGCGGCCCAGGTCGGTGAGCTGGACGTTCTCGAGGTCGACGCCCAGGTCCTTGAAGATGGCGTTGCCGCCGGTGAGCACGGCAATATCGCCGAGCATCGCCTTGCGGCGATCGCCGTAGCCGGGGGCCTTGACGGCGGCGACCTTGAGGATGCCGCGGAGCTTGTTGACCACGAGCGTGGCCAGGGCTTCGCCCTCGATGTCCTCGGCGATGATCAACAGCGGCTTGTTGGCCTTTGCCATCTTCTCGAGGACGGGGATCAGCTTGGTGGGCGTGCTGATCTTTTCCTCGTAGATCAGGATGTAGGCGTCCTCGAGGACGACCTCCATCCGCTCGGGGTCGGTGACGAAGTGGGGGCTCAGGTAGCCGCGGTCGAACTGCATGCCCTCGACGATGTCGACCGTGGTCTCGAAGCCCTTGCCCTCCTCGATGGTGATGACGCCGTCGGTGCCCACCTTCTCGAAGGCGTCGGCGAGCTTCTCGCCGATCGACCTGTCGTTATTGGCCGCGATCGACGCGACCTCGGTGATTTCCTTCTTGCCCGAGACCTTCTTGCTCTGACCCTTGACGTGCTCGACGACGGCCGCGACGGCGCGGTCGATCCCACGCTTCAGCGCCATGGCGTCGGCCCCGGCGGCCAGCGCCTTGAGACCCTCCTTGTAGACGGCCTCGGCCAGGACGGTCGCCGTGGTGGTGCCGTCGCCGGCGGCGTCCGAGGTCTTGGAGGCGGCTTCCTTGACGAGCTGGGCGCCCATGTTCTCATAGGGGTCGGTCAGCTCGATTTCCTCGGCGACCGTGACGCCGTCCTTGGTCACCGTCGGGCTGCCCCAGCCCTTATCGATCACCGCGTTGCGGCCGCGGGGCCCGAGCGTGCAGCGCACCGCCCGGGCCAGCTTGCTCACGCCGCTGGCCAGCTTCTGGCGGGCCTCCTCTTCGTAGGCCAAGATCTTCGCCACGTTGGATCTCCTTGGTCGTTGTCCGGTGAGTCGGCCGGGCCTCGGCCGCCCGGCGCAATGCGGAGACCGACGCGGTGTGCGTACGACCTCCCGACAATCTGCACCGCCCTTGATGCAACTGCTGTGCCTTCGTAGGTGTGTTGTTGTAACAATAAATAAGTCAGGTGTTTACGAAGATCGATCTGCTGAGAGCGAGGAATCTGGCCTGCCGTTTTGGCAGTTGGCGGCGTGATTTGTCATTTCAGGTGACGGGCTGTCGGATGAGCCCTTTGACGCAGCCGGTCGGTCCGGTCAAACTGTCCGGGACGCAGCCGGACCGGACCGGGCGGGACCGGGCGGACGGCCGGTGAGCGACAACCGGGGGAATGACGATGCGAACGGCCATCCGAGGGGCGGGGGTGCGGATCATGGCGGCGATCGCGGGGCTGGGCGTGCTGGCCGGCATGGCGAGCGGCACGGCGCGGGGACAGTCCCCGGCGACGGCGCCGGAGCCCCCTGACGTCATCAAGCTCTGGCCGAACGGCACGCCCGGCGCCGTCGGGAACGATCCCGACAGAGATGTGCCGACCTTGACCATGTGGAAGGCTCGCCCCGAGAACGCGACGGGTTCGGCGGTCGTCGTCTGCCCGGGCGGCGGCTACGGCGGGTTGGCGATGGATCACGAGGGCAAGCAGGTCGCCGAGTGGCTCAACTCGCTGGGGGTCACGGCGTTCGTGCTGAAGTACCGGCTGGGCCCGCGCTACCACCACCCGGCGATGTTGAACGACGTCGGCCGAGCCATCCGCACCGTTCGGGCCAATGCCGAGAAGTGGCAGCTCGACCCGCACCGGATCGCCGTGCTCGGATTCTCGGCCGGCGGGCACCTCGCGTCGACGGCCGGGACGCACTTCGACGCCGGCAAGTCCGACTCGGACGACCCGATCGAGCGGGTCAGCTCGCGGCCCGATCGGATGATCCTGGTCTATCCGGTGATCGCGCTGGCCACCCCGTACGGCCACAAGGGCTCGCTTCGCAACCTGCTGGGCGACCACCCGTCGCAGGAACTGGTTGAGAGCCTGTCCAACGAGCGGCAGGTGACGAAGGATACGCCGCCGACCTTCCTGGCCCACACGAATGCTGATACGGGCGTTCCGGCCGAGAATGCCCTCCTCTTTACCCTGGCGCTGCGCAAGGCGGGTGTGCCGGTCGAGTTGCACCTGTTCGAGCGGGGTCCGCACGGCCTGGGCCTCGGCGGCGGCGTGGCCGCCTACCGCGTCCCAGCCGAGCCGTCGTTCAAGGCCTGGCCGAAGCTCTGCGAGACCTGGCTCAAGAATCAGGGGTTCCTGGACCGCAAGGGAGAAGGGAAGTAAGCGTCATGGATACCAGGTTCGATGCCGATCGCGAGCTGATCGAACGCGTTCTCACCGACTACGCGCAGTATCCGTACGCGTATGGCGAAAACGAGCGCCAGCTCGTCTTCGACCGGCAGCGCGACCACTACCTTCTTATGAGCGTCGGCTGGGACAAGCACCGCGTGCACGGCTGTGTCATCCACATCGACCTGATCGACGGGAAATTCCGGATCCAGCGCGATGGGACGGAGTCCGGGGTCGCGCGCGACCTCGTGGAGGCAGGAGTTTCCAAGGACCGCATCGTCCTCGCCTTCAAGTCGGAGAAGGTCCGGCCCCACACCGGTTATGCCGTGGCCTGATCGATCGGGCGACGGCAGTCACTCGCGTTCCGGCCGGACGTTCCCGTAGGACCACGGCTCGCCCCGGAAGACCGGGCGGCGGGCTGAGGCGGGAACGGGGCCGGGGCGGAGCTGGCGGGCCAGCTCGATGCCGGCATCGCGCATCTGGCTGCCGGCAGTGATCTCGAGGTTGCTGTAGCTCGTCAAACGGGTCTCGTAGCCGCCGCCGTGGGGGCCGAAGGCGTCCTCCGTCGGGACATAGCCGACACAGCCGTTTGCGAGCGACACCGGAAAGGTGTACGGGAAGCCGCTCGCCGCCTTGATCTCCAGGCCGAAGCGGCAGAAGTACTCGGCCGGGGTCGTCACGAACACTGCGGGGCCGACCTGCACGGCCTGGACCTCGGCCTCGACCGTCGGGCTCTTGCGGATCAGGGCGTCCAGCAACACGGTCTCCTTGGCGAACGTCAGAGCCGTCGGGTCGACTCCGGAACCCGGCTTGCGCTCGACCAGCGCGAGGGCGGCCTTTACCCGTTCGGGCGACGGGGCCCGGCGGGGGATCGTCAGGATGCGGGTCCTCGCCGCGACCGGGGTCAATGTGCCGGGCTCCATGGTCAGCAGGACCTTGAGCGCCTCGGCGCCGACCTTGCCGCCGACGAGCTGCGCCCAGCGCTCGCCGTCGGGGTATTTGGAGGGACTGCGATTATCCACCTGCGTGATGTCGCCCGAGGCGCCGTTGAGGAACACCACGACGCAATCCTTGCCGTAATAGCCCTGGATGACCTTCTCGAGGTAGTGGATGTAGTTGGCCGAGATCCCGCCGGGGTTCGTGGTGGCGTGGCAGGAGAAATTCACGACGCAGCCGAGCAGGCGGTGCGGGTCGCGGGTATCCCAGGCTCCGATCACGCCGACCTCGGGGTCGACGGGCCCGGCCGGCTCGACGATGTCGGGGTTGCCCAGGCCGGGGTGGGTGACGGTCCGGCCGTCCTTCATGAGGAACCGCCGATTGAAGGCGACCGTGGGCTCGGTGCCCGAACCGATCCCCGCGCGGGCGGGGACGCGACGGTCGTTCGCCTCGGCCACGGCGTCAATCAGAGCGGTCTCGACCCTGGCCAG
This sequence comes from Planctomycetales bacterium, assembly GCA_027452145.1. Lineage (GTDB taxonomy): Bacteria > Planctomycetota > Planctomycetia > Isosphaerales > Isosphaeraceae > JAKAUH01. The sequence goes on from DAIDHB010000102.1 coordinate 38,962, forward strand.
GTAGGCCGGGTCGACGCACGTGGATTCGTCGTAGGCCAGGTGCCGGACCAGCGGCGGGGCGTCGTCGAAGTCGCCGCGCATGATCCAGACGACCGGCCCCGAGGAATGCGAGTGCGATGCGCCGATCAGGATCGAGCCGGCCGGGATGCCGGTGCGGGCCTGGATCGCCGCGCGGACTTTTTGCACGGTCTCGCGGCGGATGCCCAATGCGTCGATACCGACCAGGGCGACGCGGTTGCGGCCGTCGTCGAAGACCGATGCGCGGACCTTGCAGGGGTCGTGGAGCGTCCGGTGGTAGGACTTGCCGTAGCCTCCGGGCGCCTCCATGCCGATCGCCGGCGTGATGTCGCGTTCGGCGAATCCCGCCCTGACATCCGCCCCGGCCGGCTCAGCGGACGGGGCGGTGCACGGGACCAGCAGGGCGAGGGCCGCGAGGGCCTGTGCGATGATCGGCAATCGGCGCGGCATGTTGGCCTCCGTCGGCTTGTTCACTTGCCAGTCCGGACCAGTTCGAAGCGGTGGGCGACCGGGCGTGCCTCGCGCTCGCGCTCGGCGAGCACATCGGCCTCGAGCGAGTCGAGCGCCTCGAGGACGCGGGGCAGGCTTGCGTAGTTGGCTCCCTCCATCGGCACCTGGTAGGAGCGCCAGCGATCGAAGTGGATGTCGTTGTGCCGGAGGGTCAGGTGATGCACGGTCGTCGCCTGGCGCATCATCGGGGTATCGAGCTCGGCGAGGTTCACGCCGTCACGGAGCTGGGCCTCGCGCAGCTCGGCCACGTCGTTGCCGTCGATCCGGAGGCGATAGTTGGAGGCGGTCAGGCCCGTCACGCGAAGGGTCTGCTGGTTGAGGGCCTGCTCGACGTCTGAGGACCGGGCGGCCAGGGCGATCACGGGGTCCTTGAGGTTGATCGGCATCGGCAGGGCCGCGTCGGTCTGGGTCCAGGTGATCGTCTCGCCGGTCTTCAGGTCATCCAGGCGTGTGTTGTCCTGGCGAGTGGCCTTGCCGGCGGAGGCGTCGATCTCGACGGCCGAGACGAGCGGCGTGGCGTTCCACGCCTTCAGCAGGGCTTCGGCCATCAGGAGCTGGCCGCCGGGGCCGGGATGCACGCGGTCGGGGATGAGGTGCGGGGCGAGCGAGTGGTCGAGCTCGTTGGCCTTCTTCAGCGCGGCGACGACCGGAGTGTTCAGGTCGGCGACCGTTGCTCCCTCCTTCTCGGCGAGCGACCGGACGAACTCGCCGTAGCGGATCAGGACCCGGTTGTATCCCCCCTCGAAGGTCGGCGTGCGCGTGACGTCGTCGAAAGGCGAGGGGACGATCAGGGTGAGCCGCACGCCCGGCAGATTCGACTTGAGCGACCCGACCAGGTGCCGGTAGCCCTCGGCATACGTGTCGAAGATCGGCTGCTTGAAGGGCTGGTAGCTGGCGTCGTTCATGCCGAGCATCACGGTGACGACCGTCGGCTTGAACGCGAAGACGTCGCGCTTGAGCCGCAGGTCGATCGGCCCGCCGCCGCCGCCCGTTACCCGGTCTCCGCCCCAGCCCGAGTGCACAAACGACACCTTCATGGTAGGGAAGCGGGTGACGACGTAGGTCTCGGCGAAGGTCGTGTAGAGCCGCTGATCGGTGATGCTGTCGCCGTAGAAGACCACGCGGTCGCCGTCATGCAGGGCGAACGCGCCCTGCGCCCGGAGGGCCGGGGCCCACGCAGTGATCAGGCACAGCGCAGCCAGCGGTCCGGCGAGCCGGAGCGCCCATCCGCTGTACCCTCGGATCGCGTGAGGTTTCGCCATGTCCTCGGAAGTCGGTCGCGTCATCGTCTTGGTGCTCCACCTGCGGGAGACTCGGCTCCCTCGCTGATCGGTTGCTCGCCCCGTGCGTGCCGGTGGATTATCATCGACCGTCACGGCCGTCGCCAGGGGGTGGACCCGGGCCGTCGCCCCGCGAGGCGTTGCGGTATGGCCCGCGATTCGCATCCGAACGCGGACGGGGAAGGAGCCTTCGAACTGATCGAGGAGAATACCCTGTCGGACCGCGCAGTCGATCGGAGGGGTCTCGCGATGCGTGTCAGCTCGAAGACGGCCATCCTTTTCGTGATCGTGTTCGGTGCCAGGATCGATTCCGGGGCAACGGTGCTGGCCCAGAAGGCCGACGCCCCGCCGTCGGCCAGATCGGCAGAAAAGTCGCCGCCCCCGCCGGACCCGCTTGCCGAGGCGCTCCTCGCGGCCCACAACAAGGTGCGGGCCGAGGAAAAGCTCCCGCCGCTGAAGCTCAATGCCCGGCTGAACGAGGCGGCGCAGGCGCACGCCCGCGACATGGCCGGGCATGGGAAGCTCACGCACGAGGGGACCGATGGCTCGGCCCCGCCCGATCGGATCAAGCGGACAGGGTACGTCTACAAGGAATGCGGCGAGAACGTCGCCGACGGGCAGGACGATGTCCGATCGGCGATGCGGTCGTGGATCGAGAGTCCGCCGCATCGGAAGAATATCCTGGGCGAATTCACCGAGATGGGCGGCGCGATGGTCAAGAGCGCGGATGGGACGGCGTACTGGTGTGTCGACTTCGGCCGGCCGATCCAGCCGGTCGACGCAACCACGAGTCCAGCCGCGATGGTGGAGGCCCTGAACAAAGCGCGGTCGCAGGCCGGCAAGGCGGCACTCAGGAAGGACGATCGGCTAATGCGCACGGCCGGGCACTTCGCCCGCGAGGCCGCCCGGCGGAAATCGCTCGACGTCAAGGACGAGGACGGCGACAATCCGTTCGATGAGCTGCGGAAGTCACGCTATCCCGCGAGGCGGCTTGCCATGACGCTCGCCTCGGGCGACGGCGATCCGGCGAAGGTTGTCGCTTCGTGGCTGGAGCGTGAGGAGGAGCGTCAGTCGCTCCTGGCGGGCTTCGACCGCGTTGGTGTGGGCGTCGCCAGCGATGCGGGCGGGATCCCGTACTGGGTCGTGCTGATGGCGAAGCAGGCGGGCCGCTAAGGCGTGTCTCCAGGATCGGGGCGGATTTCGTCAAACGAAAGGCGTGCGTCGTTGTTCATCGACCTGAGCTGCCGATCACGACGAGCCGAGCTGATGGACCAGCCGGGCCTGGATGAGGCGCGGCATCTTCGTGCCCTTCGGGGCCTGGGACGGATCAATCGCGTGAGCCGGAGTGCCGGGATACTCTGGTCGGCGATCGAAAACGAGTCGCGCCAATGCGGTGGCGGGACGCTTCGTGTTCTGGATCTGGCCTCTGGCGGGGGCGACGTGGCGATTGGGCTCGCCCATCGGGTCCGGCGCGCCGGGCTGCGCGTAGCGATCGAGGGGTGCGACGTGAGTCCGGCTGTCGTGTCGTTCGCCTCGCGATTGGCGGAGGCGTCCGGAGTCGGCGTCCGGTTTTTCCGGCTCGACGCCCTGGAGGACGCGCTGCCGGAGGGCTTCGACGTGCTGACCTGCTCGCTGTTCTTGCATCACCTGTCGGAGGATCAGGCCGTGGAGCTGTTGCGGCGGATGGCGGCCGCGGCGCGCCGGGCGGTTCTGATCAATGACCTTGAGCGATCGACGGTGGGTTATGCGATGGCCTGGGCGGGGTGCCGGCTGCTCAGCCGGTCGCCGATCGTTCATCACGACGGCCCGGCGTCGGTGCGGGCCGCGTTCACATGCGACGAGGCGCTCGGGTTGGCCCGGAGTGCCGGGCTGGCCGGGGTGCGACTGACGCGCCACTGGCCCTGGAGGTTCCTCCTGCACTGGAGTCGTCGAGCCGAATGACCGGGAACCTCACGCCGACGGGATGGACATATTGCGAGGGTCCGTGGGACGCCGCCGTGATCGGGGCCGGGCCCGCCGGTTCGATGGCGGCGCGCGAACTGGCGGCCGCCGGCGCGCGGGTACTGCTGGTCGATCGGCGGGCGTTCCCCCGGGACAAGGTCTGCGGCGGCTGCCTCAATGGCCAGGCGCTGGCGGTGCTGCGATCGGCCGGGCTTGGTGACCTTCCAGGGCGGGTCGGCGGGCGTGCGCTGGGATCGTTTCGCCTGGGAGTGGCCGGGCGGTCGTTGCGGCTCGAGTTGCCGGCGGGCGTGGTGGTGTCGCGCGAGCGGTTCGACGCGGAGCTGGCCGCGGCGGCGGTCGCGGCCGGGGCGATGTTCGTTCCCGGGGGCGAGGCCAGGGTCGGGGGAATCGAGGGTCCTTTCCGCCGCGTGCGGATTCGCCGAGTGGGGGATGACCGGACGATCCGGGCGAGGGTCGTGCTGCTGGCGACGGGCCTGGGCGGCCGGGGCTTGCCCGATGGCCTGGCGCCACGGACGCGGGTCGCGCCTGGCTCGCGAGTGGGCATGGCGTGCCTGGTCCGCGGCGGGGCCGATCTCTACGAGGCGGGGACGATCCACATGGCGGTGGGCACGCCCGGATACGTGGGGCTGGTGGTCCAGGATGGTGGCGGCCTGCACGTCGCCGCCGCGCTCGACCCGGCCGAATGCCGATGGCGCGGTGGCCCGGGCGCGGCGGCGGCCGAGATCCTCGCCGAGGCCGGGCTGCCGGCGCTCGACGAGCTGACGACGGCGGCCTGGCGAGGCACGCCCGGCCTGACCCGGCGCACCCGGCCGCTGGCGGATGATCGGCTTTTCGTCCTCGGCGATGCCGCCGGATATGTCGAGCCGTTCACGGGCGAGGGAATCGCCTGGGCGCTCGCCTCGGCCCGAGCTGTCGCCGGCCCGGCGCTCGACGCGATCGAACGATGGGACGTCCGGCTCGCCGACGAGTGGGAGCGTCGTCATGGCCGAGTCGTGGGCCGACGTCAGGCGATCTGCCGCGCGGCAACCGTCGTCCTGCGCCGGCCGTGGCTGGTGCGAGCGGCCTGCGATGTCGTGTCGGCCGTACCCTACCCGGCCCGAAGGCTCATCGAGCGCCTCAACGCGCCACCCTGTTTCCCGGAGATGACTTGAATATGCCCGCGACGATCGTCGGGATCGGCACCGCCCTGCCCCGTTATCGTATCCTCCAGCAGGATGCCGCGGCGATCGCGCGGGAGTTCTCGTGCGAGACGGTCGAGCAGGAGCGGCTGTTCGCGGCGATCTACCGCCGCTCCGGGGTCGAGGCGAGGGGGAGCGTTGTCTTGACGGCATCGGAGGGCGACCTGGCCGCGCGGCAGTCGTTCTTCGGTCAGGCGAATCCGACCACCGCGAGAAGGATGGAGCGATACGAGGCTGAGGCCGGGCCGATGGCGGCCGAGTCCGCCCGGCGGTCGCTTGCCGACGCCGCGATCGAGCCCGAGCGCGTCACGCACCTGGTGACCGTCTCGTGCACTGGATTTGTCGCGCCGGGGGTCGACCAGGCCCTCATGCGGCGGCTGGGTCTGCGCTCCGACGTGGCGCGGACCCACGTGGGGTTCATGGGCTGTCACGGGCTGCTCAACGGCCTGCGGGTCGCGAGGGCGTTCGCCGAGGCCGATGAGGCCGCGTGTGTGTTGCTCTGCGCCGTCGAGCTGTGCAGCCTGCACCTCCAGTACGGCTGGGATTCTGAGCGGATGGTCGCCAACGCCCTGTTCGCCGACGGGGCCGCCTCGCTGGTCGTTGCGCAGGGCGAATCGCCGGAAGCGGCGGGGCGAGCGTGCCCGATCCTGGCGGTCGGGTCGACCATCTTCCCGGGATGCGATGACGCGATGTCGTGGCGGATCGGCGACCACGGGTTTGCGATGACGCTGTCGTCGCGAGTGCCAGAATTGGTCGGTCGCGAGCTGCGGCCGTGGCTGTCGGAGTGGCTGGCGAATCGAGGGCATGCGATCGGGTCGATCGGCTCGTGGGCTGTGCATCCCGGCGGGCCTCGGATCCTGTCGGCGGTGGGCGAGGCGCTCGGGCTGGAGCCCTCGGCCCTGTCGGCGTCCTCGCGGGTGCTGGCCGAGCACGGGAACATGTCGTCGGCGACGATCGCGTTCGTGATGGAGCGGCTGCGGGCCGCCGACGCGCCGGGGCCGTGGGTCGCGATGGCGTTCGGGCCGGGGCTGGCGGTCGAAGCCGTCCTGCTGGGATGAGGCCCGTCTGGGAGGGCCCGCGTCAAAAAGAAAACCCCCACCGCGAGGGTGGGGGTCATCAATCGATCAGGAGATTCGCGGGTGTTCGGTGAGGAGACTCAGCGGCGTCCGCCGCCCATCATCCCGCCCATTCCGCCCATCATCCCGCCCATCATGCCGGCGTAACCCGAGCCGTTGGACTTCTCGCGCTTCTTGTCGGATTCCTTGAGCTCATGGTCGTAATTGGCCTCGACGTCCTTGCGGAAGTCGTTGGCCAGGTCGTCCATCATGGTGTGAATGACCATCGAGCCATCCGGACGAAGCAGCGCGGCCAGTGCGGGCCGCTCGACGGGCGGGCCGGTGACGCCGGTGGGCAGGTTCTGGAACCCGCCGCCATCGAGGTCGAGGACGAGCTGGTGGGTGCGGAAGTCCATCGACTCGCGCTTGGCGCCCGAGCCGTCGGAGCGGGGCACCTTGACCATTGCCACATCGCCGACGATCTCGCCGACACCGGCATCGACCCGGCGAGGGACCGTCCAGCCGTCGGTCGGGTTGAAGCTGACGACCTGGAAACGGAGCTTGGGGCCCGTCTGGGCGCTGGGAGGCAGGTAGGTGACCGCGTAGGGCTCGATGTCGGGCGGCATCGTGACTGCATCGGTCGCCTTGCTCCACGGGCCCTCGAGGAACTTGGTCTTGGTGTCCACGCCGTGCGCGACGTCGTCGCGGCCTAAGTTGGGGTTATAGACCACGACCCGCACGCGATAGCGGTAGCTGCTGCCTCGCTCGGCGGTGAAGTCGAGGGCGCGGACCATGATCTGATTTTCCTCGGACTTCCAGAAGTTGCCCGCAGACTCGGTCGAGCCCATTCCGCCCATCGCCCCGCCCATGGTGGGACTCATCATGCCGCCCATCATCGACATCTGATTTTTCATCTGATTCTGCATGGCGCTCTGCATCGCACCGGTGTTCTGCTGCATCATTGTCGCCATCTGATTCTGCATCATGCCGCCCATCATGCCAGCCATCCCCTTCTGCTGGGGTTCCGGCTCCTTGGGAAGGTCGAGTTTCTCCTTGGAGACGAAACGGGCGATGTGGACCTTCTCCCACAGGCCGGCGTTGAGGAACGGCAGCGGGTCGACGAGACTGTTGGGGCGCACGGTTTCCGGGGTCAGTTCCTCCTCGGCGTAGGGGAGGTTGTCGAGGATATCGTAGTTCTTGCCCTGGTCGACCTTTTCCCAGTCGGACCAGGTGCCATCTTCCTGAAGGGTACGGCGCTCGAGGTCGAGCCGTGCGTAGTTGGGGTGGGCGACGCTGGGATTCTTGAGGGCCTGGCGGTAGTTCTCGAGCATCTTGGCGTGGTCGAGGACGCCGGTGATCGCCACCCAGCGATAGCCCTTGGTGGTCTGCTTGAACGGGCCGCTATCGGCCTTGTCGGCCTCGCTGTCGCCCTTGTCTTCCTTGGTCGCCTCGAGGCCGCCGCCGGCAAGGCTGCCCGCGATCTCGCGCGTTTTCCGCTCGTTGGCTTCCTTGGTCTCGCGATCGATTTCTTGCTGGCTCTTCTTGTGCTTCTTCCGTTGGCCGCCGCCCCCCATCATCCCGCCCATACCGCCGCCCATGCCGCCCATACCGCCGGCGCTCTTCTTGCGCTTCCGGCCGTAGCGCTGCTGCTTGGGCTCGTCGGACTTGTCGCCCGAGGCGTCGGGGATCTTGTTGCCCGACTCGTCGAGCTCGTAGATCAGCAGTCCGCCGCGACCGGGATAGGCATAGACCTCGCTCAGTGCGATCAGCTTGGGCGCTTCGCGAATCAGGCCGGCGCCAGGCTCGGGCGAGACCCAGTCGCGCTTGGGCTTGAAGACGACCGGATCGATCTTGGTGTTGATGGCGTTCTCGACCGTGGTGGCGAAGTTGGTCGGGACGATCTTTTCCTTCTCCTCGAGCCGCTTGATGATCGTCTCGCGATCGTCGGTCCGGGAGAGGTTGGTGTCGGCCACCTGGGCGGCCTTCTTCACCTGCTCGGGCGTCGTTGTGATCGTCGGCTGGGACACGGCGATCCCGACGCAGACGAGGAAGACCATCATGGCGATCGCCACGCCGGCCTTCTCGCCGTGTCGCAGGCCCGCGTTTGCCAGTTTATCGACGATTGCGTTGGCATTGGCCATCTCATTGACTCCTCATCACGTCGTTACCTTACGATCCTGGGTTTCCTGGCGGAGCAATCCTCGGGGCGGCGTTCGCCGCGAATGTCGAGTCACTTCTTGGGCGCCGCGCCTTTGGTGGCCGGGCTGGGCGACGGGTTGGCTGTCCCCGGGACAGCCGCATCGCCGGCCTTCGGTGCGGGCTCGCCCGCCCTGGGTGCGGCGGACGCAGGCGTTTCGCCCCTGGCAGGGGCCTCGGCCTTGGCAGGGGCCTCGGCCTTGGCAGGAGCTGGCGCAGTGCCGGCAGGGCTCGGGGTCGGAGCGGCCTTCTCGGGGGTCGCAGCCTTCTCGGGGGTCGTAGCCTTCTCGGGGGTCGCGGCCGCACCGCCAGGCGCTGCCGCGCCAGCGGTGGGGCCTGCCGGGGCGGCTGCCGAAGTCTCTCCAGGGCTGGTCGAGGGCATCTCGGCATCCGCTGGCGGAGGCAAGAAGAAGCGCGCCTGGCCGTACACCGTGATCTCGACGATGTTGAAATACGGATCGAACAGAGATGGGCCCTTCTTCTCGGCGACCTCAGCTTCCTGCTTCTCGCGCGCCTTCTTACGATCCACGCCGCTCACATCGACCTTCTTCCGCGCGCTGGCACCAGCGGCCGGTCCGCCCATCATGCCGCCCATTCCGCCCATCGCGCCCGCTCCACCCATCCCGCCCATCATCCCGCCCATCATGCCGCCTCGCATGTTCATGCGCATCTGGGACGCCATGCCGCCGAATCCCTGGGTCATCATCCCTCGCATCATGCCGCCCATTCCGCCCGTGCCGGAGCGCTGCTCGCCCTTCTCGGGCTTGGTGACGCGGGACGAGGGACGCTCGAGCTCGAAGTCCATCACCTGGATGGACATCGGCGAGTTCTCCAGCTCCACGAGGAAGTCCTGGACGCGGTCCTGGTCGATGAGCACCTGCATTGAGATGGGCAGAACCTTGTACTGGGTGGCGGTCTGGCTGATGTAGTAAATCGAATCGCTGGACGTCGCACTGGCCGCCCCGCCGCCCATCGCGCCCATTGCACCCATGCCGCCCATCCTGCTCGCCATCGCGGTCATGCCGGGCATCGCGGCTGAAGGGCTCGCGGCGCCGGCTGCGCCGCCGCCGCTGCCGGCCGCGGCGGCGTCCGCCACGGCCTTCTGACCGGGCGACATGACGTCCGGGGCCTCCTCAGGCTGCTTGCCGTCGGCGAGAGAGCGCTGATCCATGGCGTCGGGATTGCCGACCTCGAGGTCCTCGATCTCCTTGATGGCGGCGGAGTCCCAGTCCTTGGCACCGGCCTTCTTGTTCACCTCGGCCACGACCTCCAAAAGGGCGCGCTGGATCCACAGGCGCTCCTGCGCCGCCCAGACCTTGCCGAGTGTCGGGGGCTTCTCGACGGAGAACTGCGGGGTGCGGAGGAGCTCCTCCTTGGTGGGCGCCGCCACGATCCCCTCGCCGGTCTCGTAATTGAAGGGATGGAAGGTCGCGTAGACCATGTCGACGTAGGACTTGTAGGCCTCGATGTAATCCACGATGCCGATGTTGACCTGGCCGGGATCCTCATTCTCGGGCCACTGGCGGCCCCACTTGCGGAACCGGGCCTGGACGGACTCGGGCCACGTCAGCAACGGCGCCTGGCGGTCGTACAGCTCCTTCCAGGCCTTGTTGACGTCCTGGGTCAGCACCTTGGTTTTGTCGACCACGATGGGTTCGTACTGCGGCGTGGGTTTGTCGCGGCCCTGATACGCCTTGACGCCCTTCTCGGCGCCGGTGATCGTGTTCGTCTCCTCGGTCGTCTTCTGCTGGACAGGCCCGGCGCCCATGTAGTAGGCGATCACGGCGAATAGCGCGGCGAAGCCCACGGCGATCCAGAACCGGTACTTGATGATCTGTCGCAGGATCTCTTTGGCTGTTTCGGCGGCATCTTGATTGGCCATGGCCGGTTCCACCTTGGTTCAGGGGGCTGTAGGGGAAGAGTCCGTCGCAACGGGAGGTAACCTCGGCGGCGAGCGGTCGAGGATCGTGCCGACGCCGGCTGTCAGCGCGGGAGTCGTCCCGCGCGACGGCCGGGAATCGGGATGGGTGCCGATCACGGGCGAGCCGCGCCGCCGGCGGCCGGACTGGGTGCCGCGCCGGGCATCGCCGCGCCGGGCCCGGGCACGCCGCCGGGGACCGCGGGCGCCGTCCCGGGAACGCCAGGGGCACCGGGGGCGCCAGGGCCACCCGCGCCGAGGGCCTTGGTCATCTGGGACTCGAGCTGCTGCGACTTCTCGAGCGACTTCGATTCGAGCTTCTTCTCAAGGTCCTCGCGCGAGGCCTTGACCGCGGGGTTGTTGGCCTCGGCCTTCGCCAACTGCTCATCGAACTCCTTTCGCTTGGCCTCGCGCTCTTCCGGGGTCTTGGGCTGCTCCTCGGGCTTGACGGGTTGCCAGACGAACTGGATGAGGAAGTCGGTGCGGGCGAGGACCTTCATCTTCTTCTTGAGCTCGTCCTGGGCGGTCCCGCCCATGTTCATGCCGCCCATCGCGCCCATGCCGCCCATCCGCATGCGCATCGATTCCTGGCCGCCCATGCCCATTTGGGTCATGCCAGACATCGATTTCATCATGTTGGAGCGAGAGGCGGCCTGGTTGGCCATCATGCCGGCCATGCCGCTGGGCGCGGCCGTGCCGCCGGCGCCGCCGCCCTCGGCCGCGGCGGGGGGCGAGGCCCGATCGAGCAGCGGGACAGTCTTGCTGGCGAGGTTATTGTTGCTCTGGCCCTTCTCGCTGGTCCATTCCTTCTCGATGGCGAACCAGGGGATGGCGACGTGGTGGACGCCGAACATCCGCAGGTTGGGGTTATTCAGCTTGGGCAGCACCCGGTCGGTGAGGAACTGGACCGGGCCGAAGTCGGTGCGGCGCGGATCCTTGGGATCGTAGTGCCGCTGCTCCTTGTCGGGATACGGGTTGTAGTGGTGGCAGATGATCTGGATGATCCAGCCCTCGCCCGTGGGGGCCTGGGCCGAATCGACCGGGTGCATGAATGCCTTGACGTCGGGGTCGAGCTGGTTGAACCACTCGCTCACGTCCTTACGATAGACGGGCTTGATCGCGTCGATGTGGACCTCGAGCTTCTCGATGGTGTCCTGCAACATCGGGTTCTCGGGGTCGAGGTTGTAGTCCCGCACGGGATCGGGGAAGAACTGGCTGACCACGGCGAGGAACTGAGGCCACATGGCCTTCTCACCCGTGCCGCTCACCAGCGCCTTGCCCTCCTCGAACTTCGTCGACCACTCGCCGGTGGCCTTCTTGAAGTTGCTCTCGATCTGCTCGCCCTTCTTCTTGGTATTGTTGGCGTAGGTCACCGCGTCCTTGAATTGCTCCGTGCTGACCTTGGCGAGCGCCCGGTAATCGCCGAAGGCGAACCGGAAGGTCAGGCCCAGCATGATCAGCGCCGAGGCGGCCAGGGCCCACGGCTTCTTGGAGCGGATCAGCCGGACCCGCTCAATCTCGGGCGGCAGCAGGTTGGTGCTCAGGCCGCCGCGGCCCAGGCCCTGGATCCCCAGGCCGTAGGCCACGCCGAACGATGCCAGGTTATCCTGGAACTGCGGCGCGCCCTTGACCTCGTCGCCGACCAGCCTCACCAGGTCCTCCAGGCGGTCGACCTCCTGGTTGAGGTTCTGCTGGAGAAACTTCTGGAGGCCGGGGAGCTTGAAGCCGTTGCCCAGGCCGACCACCTTGCGGATCTTGGCCGAGCGGTTGATGCTCGAGTAGAACCCGATCGACCGGTTGACCTCGCTGGCGAAATCGTTGAACACGCCCCGCATCGCCGTGAAGATCGCGCGGGGATCCGGGGCCTTGGTCGCGTTCCGCTTCAGGTGCTCGGCCTTGGCGAAGGTGAGCTTCATCTCCTTGGTAAGGGCCCGGGTGAAGTGGTTGCCGCCGATCGGCACGTTCCGCTGCCAGATCCGGGTGCCGTCGGTGATGATCAGGTCGGTGTTGTCGGCGCCGATGTCGAGGAGGACGACCGAATCCTTCGAGCCGCTCCCCTTGATCTGGTCGAACGCGATGAAGTTGTAGAGCGCGATCGGGGCCATCTGGACCATGTCGACCTCGATGCCCGCCACGGTGAGAGGCAGGATGGCCCGATTGATCTGGTCGCGCTTCATCGCGAACAGGCCGACCTCGGCCATCATGAACTCGTCGTCGCCCCCCTCATCCTCGTCGCCGATCTGCTGATAGGCCCAGACGACCTCCTCGAGCGCGAAGGGGATCTGCTGCTTGGCCTCGAACTTGACGATGTCGGGGATGCGCTTCTTCTCGACCGGCGGCAGCTTGATGAACTTCACCAGCCCCGACTGCCCCGGCACGGCGATCGCCACCTTGCAGCCGACCAGATCATTGCGGTCGGTGAAGGTCGCCAGCGCCTCGCGGACCAGCTCGTCGGCGTCGGCGTCGGGCTGGCTGAGGATCTTGGGATACTCGATGAAGTCAAAGGCCTCGGCCACCACCTGATCGGGCGTCTCGCCCGGCACGAGCTTCAACGCCTTGAGGGCGGACTGGCCGATGTCGATCGCCCAAACAGCCTGAACCTTCGCCATGCCAGCAGACTCCTTACGGATGCCGATGCGGAGAACCCGCCCGGACCGGGGGTCGGGAAGTTGAATCGATCTCGTGAGCTCGCGGATTCAGCAGGCCGGGTTTGGCCGGACTCGCGGATTCGGACTTCGTGCAAAGTGTAACAATGCTGCGGCACGCGGGGCGATAGACGCCCCATTCGGCACTCAGCCCGTCGAGATATCCTCACCCAAGGGTTGCCAGGACAGAGAGATACGCCCCGGAGTTCTCCCGGCTATCCCCCGCAGGCGACGGTGCCCTCTCTCGCCTCGATGGCGAGATCGCGGCCCGGCCGTCCTGACTCTATCCCTTTGATGAATCGGTCGAGCAGAAAGTTCCTCGCCGATCGACGAATTCCTCGAAGGAGCCCACTCTAGCCGCCCTCGGCCGGACTTGACAACGTCCCAGGACGTTGCGCGATCGTTCTGGCCGTCGAAGTTTATCACGCACCGACCGGTCATGTCGTGACTTTTGTCGGTTCGAAATGAAGCGAGCAAGCACGCGTGATGCGTGCTTGCTCGAGGACGGACTCGCGATCGTAAGCCGACTGGAGGCGGATGGATCCACACAGACAGCGGGACGGAGCGTCGCGGGGTCGATGTCAGGCCGCGGCGCCTGGCGGAGGTCCACCACCTGGCGGTCCGCCACCCGGCGGAGGTCCGCCCGGTGCGGGCGCACCCTTCCCGCGCGGGCCGAAGCCGCCGCCCATCCGCCGGTGCTCGCGATGGCATTCCATGCACGAACCGGAGAGCCGCTTGCTGGCCGCGATGGCCTCATCCTTGCTTTTGCCGCGTGCGGCCTTCTCCAGGTCGGTCGCCGAGGCGTTCAAGGCCGTGGTTAGCCTGGTCCACGACTCCTTGCTTCCGCGCGGCGGGTCGTACGTGCCCAGTTCGGTGGCGAGGCTCGCATACTCGCCGGCCTGCTTCTCGATGGTCGGCCAGTCGGGCTGGGCGGACTCGAGGCCGGTCTTGATGGCCTTGGTCAGCCCTTGTGGACGCCGATCGTCGATCTTGACCATGACGTTGCGGATGGGCGATCGTCGGCCGCCGGGTCCCCCACCGGGTCCACCGGGCCCGGCGGGGGCGCCAGCGCCGATTCCTCCAGGCCCGGGTGGACTGATGGGTTCGCCGGGAGGCGGTCCGCCCGGTGCCGGCCCGGCCGGTGTCCCTGGGGGCGGGACGTTGCTGACGTTGGCCGCGGCCTGCTCGTTGTCGGTCGAGTCGCAGCCCGCCCAGATGAGCAGTCCGGCGGCGACAACCATCGAGCCACCCGGGCATCGGAGGCTTCTTCTGGACATGAAGTCGAAACCCTTTCCCTGTGAAAATGGGCCACAAACGCGCCGCTCGGATGACGAACCGGCGGGTTCGGCGAGGCGGTCGTGGCGTCGCGACGGGCGACACCGCCTTCCGGCCGGGGCGGCCTGCGTCCAGGGGAGAGAACGGACGAACTGCGAGCCTGGAGACATGGCCGACCCTGGTCGGCCGGCCGCCGGGTGGCGAGGCGGTCTCCCGGCTCGACCTGCGACATGGATCGGGCGACGAACCGAGGATAGGTCCGATCCCTCGACCCCCGGTAGGCGACGCGATACACTGTCTTCTGTGTGTACCCGCGTATCCGGCGGCCTCGACGAGCGTCCGCCCGGAGCCGACGGCCGGCGAGGGATTCCGGACCGCCGCGGATGATCGCGACCGGCCGGGAGTTGTGGCATGAGAGAAACCGTCAGGCAACTGGTCGAGGCGCTGGAACGCGGGGAGCCGCTGGTCCTGTCCCAGGTCGTCGAGACCCGGGGATCGACGCCGCAGAAGGCCGGCGCGGTGATGGTCGTCGACGCGTCGGGCGGCCAGATCGGGACCCTGGGCGGCGGGTGCGTCGAGAATGAGGTGAAGCAGAAGGCGCTGCGCCACCTCGACGGCCATCCTCCCGCGCTGCATTCCTTCGTGCTGGACCACGATTATGCCTGGGCCGATGGGCTGATCTGCGGCGGCAAGATGGTGATCGTCAGCCGGTCGATGTTCGGTCCCGAGCCCCTGGCCTATTACCGGGCGATGGAGCGGGCCATCGAGCGGGGTGACGGATTCACCGAGGCGATAGTGGTGAATCCCGAGCGGGCGCCCGGCACCGGACTCGGCGATCGCTGGCTCTTCGACGGTGGCGGCCAACCGGCGGCCGGCTGGCCGGCCGGGACGTCCGCCGAGGGGCTGGCCGACCGGGTCCGACCTCTCGACGATCGTCCCCGGCCGGGCGTCGACCGGGGGGTCGCTGTGCTGCCGAGCCTGCCACGGGTCCGGCTCCTGATCGTGGGCGCCGGCCACGTCGGGCAGGCCGTCGCCGACCTTGCGGCGCGCGCCGACTTCGACGTCTGGGTGGTCGACGATCGTCACCAGTACGCGAATCGCGAGCGATTCCCCCTGGCCCAGCGGCTGCTCGTCGGGCCGATCGACGAGACCCTCGCCTCGGTCGAAGTCACGCCGAGGACCTACGGGCTCATCGTCACCCGCGGCCACGGCCACGACGAGGAGGCGCTCTACCATCTTGCCGCGACGCCCGCCTCGTACGTTGGCCTGATCGGCAGCCGGCGGAAGATCCGGCTGATCTTCGAGAGCCTCCGCGAACAGGGGATTTCGCGGGAGGCCCTCGACCGGGTGGCGGCCCCGGTGGGGCTGGAGATCGGCTCGCAGAGCGTTGTCGAAATCGCCGTCAGCATTGTGGCCGAGCTGATCGCGCGGCGCAACCTGGGGCCGGACGGGATGGCGCCGCGCGTCCCGGTCGGCGATCCGCCGGCCTCTGTCGTTCCCGCCGATGGTGCGCGATGCACCGCGAGGCCGGCATGATTGCCGCAATCGTGCCGGCGGCGGGCCGGAGCGTCCGCATGGGCCGGCCCAAGCTTCTGATGGAGTTCGACGGCCGCACGCTGGTCCGCCGCGTGGTCGAGGCGCTCCGCGACGGCGGGGTCGACCGGGTCATCGTCGTGTCGCCGGCCGACGGTCCCGACTCCGCCGCGATCCGCTCCGAGGCCGCCGCGGGCGGCGCCGAGGTGGTCGTCCCGCAGGTTCAACCGGCCGAGATGCGCGACTCGATCGAGCTGGCGATCACCAGCCTTGACGTCGTGCCGAGTCCGACCGCGGTCGCGCTCACCCCCGGAGACGTGCCCGGCCTGACTCCCGAGCTGGTGGCCCGGCTGCTCGGGGTCGCACGCGAGCAGCCCGATCGCCTGATCATCCCCGTTCACGAGGGTCGTCGCGGACACCCTGTCGTCCTCCCGTGGGATGTGGCCCTCCAGGTGAGGGAACTGCCGCCGGACCGAGGAGTCAATGCGCTGGTCGAGCGGCACCGCGAGCGAATCGCGGAGCTGGCCGTTTCGAACGCTGTCGCGATCGTCGACGTCGATACGCCGGCCGATCTCGAGCGATGGTCGGCCGAGGCCGGAGCGGGCACCACCGTCCGCGTCCGCATGTTTGCCCTGGCGCGGGAGCGTGCGGGGGCCGCCGAGGTGGAGGTGGCAGTGGCCGCCCCGGCGACGGTCGGCGGCCTGCGCGCGTCGCTGGCGGCCGGATATCCGGCGCTCGCCCCGCTCTGTGCCGGCGCCCTGATCGCCGTCGACGAGGAGTATGCCGGCGACGAGACTCCGATTTTCGCGGGCTCCCGGATCGCGCTCATCCCGCCCGTCAGCGGAGGCGCGGGACCGGCACGGGGTCTGCTGCTTGAAAAGAAGTATCCACCGAGGGACGCCGTCCTGCGATGATCGACATCACCGAATCGCCGATCGACCACGCGGCCGTCACCGAGGGCGTCCGCAGCAACCAGGCCGGGGCGGTCTGCACGTTCCTGGGGACGGTGCGCGAGATCACCGGCACGAAGCGGACCGTCGCGCTCTCCTACGAGGCGTATCGCGAGATGGCCCTCAAGAAGCTCGCCGAGCTCGAATCGGAGGCCCGCGGCCGCTGGCCGGTCATCGAACTGGCGCTCGTGCATCGCGTGGGGCACCTCGAGCTGGGCGAGGTGAGCGTCGTCGTGGCGGTGAGCTGCCCGCACCGTGCCCAGGCCTTCGAGGCCTGCCGATGGCTCATCGACACGCTCAAGGAGCGGGTCCCGATCTGGAAGCGGGAGAGCTGGGAGGACGGCTCGAGCGAGTGGGTCCATCCCGGCCTGGAGGCCGGATGAGCGGCACGATGGACGGCTTCCCGGTCGTCCGGGAGACGCATCCTCCACTGACGCGATTTCGGCAAAGGCGGCGGAAGACATGACGACGACTCTCGCGGATCAACTGGTCGACTCGTTCGGCCGGCCGCACAACAACCTGCGGATCAGCGTCACCGATCGCTGCAACATCCGGTGCGTCTACTGCATGCCCGAGCAGGTCGAGTTCCTGCCGAGGGCGCAGTTGCTCAATTTCGAGGAGATCGAACGGTTCGTACGGATCGCGGCGCCGATGGGGATCGACAAGATCCGGCTGACCGGAGGCGAGCCGCTGGTCCGCCGGGACCTCCCGGTGCTGATCGCCAAGCTCGCGGCGATCCCCGGGATCCGGGACGTCGGGCTGACCACCAACGGCCTGTTGCTGGCCCCCGCGGCCCGCGGCCTGCGCGACGCCGGGCTCGAGCGGATCAATGTGAGCCTGGACACCCTCGACCCGGAGCGGTTCCAGAAGCTCACCCGGCGCCCGGGCGTCGAGCAGGTCGTCGAGGGCATCCTCGCGGCGAAGGAGGCGGGATTCGACCCCGTGAAGGTCAACGCGGTCGCCATCCGCGGCACGACCGAGGGGGACATTGTGCCGCTCGCCCGGTTCTGCCGCCGGCACGGGCTGGAGTTGCGATTCATCGAGTACATGCCGCTCGACGCCGGCCACCAGTGGGAGCGCGCCAAGGTCCTGTTCGCCGCGGAGATCCTCGAGATCCTGGCCCGCGAGGTCGGCCCGCTCTCTCCGTGCGACGACCAGGACCCCCGCGCGCCGGCCCTGGACTACCGGTATGCCGACGGCGGGGGAACCGTCGGCTTCATCGCCTCGGTGAGCCGCCCGTTCTGCATGAGCTGCAACCGGCTCCGCCTCACGGCCGACGGCAAGCTGCGCAACTGCCTGTTCGCGCTTGAGGAGACCGATGTACGGGCGCTGATCCGGTGCGGCGAGAACGACGAGGCGATCGCGCGGGCGATCCGCGCGAGCGTCGCGTCGAAGTGGGAGGGGCACGAGATCAATACCGCGCGGTTCATCCAGCCCGAGCGGCTGATGCACTCGATCGGCGGGTGAACTCGCGTCCGGCGAACGCCCCCGGGTTGGTCGCGGCTGGGTCCAACGTGCCCGCCTCATCCAGCTATCCGGATCGCGAATTCCTCCTGCCGCACCTGGTATCTCCTCAGCTTCGCCGCGTCGAGGTGGAAACCCAGGCCGGGTCGGGTCGGGACCTCGATTATGCCCGGGCCGGCCAGATCGATCAGCGGGCTCGAGTAGTCGTCGACGAACCATCGCGAGCTGGGCACGACATCCGACGGATACTTGCAATTCGGCAATGTGGCGAGGTGGATCGCGTGGGCCTGGCCGATGCCCAGCTCGGGCATGCTGCCGACGCAGCAGGCGACGCCGGCCGGATAGCATAGGTCGTGGATCGCCCGCGCGGGGCCGAGCCCCCCCACGCGCTGGATCTTCAGGTTGACGATCCGCCCGGCCCCGCGTCGGATGGCCGCGGCGACCTCCTCGGGGCCGGAGGCTGTCTCATCCAGGCAGATTGGCGTGTTGATCTCATTCTGAAGATCGGCTAGCCCGTCGAGGTCGTCGGCGGGCAGCGGCTGCTCGATCATCAGCAGATCGTGGCCGTCGAGCTCGCGGAAGACGTCGAGGTCTCCCCGAGAGTAGGCGCCCCCGGCGTCGACGGCCAGCGGGACGTCGCCGCAATGCTGCCGGACGGCCCGGACGAGCTCGATATCCTGGCCGGGCCGGATCTTGAGCTTCACGCGACGATACCCGGCCTCGAGGTGGGCCTCGATCGACTGGATCAACTCGACGATGCTGGACGGGAGACCGACCGTCAGCCCCGCCTCGACCCCCTGGTCGATGCGGAGGTCCGTCGCGCCCAGGAGTTCGGCGATCGAGGCGTGCCGTGCCTGGCCGAGGAGGTCCCAGAGCGCGGTCTCGGCGCCGGCGACGGAGCAAGCGCCGGTCTTCCAGTCGCCGGCCAGCCCGGCGATGTCGTCGATATCGCCGAGGGTTCGCCCGAGCAGCCCGGGCGCGATAATCCGGGCCAGTTCGTCCCAGCACCGTTCGGCGGCACCGACGTGGCCGGCCGGGCCCGCGGGCATTGGCGTGGCCTCGCCCAGCCCGACTGCCGAGGAGGTCGAGACCTCGACCACGATGGCGTCCCGGATCGCGACTTCCCCGGCTGATGTGCGAAACGGCTCCTTGAAGGGGACCTGGATGTGCGTCAGCACGACCCGTTCGATGGGATCCGTCGCGCTCATGGTGTTCTCCTCCTTTGCCGAAGGGGCGCGGCCGCTCGGGCGGCCGGGCCGCGCGTCGCGGGCCGCTGCCGGCGTTCGACCGTCCTCGAGAAGGGCCCGGGCGATCCTCGGGATGGGAGAGGATCAGGCCGGGGGTCATGCGTCCAAATCCTGATTTCACAGTCACTTGATGCGCGAGAGGTTGCGACCGGTCGCGGCTTCGGATAGAGTAACCGCAGCCTCGGCCCGGCGACGCACCCTCGAGCGGACGGACGATTCTGCCATGAGTGTAACGCAACCGAAATCGCCTTGGTATCGGGACGGCCTGGCTTTTACCTGCACGCAATGCGGGGACTGCTGCACCGGTACACCGGGGTACGTGTGGGTCACCGTCGACGAGATGCGCCGGATTGCCGAGTTCCGGGGCGAGACAGTCGAGGCGTTCGCCGAGCGATACGTCCGCCTGGTAGAGGACCGATTCAGCCTGATCGAGAAGCCGGGCGGCGATTGCGTCTTCTGGAGCCGCGAGGGAGGATGCGCCGTGTACCCGGCGCGCCCCGACCAGTGCCGGACCTGGCCGTTCTGGCCTGAGAACGTCTCCCGGAAGAAGAACTGGCAGCATGTATGCGAGGTCTGCCCGGGCGCCGGCCAGGGCCGGCTGTACACCCTCGCGGAGATCCAGACGTCCCTCGCGATGACCCGCCCATGAACGCCGGCCCTGAATCATCACGGAGTAGACCGGCCCGTCGCGAGGCCCCGTGCCGCGAGGAGCTGCGCGAACTCTACGCGACGCTCGACACCGAGCTGGCGCGAATCGGCCCGGTCTGCCTCGCCAGCGGCCGTTGCTGCCGCTTCGGCGAGTACGGGCATACGCTGTTCGTCTCGGAGCCCGAGATGGACCATTTCCTCGCCGAGGCGCCCGCGCCCGCCCGGCCGCTCGATGACGGCGAGACCTGCCCGTGGCAGGATGCGCGTGGCCGCTGCACGGCCCGAGACGCGCGGCCGCTCGGGTGCCGGATCTATCACTGCGACCCGGCCTTTCAGGAGGTCGCGCCGGCCCTTTCCGAGCGATTCATCGGGCGGCTCAAGGCGCTGGTCGACCTCCACGGACTATCCTGGAACTACGCCCCATTTCACCGCCATCTGGACCGGCGGCGCCTGGAGATCGACTTCCCGGGTCCGCCCGGCCAGTAACTGGCGCGGAGACCGGCCCGGGCTCGCGGGCTGACCCGCCGTCGCGGGGTCGTTCGGGCGTTTTTTTCTTGACTCTAGTCCAAGCCACCAATACACTTGAGCCGTTTGCAGCCCAGACTGAACCACGGCCGACGCCCCCTTCGTTCTCTGTTCGACAGGCCGGGCCAAAACCTGCTCCGCGGAGATCGCCAACGTGACCAAGAAAGAGATCGTCAAGAAGATTTCCGAGGATATCCAACTGACCCAGCTCAAGACGAAGGACATCGTCCAGCGGACCCTCGACGCGATCATCCAGACATTGGTCACCGAGGGCCGGATCGAGCTGCGGAATTTCGGCGTCTTCGAGGTCAAGAAGCGCGCCCCGCGCAAGGCCCGCAATCCCCGCACCGGCGAGAAGGTGTATGTCGCCTCCAAGAATGTGGTGACCTTCAAGCCGGGTAAAGAAATGGAAGAACTCGTTCGAAAGATGGATCCCGAGACGCTTCCATTTGAGGAAGGGGACTCGGATGCCGATGAAGATAACAACGGACCGGTCGAGCCGGTTGCCGACGCCAAGGCCCGGACGACGGCCGACTGATCAGGGTCCCGGCCAGGGTGGGTCACCTCGCACGTCCGGTCGTGCCCCGCGCGATCCGAAGCGCGGGCGACGTCCAGCCCACGGGCCGGCGGCTGGGAGCGGCTCGGTCAGACCGGCGGCCGATATCCGCCGGACTTCGGCGAACGGAATCCGGCTCGTCTCGCGCGGCGGACGCCCGCACGACGAGCCCCTCGAATCCCGATCGGGCCAGGATGGCTCGCCGCGATCCGGGGTAATGCCAGACGGGAGGAGCCCGACATGCGGAAACTCTGCGCGGCCATGGCGATCACGGTCGCATCCCTCGCCCTGTTCGAAGGATGCGCGCCAGTCCCCCTGCCGCACTATGCCGCCTACCGCCCACGACGCGTGATGGAACTGCTCGTGGACTCGGAAAACATGCGCCAGGCCGGCGATGACTGGGAGCGGTTCTGGCTGCTCGATCAGCCGTCGCACCTGACGCCCTACCGCACCCATGGCGGCGTGGGGCCCTGATCCTCGCCCGGTTTCATCCAGTCGGGTCTGACGGCCTGAACGGCTCGCCGCCCCATTTCGGGGCGTCGAGCTGATCTGCCCGGCCCCGGGATCCCCGAGAAGTTCGCCGGGGCACGGGGGCGCAGTCTGTCATCTCCACGCGACCCGGGCGTGCCACTCGTCCGACGCCTGATCGTCGCCCCAACCTACGGACTCAGGTTGGCGCGGAAGAACGAGCCGACGAGCTGGACGTAGGCACGCGGGTTCGCCTGATAGGCCTGCACATGCTCCACCCCGGGCAGGGTCAGGGTCCGGCACGACGAACCGAGGTTCCTGGCCAGCTCGCGCGCCTGGCCCACGGGTACGGTGGAATCCGCCTCCCCGTGGATGAGGAGTACCGGTCGTTCGCCCCACGAGCGGGCGAATCGGATCGGGATCAGGTCATCCGTCCGCACGCCGTAGATCCAGCGCGCGGCCAGCAGGATGCCCGGGTTGAACCAGCGAGGGAGGCCGCTGTGCCGGCTGAGCTGGGTGTCCAGCAGGCGGGGAAGATCCCCGTACGGGCTGTCCACCACGGCGACGCGGATCTCGGGGTTTCGCGCCGCCTCCATGAGTACGGTCGAGCCGCCCATCGAGTAACCCAGCCATCCGACTCGCTCGTCAGCAAAGCCCTGAGACTTGGCCCAGGTGAGCACGGCGCGCAGGTCACCGCGCTCCCGTCGGCCGAGGTATAGCCGCGACGGGTCGCTCTGCCCGTGACCACGGAGGTCGAACAGGAGCACGTCGAAGCCTCGGCGGTGCAGGTCGCGCCCCAGGCCGGCCATCTCCAGCCAGGAGCTCCACATCCCGTGCACCATTACCAGTAGCTGGCGCTTCTTGGGTGTCGGCAGATACCACCCCCGCAGGGTGATCCCGTCGGCGGTGGTCGCGGACCACTGCTCGACCTCGGCACCTAGCTGACGCGGGTCGATTGGCAGCGGGCGATTCGTGGACCGGGTCAGCCGGTCGGCCGTGAATGCCGAGACCCCGACGTACGACACGCCGAACAGCAGGATGGCGGCCCCCAGAATCCAGCCGATCAGCCGGTGGACGCGCCCGCCTCGTGGGATCGAATGCATCGCTTATCCCTCCTTGCCCGAGCATCCTCGCTTCCCTATATCACGATTCCCATTCTCCGCCAAGTCAGGGTCCGTGAGGCTGTTGAACAGGACGAGGCCGGCCGCCGTCGGCGCGAGTCGCCACTTGCTCCCGATCGGACGCGGCGGCAGAATCAGTGGCGGCCCTCGGCCGACGCGTCGCCCCGCGAGGGACGCCGGCATTCGGACCCGACGCCGGCCATCCGGTTTTCCTTGCAACCTCCCCGCCGCAGCAGGATTCTTGCATCATGACGCGCATCGGCATCGTCGGCATCGGCTTCATGGGCATGATCCACTACCTCGCGGCCCGTCGCGTCGATCAGGCGAGGGTCGTCGCCCTGTGCAGCCGCGACCCGAAGAAGCTCGCGGGCGACTGGACGAGCATCCAGGGTAATTTCGGCCCCCGCGGCACCCAGATGGACCTCGCCGGGATATCGCTGTACGACGACTTCGCGGCGATGCTCCGGGACCCCGAGGTCGACCTGATCGACCTGTGTGTCCCGAACGACCAGCACGCCCGGATGGCGATCCA
>DAIDHB010000103.1 GCA_027452145.1 Planctomycetales bacterium
GGCCGCGAGGGTCCGGCGAGAGGATTCGGTGTGTGGCGCGGCGGTCCGACCCGGGGGGCTCACGCCCCCCGGCTACGTCCGATCGCCCCCTGTCGGGGGCTCGGAACCTCGGTGTGTGTGGCTGCGGTCCGAGCCCGGTCCCGGGGGGCTGACGCCCCCCGGCTACGTCCGATCGCCCCCTGTCGGGGGCTCGGAGCCCCGCCGGTACAGGCCCTTAGCCGGCCCGGCCCCTCCGTGTGCCACCCATCTGCAATGCGCTCTAGGGGCGAGGAAGTCCGGAAGCGGCTCGCACGGCGGATCGGCTCGTCCCCCTCGCCGAAACCATCCAGAGCGGACGCGAGCGGCAGGCGCCCGCAGAAAGCTCGCTCCTCGTCTGGAAGTGAGCGCGTAAGCGGGACCCACCGGGGGCTGGAAGATGGCCGCCCAGGCCCGGCCCGGCCGGCCGCGGGTCCGCCGGTCGCGAGGCCACGACCCGACCCGCCGCCGCCCCCGCCGTCCAGCCGATCCGCCCGCCGGCCGGACCGGCCCGACCCGCGACCACCGGACTGGCCGGGCCGGGGGACGGCCAGCGGACTCACCGGGTTGCGGGCGCCATTCCGAACGCGCTGGATCCGGGCCGACATCGACGGCATTGCGTCGAGTCTCGCGCCGACATCCGCGATCCCCGGGTGATCGGCTTCGGGCTTGAGTCGAGGGCGAGCCCGGATTGCCGATTCGCGACGGATATGATGGAATCAGAGCGAGGTTTCCTCTCCACGCCGGCCGCCGGCCGGGAGCCGTTGCGATCGAACAGCGAGGCCGCGAATGACGACGAAAGTGGCTCTGTTCGAGGATGTCGGTGAGATCGGTCCCACCTATCGCGCCGTGGCCGGGGGCAACCAGACGATGGGGCGCACCGCCGGCGAGGCGCTGGATGCCCTGACGCCGCGCCTCGGGGCCGAATCCTCCCATACGCTGATCATCGTACGGAACCTGCGCCCCGACCAATTCTTCACCGCCGAGCAGCAGAGGCGGCTGGAAGAACT
Organism: Planctomycetales bacterium; assembly: GCA_027452145.1. Lineage (GTDB taxonomy): Bacteria > Planctomycetota > Planctomycetia > Isosphaerales > Isosphaeraceae > JAKAUH01. The sequence goes on from DAIDHB010000103.1 coordinate 1,026, forward strand.
GATGGCGAAGTGGCGCCAGGCCCGTGACGCCGGCGTCGGCCTGTCCCCGGAAGAACAGGCCGAGCTGGAAGGCCTGGTCGATGCGGAGCTTCGCGCCTCGGCCGAGCGAGCGGCCGCGATCAGCCGGGACCTCGTTCCGTGAATCCGCTCTATCCCGCGATCGCCGAGCGGGCCGCGCATCGGTGCGAATACTGCCGCGCTCCGGAGTCGATCTTCAACTTCCCATTCGAGGTCGAGCACATCGTTCCTGCGTCGCATGGCGGAACGGGCGATCCAGCCAACCTGGCACTGGCCTGTCGCGCGTGCAATCTTTTCAAGGCCGATCGCCTCCACGCCGTAGACGATCTGACGAGTGAGGCCGTTGGCGTCTTTGATCCTCGCCAACAACGATGGAAGGAGCACTTCGAGGTCGAATCGGAGTCCGGGAGGATCCTCGGCACGACGCCGATCGGACGGGCTACTGTCCTGGCATTACGGATGAACAGTCCTCTTCAGGTCGCGGCCCGGCGGCAATGGATGCGGCTCGGGCTGTTCCCCTGAGCGCCTGGACGGGGAAAGCGGGGCATGCTGAAGGCGGATAGAGGGCCGAGAATATCGCCCCGACCTGAAGGCCGCGGGGTCGCTTCCGGCTCGCCGCCGTCAGTACGCCGCGACCGAACCGCCCAGGCCGGCCCGGCCGGCCGCGGAGCCGCCGCTCGCGGGGCCACGACCCGATCCGATCCGACCCGACCCGACCCGCCGCCGGCCGATCCGCCCGCCCGCCGGCCGGCCCGACCCGCGACCACCGGTCTGCTGCGCCGCCGGGCTCATGGATCACCAAAGGCGCTGGACCGGATAGGAGTCGAAGGCAACATCGCCGCTGACGATCGGAATACCCTCGGCGATCGACTGGGCGATCAGGAGGCGATCGAACGGATCCTTGTGGTGGAGCGGCATGGTCGTCAGCAGCGCCGTATGCCTGGGCTCGATCGGCAGGATGCGGAAGTCGTTATCGGCGATCTCACGCTCCATGAAAGTCTGGTAAGGCTCGGGGAGAACGTACTTTCGGAGTCGGATCTTGATGGCGACTTCCCAGTAGCTCGCCGGGCTGATCTCGACCTCGTTGAGAGGGTCCACGATCGTGGACCTGGCCGTGGGGCTCAATTGAGGGTCGTCCAGCAGGAACCAGAGGAAGGTGTGCGTGTCGAGAAGCAGCCTCATTCCATGTACGCCTCGAAGTCCTTCAAGTGTTCATCATCCTCTTCCAGAATGATGAGCTTTCCCCTGGCGCTCCCGGGTCGTCGGGGTTCGCGGGACACGGCGCACTGCCCGACGAGCTTCGCCATGGGCCGCTGACCCTCGGTGATGAGGATCTCCTCGCCTGGGGCCAGTTGATGGACCAGTTGCGAGAGCCTCGCCTGGGCTTCTTCCACCGTGATCGTCGTCATGGCTGATCCTCGCTCGGCCTCGGTTCCAGGGGGTTTCGAAGTCCGTCGTCGGGCCTGGCCTGCGCCGGAGGGACCGCCGGACGGCGGCGATCCTCCTATTGTAGCCGCCCGCCATCGATTCCATCAGTCGAACAGGCTCGAGTCGCTTGTGCGGGCAAAACGGGAGCAGCGGGCAAAACGGGGGCACGGGCCCGGACGGGGCCATGCCGCGGGCCGGACGGGGCCATGCCGGAATATCCGCGGACGTCCGGGATGGTCGCCCCGTATTGACCGCCGGGGGCTCGACGCCGGCCCGCCGCGACCGGGCCGCCCGGAACGGCCCGGCCCAGGGAATCATTGGTGCTGGTTCCGTTCTTGCCGGACACCATTTTCTCCGTGGCGGCATCACGGCCGGTCGACTATCGCTGGTCAGTCCGCTTCTTCGCCGACGGTCTTCGCGGCCTCCTGGTAGCTCGGCTTTCGCGACCGCTCGCCCCGGCCGTGGACGCCGCCTTCGTCGCCGTTTTGGGCTCATCCAGCTCCGCCTCGATCTCCTCGACGGTCGGCAGCGCCGACCGGAGGCTGACCGGCAGGGCCCTCGTCAGCTCGTAGCTCGACACGCCGATGGGCTTGTCGATGCCGCCGAGCGTACTCGGCCAGCAGGCGGTCCTTGCCCTGGCAGAGGATGAGGCCGATGGTCGGCTGATCGGTCGCGTGGCGTAGCGTGGCGTTGATCACGTTGCAGTAAAAGTTGATCTTGCCGGCGAATTCCGGCCGGAACGCCCCCATCTTGAGGTCGATGACGACAAATGCACGAAGCTTCAAATGATAGAACAGAAGATCAATGTAAAAATCGGTGCCGTCCACCTCGATCCGGTATTGCCGCCCGACGAACGCGAAGCCCTGGCCCAGCTCCAGCAGGAATTTCTCCAGGTGATGGACCAGGTTGGTCTCGAGCTCGCGTTCGTGGAACGGCTTATCGAGCGTGGCGAAGTCGAATATGTAGGGATCTTTCAGCGTCTGCTGCGCCAGGTCGGACTGGGGGGCCGGCAGGATCTGATGGAAATTCGTCACGGCCCCTCCCCGCCGCCGGTAATCATCCGCCCCGATGGCCAGCGAGAGCACATCGCGGCTCCAGCCGTTGGCCAGCGTCTGCTCCATGTACCACTGGCGCTCGGGCAGGTCCCTCACCTTCTCCATGATCACGGCGTGGTGGCCCCACGGGACCAGCCAGAGGAGCGAGTCCGGCGGCGCCGGCGTTTGGACCGCAGCCCCTGGCACCTTTCGGGCGTCGGCCAATTGTGCCACAGCCTGTGGCACAATGGCGGCGGGATCGCGGTAGGCGCGATGGAAAGCTAGCATCCGCTTGATGTTGCGCTCCGAGTACCCCTTCTCCTCGGGCAGCTCGTTATGGAGTTCGCGGGCCAGCCGAGGGATGACGGCCGACCCCCAGCCCTCTTGCTGCTGCCGCTCGTCGATCATCCGGCCGATGTCCCAGTAGAGGCGGATCATCTCGGCGTTGAGCGCGAAGATTGCGCGTGTCCGGGATCGTTGAATCCGGGCCTTGATGTCCTTCAAAAGCTGGGCATGGCCCACAGGCGCAGGTGACCGGGCATCGCCCGGCCGTGCGGTCTCCCCTCCCCCGGCGACGCTGGTGGATGCATGGCGTTTCTTTCCCATGACCAGAAGTTACCGCATGGCGCAGCGAAGTCCAGTCGAGAACGCCGCCGATCCTTACGCGCGGAGTCTCAAGGCACCTCGACGGACCGGCCGGCGGTTCGCCGCGACCGAACCGCCCGGAACGGCCCGACCCAGGCCGGCCCGGCCCGCCCCGGCCGGCCGCGGGGCCGCCGCCCGCGGGGCCATTCCCGACCCGATCCGACCCGCCGCCGGCCCCGCCGTCCAGCCGGTCCGCCCGCC
>DAIDHB010000104.1 GCA_027452145.1 Planctomycetales bacterium
CCCGGGGGGCTGACGCCCCCCGGCTACGTCCGATCGCCCCCTGACGGGGGCTCGGAACCTCGGTGTGTGTGGCTGCGGTCCGAGCCCGGTCCCGGGGGGCTGACGCCCCCCGGCTACGTCCGATCGCCCCCTGACGGGGGCTCGGAGCCCTGCCGGCACAGACTCCTGGCCGGCCCGGCCCCACCGTGAGCCATCCATCTGCAATGCACTCTAAGGGCCTCGGGCGCCAGGCTTTGCCTTGTCAAACCGGCTGTCCGTCCTCCTCGCCCGGATCGCTTGGTCCATCCCGGCTCCGCCTCCTCCCGCTGGCCAGCCCTCGGAGAAATGAACCACAGAGACACCGAGACACAGAGATCGGACCGAGAAGAGAAGAGCAGGCCACTCACCGGCTCACCCCGGCCGATCTCCCATGCCCCGTCCCCCAACTGTCTTCTCTTCCGGTCTCTGTGTCTCGGTGTCTCTGTGGTTCATGATTCCTGATTGATAAGTTGTTGGCGGCTCGGCCGCGCTGGGGCCCGAGGCGCCAAAACCTGCCACCTGGTGCCACCTGGTGCCAAAAGGCCCTGAAAACCGGCCAAAACGCCCCGAAAGACTGCCACCAGACCCCCGATTTACTGCCATCTGACCCCGATCTACTGCCATTTCACCCCGATTTACTGCCATCTGACCCCCCATTACTGCCACATCCTGCCAGGTTCTCGGGGTCGAGGCGGAGCCGGACTCCGCCCGCCACACCCGGACCGGATCGAATCGGAGGGGATCGGCCGATGTGCAGGAGGGGACGACCTCGACGATCCAGGCCGGATGACAGTTCGTTGTCCGTTCCCCGAGGCCCCGATTCGGGACCACGAGACGCACCAAACCCACGAAGGGAACGGAGATCTGGACACCGGTCCTTCTCGTGTCCGTGTCTGCTTCCGTAAATTCCGTGCGCACCGTGCTCCGAGTTACCGAGAGCTATTCGACCGGCGCTGGCGATTGCCTCGTTGGGTTCGGGAGATTCCCCACCCTGGCGCACACCTGTCGCCTCATCGGGCGAAGGCCCCCTCCAGGCACCGGCGACCCAATACTGGGGGTCGACGGACTGGCCGGCGGGCCGGAGCGAAGCCCGAGCGAAGGGAGGCCAGTCTCAGGGCGTGGACGGGTCGGGTCGGGACGGGTCGAAGGATTAAACTCCGCGACGTGTTCTGCCCGAATCTGACGTAAGATGCGACGGCCCCGGCGGTCGCGCCGGTCGACGGCCTCCATCAACCCAATCCGCGTGGCCATGATCACACCGGATCGGATCGGCAAGAGTGCGGCCATGCTTCGTCCGCCATGGCGAGACGGGGCGAGGCTCCCGCCAGCCCCCACCCGAAGCTGCCGCGGCGGTCCGCTTCGACGGTTGGCGGGTTGAATTCCAGAGGCGGCCAGCAGCCGGAGCCGGCCCGTGCCGCCTGCCAGGAGTGTCTCCAAACACAGCACGGGCCGGCTGGCCGGGAGCGGGTCGAGGGGAATCCACCCACCCGGTCTACCCGGAGCTTCGGGACGCTTCCTCCGGGGATCCGATCCGACCCGGACAGGCCCAGGCCGGCCCGGGCTGGGCCGGGATCTCGGGCGAGTGGGACCGTGGAAGAGAACTGGAAGATGAAGGCGGGATCGCCGCGGGCGATCCGCCGCTCGAATGCGTTCCGGGTCTCGACCGGATCCCGCGGCCCCGAGACGATGCCTCATTCCATGAAGGCTGGGGCACCTGTCGGCCCGAGAGGACGGAGCATGAAGAAAAGTCCGCAGGACGCCTCGCGAGAAGCCGCGGGCTGCTTCTGCATGCTCATCCTTGGGGCTATCCTCACGCTCGGAGCCCTGGTCGTCGTCCTCCCTGGCCTGACGGGACTCGCGACCGGTAAATTCCCGCCCGGGCTCGGGAGGTCGGCCCTGGTCTGGATCGTCATGCCCGGTGCCGGGATCGCGGTGGTCGCCTGGCTCACCTACCGCTTCCCTCGCCGACCTGAGACGCCCCGCCGCCGCTGAGCCCGACCCCTGCCCCGGCTCGTTTCGCAAGATCAACGCGGGAAGTCCATCCGGCCCAGTTACGCCGGTCCGCTCCGATCCGTCCGGATCGAGACGGAGCCGCCCGGGCCACCCCGCCTGCGAGCAGATGCCGCCAGCAGCCCGACCGCCAGCACCATCCCCACCGCCGAGATCCCGAGGCCGACTGCCTCGAACGGCGGCCGGCCCAGGCTCACCAGCAACACACCCGCCAGGCTCGCCGCCGCCGCCACCAGGAACAGCCACTCGACCTTCCGGTAACTCTCCGCGAGGTCTTCCTCCATACCTCCACGCAGGGCGCGCGCGACCACGATCCCCGCCGGCGAAGCAATGACGATGGCACCAACGAGAACCAGCACGCCCACATAGTCGGGGGCGCGGGCCGCCGGCAGACAGACACAGGGGCTCTCCGCCAGGAGGAACAGCAGGGACATCCTGGCGAGGGCAATCATGGAACCACCGCTCATTCCGACAGCCTGGCGAACGTGGACGGACGGCGCGAATCCGGGGGATCCCAACCCGGCATTCTGAACGGCCGACGGCTTCCAGATGGGATCAACGGATCGAGGCCGCGCCGATTCGCGCAGGAATTGCCGGGGCGGATCGGATTTTTGCCTGGCTTTCCGTCCTCGTCTTTTTCAACACTCCTCGCCGAACACCACCTGGCTGAGGCTCGGCCCCTGCGGATCGGTCCGTGCCCCGAAGGGGTCAAACATATCAGGCCAGGGCACCGCCCTGGGGTTCGGTCTGTCGCGCCTTTACAGGGCTTCTTCCGGAGGGTCCATCGGTTCCCCGGGGCGTTGCCCCGGGCTGATCTGTTCGGCCCCTTCGGGGCGATTCGTGGTGGTGTCCAGCGAGCCGTCTCGAAGATCCTGTGCGAGCCGGGGCCGGTCGAGGCCGGCCAGGAGCCTCATGAGATCGTTCGGGTCCACTGGCTTGACGACATGGTGGTCGAAGCCGGCCTCGCGGCTGCGGCGGCGGTCATCCTCCTGGCCCCAGCCGGTCATGGCGATGAGCACGGCGCCGGCGCCCCAGGGCTGTTCGCGGATGCGACGGCAGGCCTCGTGGCCGTCGAGGCCCGGCAGGCCGATGTCGAGCAGGACCACGTCGGGGCGGAGCGCCTCGGCCGCGTCGAGCGCCTGCCGGCCGTCGTAGGCCGCGCGGGCGTCGTTACCCATGATCCGCAGGTACATGACCAGGCTGTCGGCGCCGTCGTGGTTGTCGTCGACGACGAGGATCCGCAGGGACGGCGAGCGCTCGGGGGCGTCGGCGGCGACGCGCCCGGAGGCCGCGGGATCGGGGACGATGACCGGCAGCCGGACGAGGAACTCGGCGCCGCGGCCCAGGCCGTCGCTCCGGGCCTCGACCCGGCCGCCGTGCAGCTCGACCAGCCGTTTCACCAGGGTCAGGCCGATCCCCAGGCCCCCCTGCGAGCGCTCGAGCGAGCTGTCCACCTGCGAGAACATCTCGAAGAGTCGCGGGAGCTGGTCGGCGTCGATGCCGATCCCGGTGTCGCTCACCGAGACCACAACCTCGCCGCCCCGGCGCTCGGCCGACACGCGGATCCGCCCGCCGCGGTCCATGTACTTGGCGCTGTTGTTCAGCAGGTTGGAGAACACCTGCGCCAGCCGGACGAGGTCGGCATCCACCACGATCGACCGTTCGGGCAGATCGACCGTCAGCTCGTGCCCCATGTCGTCGATCCAGGGCCGGCTGGTCTCGACGGCGCTGTCGATCGCCGCGGCCAGCGTCACGGGCTCCCGGCGGAGCTCCAGCGCGCCGCGGCCGATCCGGCTGAGGTCGAGCAGGTCGTCGACCAGGCGGACCATCTGCTCGAACTGCCGCTGCATCAATCCGCGTGCCTGCTCGTGCGCGGCCGGGTCGGAGGAAACCCGAAGGATCTGGAGCGCGTTGCGGATCGGGGCCAGGGGGTTGCGCAGCTCGTGCGCCAGCGTGGCGAGGAATTCGTCCTTGCGGCGGTCGGCCTGCTCGAGCGCGGCCTGCGCCCGGCGCAGATCGTCCTCGGCGCGCTTTGCCTCGCTGATGTCGGTGTTGGTGCCGAACCAGCGGACCACCCTGCCCCGGCCGTCGCGCAGCGGCTCGACGCGGGTCAAGAACGGGCGGAACTCGCCGTCCTTGCCCCGGAGCGAGAACACGATGTCGAGCGGCCGGCCGGTGGCGATGGAGGCGTGCCACTCGCGGAGCACCGTCGGCATCTCGTGCGGGTCGGTCAGCGACTGCCAGGCCCACCCCGCCATCGCCTCGAACGGCACGCCGGTGTACTCGTAACACCGCCGGTTGAGCCAGAGGATGTGGCCGTCGGGGTCGGCCATCCAGCAGAGTTGCGGGATCGAGTCGGCCAGCGTGCGGAACTGCTCCTCGGCCAGGCGCCTGGGCGAGATGTCCTCGACGACCGAGATGAAGTAGTCCGGCTCGCCGTCGGACGTGCGGGCGAGGGAGACGGTGAGGTTCGTCCAGACCAGGGAGCCGTCCCCGCGGAAGTAGCGCTTCTCCATCGAGTAGGTGTCGATCTCGCCGGCCAGGAGCCGTCGGGCGCTGGCCAGGTCGGCCTCGAGGTCCTCGGGATGGGTGAGGTCCTGGAACGTCCGGCCGAACAGCTCGCCTTCGGTATAGCCGAGGATCTCGCAGAGCTTGCGGTTGGCGCGCAGCCATCGGCCGTCGGGGGCGACGTGCGCGACGCCCACGGCCGCCTGCTCGAACGTGGCGCGGAACAACTCCTCGCGCTCGCGCACGGCCTCCTCGGCGCGCCTCAGCCCGGTGACCTCGAGCGTCGTGACGCCCACGCCGCCGGGCCCGTCCTCCAGGGGGACCGGATAGACGTTCACCAGCCAGTGCCGGCGGAGCCCCGGCTCGCCGGGCGGCTCGGCGGTCACCAGGCGGTTCGCCACCGTCTCGCCCCCCTCGAGGACGCGACGGAAGTCGGCCAGCAGGCCCTCGGCCGCCGCGGGCAGGATCTCAGGCAGGGGGCGGCCCACGTGGGCCTTGACGGGCCGGCCGTCGAGCTCGGCGAACGCCGGGTTGAGCCGGAGGACGCGGAGGTCGCGGCCGCAGAAGGCGACCCCGACCGGCGCATGGGTCAGGATCGCGTCGAGCAGGTCGCGGGCGGCGACGGCCTCGCGATGGGCCCCGGCCCGCTCCGACTCGGCCCGCCGCCGGTCGCTGATATCGCGGAAGACCAGCACGCCCCCGACGACACGACCCGCCCGGTCGCGGATCGGCGCGGCGCTGTCGTCAATGGAGCGCTCCGTGCCGTCGCGGGCGATCAGCACCGTGTGGTTCGCCAGGCCGACCACCCGTCCCTCGCGCAGGGCGACGGCGACCGGGTCCTCGACCGTCAACCGGGTCGACTCGTTGACGATTCGGAAGACGGCCTCGAGCGGCCGGCCGATCGCGTCGTCCTCCCAGCCGGTCAGCTCGCGCGCCGCGGCGTTGAGCGACGCGACCCGGCCGGCCTCGTCGGTCGTGATGACGCCGTCGCCGATGCTGGACAGCGTGATTCGCAGCAGCTCCTCGCGCCCGGCCAGGGCCTCCTGCGCCTCGCGTCGGGCGGCGACCTCGGCCTCGAGCTGACGCCGACTCTCGTCCAGCCGCCGCCGGGCGTCGCGCAGCGACCCGAACAGCGCGACGACCGCCAGGGCCGCCAGCGCGCTCATCGCCAGCCCGGCCCGGTCCGCGGCCCGCATGATCGCGAACGAGTATCGCGGCGCGAGGAACAGGTAGCTCCCGCCCGCCGCGCCGATCGCCAGCGCGAATAGCGCCGGCGCCCGGCCGGCCCACCACGCGACGAACGACACGGCGGCGATCACGGTGACGAACGGGTAATCGTCGCCGAGCAGCGGGTCGAGCCCCCGGCGCAGCAGAAGCGCCAGGGCTGCCAGCGCGGCCGCGCCCCCATACCGCCGCACGATCGTCCCCGTCGCGATGCCTCTCAACCGCCCCAAGCATGCCGTCCCTTCGCGTCCCGCCACACGCCGGAAAGCAGGAGCCGCCGGCAGGGCCGGGCTCCTCGGCGCGGACGTCTTCGCCGGTTGCCTGCTCGCGCACCTCGGCCCGTCGTCCGGCCGCGCGTCCGCCCCGGCGGTTTCGTTGACGTGACTCCGATCGCTCCCCTCATCCCCGAGGGCGACATCCGCCGGCACGCCAGACACCCGACCGTCCCACCACGGAGAGGCTGGCTCCGTCCGCTCGACTCCCGTCCGGCGGGCAAGAATCGACCCGGGAATGCCCGGCCGCATATCCTACGCATCGGCCGCCGGCCACCGCAACATGCCTCAATTCCATCCCCCGGGGTCGCACCGCCTCCGCGCCGCCGACCGGCCGGGTCACGCACCCATCCAGGACCGCGGCCCGGGATCAGAATATTTTGGATGCGCTCCTGTCACCGGGCACGATCCGCCTCGTAGAATAGATTGACCTGCTCTGCATCTGCATCGCATGCACTCACCGTTTCGTCCAGACCTGTACTCATCCCAGGAAGATGGCCGCAGAAGCACCGCGAGGCCGGGAGGCCCGCGGAAGGGCGAGTGCATGGACTTCCTGGAAAAAGCTGGGCAATCGACGGCCGGCATCGCATGGATCTCGGGGTGACAATCCATGGAAACACGTTGGGCGACGGGTGGCGGGGGGCGGCCGGGGCGGCCGGTCCTGGGTTTCTGCGGCGCGTTCATGGCGACCGTCCTGGGGATCGGGGCGTGGGCCGGCGCCGGCGACGGGGCGGGGAAGGCGCCGGCGAAGAAGAAGGCGGGCGGCAGCCACATCCCCCAGGTGGCCGCGATCGACGAGGGGATCGCGGCGGCGTGGGCCGAGGCCAAGGTCAAGCCGGCGCGCCCGGCCACCGATGAGGAGTTCCTCCGCCGGGCCTATCTCGACCTGCTCGGCCGGATCCCGACCGTCCAGGAGGCCCGCGCCTTCCTGGCCATGAAGGACGCCGACAAGCGGGGCAAGCTGGTCGCGTACCTGCTCGACAACCCCGACTACGCCAAGAACTTCGCGACGCAGTGGACGGTCCTCCTGATCGGCCGGGGCAACCAGGGCCAGATGGTGGACCGCACGTCGCTCAACAACTGGCTGCGCAAGCAGTTCGGCTCGAACCGGCCGTGGAACGAGACCGTCCACGAGCTGGTCACCGCCACGGGGTCCAACAAGGAGAACGGCGCCGTCAACTACGTCCTGGCGCACCTGGAGTTCGGCGCGGTGCCGCTGACGTCCAAGACGACCCGGCTGTTCCTGGGGCAGCAGATCCAGTGCACCCAGTGCCACGACCACCCGCAGAACGACTGGAAGCAGGCGGACTTCTGGGGCATCAACGCCTTCTTCCAGGGGCTCCGCCAGGAGCGGGTGACCAAGGCGAACGACACCGGCGGCGAGATGTACGACCACACCGTGCTGACGGACCAGCCGACGGACGAGTTCGTCAAGTACGACAAGCGCAACGGCATGGTCGGCATCGCGTTCCCGCGGTTCCTCGACGGCCGCAAGATCAGCCAGGGGACCGACGTCCTCCGCCGCGCCGAGCTGGGCAAGCTGATCGCCGACCCGGGGAACGAGGCGATGGCCCGGGCGTTCGTCAACCGGACCTGGGCGCATTTCCTCGGCCGCGGGTTCGTCAACCCGGTGGACGACTTCGGCCCGCACAACCCGCCGAGCCACCCCGAGGTACTCGAGCGTCTGGCGAAGGACTTCCGCGAGAGCGGCTACGACGTCAAGAAGCTCTGTAGCTGGATCATGGCCACGCAGGCGTACCAGCTCAGCAGCATCCGGGCCAAGGGGGGCGAGAAGGACGAGGGCCTGTTCACCGCCATGCCGCTGCGGCCCATGAGCCCCGAGCAGCTCTTCGACTCGCTGCTGACCGCGACCTCGGCCCACAAGGCCGGGACGGCCGACGACGGCAACCGCCGACGCGACGCCTGGCTCCGGCAGTTCACCTTCGCCTTCGCCAACGACGAGGCCGAGGAGACCACCAGCTTCCAGGGGACGATCCCCCAGGCCCTGATGATGATGAACGGCGAGCTGATGCAGCAGGCGCTCTCGGGCAAGCCCGGCAGCTTCCTCCGCGACGTCGTCGACCGCGCCGGCCACGCCGGCCGGGCGCCCGAGGTCTACATGATCGACTCGATCTATCTCGCCGCCCTGAGCCGGCGGCCGACGACCCGCGAACTCAACCAGGCCCGCGACTACCTCGAGCGCTACCCCGATAGCCTCCAGGTGCTCCAGGACCTCTTCTGGGCCCTGCTGAATTCCAACGAGTTCATCCTGATCCACTGAGCCTGTTCCAGGGAGGAAGTAGGTCAGGCTTTCCAGCCTGACGTCGCCCACCCGTCAAGGCGGGAAATCCTGACCTGACCTACGCCTCCGATCGATCCAGGCCCACTGCACTGCATCCGCATCGCCCGAGATCCAACGCTTCCCCGTCCTCGGCCCGGCGCGGGCCGGCCGCATCGTATCGCATCGCTCGCAGGCTAGAAGGAGCCGATCCATGTCCGACTCGACGCGACCGTTCGGCCAGATGACCCGACGTCACTGGCTGGGCCACCTGGCATCGACCGCGCTGGGCGTCCCGGCGATCCAGCTCTTCTCGTCGCTGGAGGCCAACGCACAGGCCCTGCGCAAGAACAACCGGAGCCTCATCGTGCTCTGGATGAGCGGCGGGCCCAGCCACCTCGACATCTGGGATCTCAAGCCCGACAGCGAGAAGAACGGCGGCCCGTTCCGGCCGATCGACACCGCGGCGCCCGGGGTGAAGATCAGCCAGCACATGCCGCTGGTGGCCAAGCAGATGAACCACCTGTCGATCATCCGCTCGCTCGATTCGAAGGAAGGCAATCACGACCGCGGCAACTACATGATGCACACCGGCTACGCGCCGAATCCGACGGTCACGCACCCCGGATTCGGGTCGTACTGCGCCCTCGAGCTGGGCGAGAAGCTGGCGAACTTCGACCTGCCGCACTGCATCGCGATCAACTCGCCGGGTGCCAGCGCGGGCTTCCTGGGGATGGCGTATGCCCCGTTCGTGGTGCAGAACCCCAATGCCCCGATCGCCAACCTGAAGCCGCCCAAGGACGTCGAAGGCTGGCGGCTCGAGCGCCGGCTGAGGATGCTCAACCAGACCGAGACGCAGTTCGTCAGCCAGCGCAAGGCGCAGGCGGCCGTCGACCACAAGGCGGTGTACGGCAAGACGCTGCGGATGATGAACTCGAAGTACCAGGACGCGTTCAACCTCGAGCGCGAGCCGGCCGCCGTCCGCGATGCCTACGGCCGCGGGTCGTTCGGCTCGGGCTGCCTGATGGCCCGCCGCCTGGTCGAGCAGGGCGTGACCTATGTCGAGGTCGAGCTCGGCGGCTGGGACACCCACGCCAACAACTTCGAGGCCCTGTCGACCCGCCTGCTGCCCGAGCTGGACAAGGGGATGGGGTCGCTGGTCGCCGACCTGGCCGCGCGCCGGCTGCTCGACACCACGACGATCGTCTGGATGGGCGAGTTCGGCCGCACGCCCCGGATCAACCAGAATGCCGGCCGCGACCACTGGCCGCGGAGCTGGTCCGTGGTCGTCGGCGGCGGCGGCATGAAGAACGGCCAGGCCATCGGCGCGACCGACAAGGACGGCGTCGACATCGTCGACCGCCCGGTCGGCGTCATGGACCTGATCGCCACCCTGACCAAGTCCATGGGCCTGAGCCAGGACCTCCAGTACACCACCCCCCGCGGCCGCCCCATGAAGATCGTCGACGGCGGCAAGCCCATCAAGGAGCTCTTCGGCTGAGACGCCCTTGAATAGGGGCGAGGGGTTAGGGGCGAGGGGCGAGGAAGACAGGACGGGACCTGTCCGACTCCTCCCCACCACGACTCTCTGCGGACACCGCTGTCTGGTGGAACTGCGAGGCCGGCGCAATGGTGCGCCGGCCTCGTTTTTTCGGGTCGCGCGTCCACGCCGGCAGACCACTTGCCGGGCACAACCCGATGGATTTCGTCCCCCGCAGCCGGTAACTTCGCCGGGGTCCCTCGCCGCATCGGGCGGGCGGACTTCAGCCACGACAGCACAGGCCGGGGAGCACGGCGCGATGAGATTTCGGGGCGGTCGGACGGGCGGGCGCAGAGGTTGGATTCGGGTGACATCGTTGGGCCTGGCCGCGCTGGCCGCGGCGCTCGGCGCCGCCGGCCTCCGGGCGGGCGGGACCGACAACAAATCCTCGCCCGGCGATGGCTCGAAGGCCGCCGCCCAGGCAAAAGCCGCGGCAAAACCAACGGGCCCGGCCTCGCCGAAGGACGCGACCCGCGGGATCACCTTGCCGCCCGGCTTCCGCGCCACACTGGCCGCCTCCGAGCCCGACGTCGTCCAGCCGATCGCCATGGCGCTCGACCCGCGCGGCCGGCTCTGGGTCGTCGAGAACTCGTCGTACCCCATCTGGCTCGGCGGCCCCACGGGCAAGGACCGCATCCTGATCTTCGAGGACGCCGACGGCGACGGCCGGTTCGACAAGCGCACGATCTTCTACGACAGGGGGACCAACTTCACCGGCATCGAGCTGGGCCAGGGCGGCGTCTGGGTGTGTGCCACGCCCAACCTGCTGTTCTTCCCCGACGTCGACGGCGACGACCGGCCCGACGGCCCGCCGGTCGTCAAGCTCGATGGCTGGGACGTCCGGGCGCAGCACAACCTGTTCAACGCCCTGAAATGGGGGCCCGACGGCTGGCTCTGGGGCTGCCACGGCATCCTGTCCACCGCCAGCATCGGCAAGCCCGGCACGCCCGACGACCAGCGCGTGAAGATGAACTGCGGCGTCTGGCGCTACCACCCGACGCGCGAGGTCTTCGAGGTCGTCGCGAATGGCACGACCAATCCCTGGGGCCTCGACTGGGACGACCACGGCGAGGCGTTCATCACCAACTGCGTCATCGCCCACCTGTTCCGCGTGATCCCGGGCTCGCATTTCGATCGCATGTACGGCACCGACTTCAACCCGAATCTCTACGAGTTGATGACGACGTGCGCCGACCACCTGCACTGGGCCGGCGGCCGCTGGCAGGACTCGCGCGAGGGGCGCGGCGAGCACGGCATCCTCGGCGGCGGGCATGCGCACGTCGGCGCGATGATCTACCTGGCCGACAACTGGCCGGCGCGCTATCGCGACACGCTGTTCACCTGCAACATCCACGGCCACCGCGTCAACAACGACCGGCTCGACCGGTTTGACGACGGTTATGAGATCGTCGCGCGGCACGAGCCCGATTTCCTGCTCTCGTCGGACACCTGGTTCCGCGGCCTCGAGCTGAAGTACGGGCCGGACGGCGGCGTCTACGTCACCGACTGGTCCGACACCGGCGAGTGCCACGAGAACGACGCCGACAACGCCCACCGCGAGAACGGCCGGATCTACAAGATCACCTACGGCGACGTGAAGCCGCCGAAGGTGGACCTGGCCGCGCAGTCCGGCGAGGACCTCGCCCGGCTGGCCGCCCATCCCAACGAGTGGTACGTCCGAACGGCGCGCCGGGTGCTCCAGGACCGCGCCGCGCTGGGCAAGGATCTCTCCGGGGCGCACCGCGTCCTGCGCGAGATCCTGGCAACCGACCGCGACGTCCGCCATCGGCTCCGGGCCATGTGGGCCCTCCACGCGACCGGAGGACTCGGCGAGAGGCCCCTGCTGGCGCTGCTCGACGACCCCAGCCCGCCGGTCCGCGCGTGGGCCGTCCGGCTGCTCGTCGACGACGGCCGGCCATCGGACGCGGTCGTCGACCGCCTCGCCGAGATGGCCGGTTCCGGCGCCGTCGCCCCGGCGGGCGGTCGCCCGAAGGTCGAGCACAACCCGCTGGTGCGGCTCTACCTGGCCTCGGCCGAGCAGCGGATCCCCGAGGATCGCCGCTGGCCCGTGGCCGAGGCGCTGGCGCTCGACACGGCCGGCGCCACGCCGAACCACACGCTGCTCATCTGGTACGGCCTCGAGCCGTTGATCGCGCGCGACCTCGGCCGCGCGGCGTCGCTGCTCTCTCGCTGCTCGAGCCCGACGCTCGGCCGCTTCATCGCGCGGCGGATGGCGACGGCCGACCTCGATGCGGGTCTCGCGGCGATCGTGCCGGTGCTGCGGTCGCGGGCCGAGCCCTATCCGACGTTCCAGCGGGCCGTTCTCGAGGGACTCCTCGAGGCCGTCCAGGGCCGGAAGCGCGCGAAGCTCCCCGCCGGCTGGCTCGACGCAGCGCACGCCATGGCCGACCGCGGCGATCCCGAGGTCCGCGCCCGCTCGGCCGCGCTGGGCCTGCTCTTCGGCGACGCCGGCGCCGAGGCTTCGCTGCGCAACGTCGTGCTGGATAAGTCCGCGAGCTCTGACGCGCGTCGGTTCGCACTCGCGAACCTGGTCGACCGCCGGACCGCCGGGCTGGCGCCGGCCCTGTTCGGCCTGCTCGACGACCCCGCGCTCCGCGCGGCGGCGATCCGCGCCCTGGCCGCCTACAACGACCCGCAGACCGCGGCAACGCTGCTGAAGCGCTACAGTCGCCTCACCCCGGCCGAGCGCGACGACGCGATCGCCACGATGGCCGCGCGCCCGGCCTGGGCAACCGCCCTGCTGGACGCGATCCGCGCCGGGACGGTCCCGCGCCGGGACGTCACCACGACGACCGCGCGGCAGATCCTCGCCTTCGGCGATGCGAAGCTGACGGCGGCGCTCGAATCGTCGTGGGGCGCCTTGCGGCCCACCGCGCGCGACAAGGCCCCGCTGATCGCGAAGTACAAGGGCATCCTCAATGACGGCGCGCTGCCCCCGGCGGACCCCGACCGCGGCCGCGCGCTGTTCTCGCGGATGTGCGGCCAGTGCCACAAGCTCTTCGGCGAGGGGAACGACGTGGGGCCGGACCTCACCGGCTCGGACCGGGCGAATCCCGACTACATCCTCGAGAACGTGCTCGACCCGAGCGCCAGTGTGGGGCGAGACTACACGCTCACGACCGTCGCCACCAGCGACGGCCGGGTCGTGGCCGGCATCGTCCGCGAGCAGAGGCCCGAGGCGTTGACCATCCGCACCGCCGGCGAGTTGCTGGTCCTCCCCCGCGACGAGATCGAGGCCGTGAAGACCTCGAACACGTCGATGATGCCCGAGGGCCAGCTCGACCCGCTGACCCCGCAGGAAGTCCGCGACCTGTTCGCCTACCTGGCCGCGACCCGGGCGCGGAAGTGACTCGCGGGTAGGGGCGACGGGCGAGGGGTGTAATCGGCCCGCGGCCGGTGATCGTTGACGTATACGATCGCCGGCCGCGCCGGCATCGAGGTCAACCCTGGTTCCATGAATCAATTCCGGGGCGAGTACCGCCTCGTCCGTTGACGACGAGCCGCGCACCCTCGCATAATCGAGCCATGTGCTGATTGGGAACGCCTCGATTGGAGGCACGATCATGTTCGCCCTCGTGTTGATCTGCGCGGGGTGGCTGGCCTCGGATCCTCCCGCCTCGGAGGATCGCCGGGCTTATGAGGCCGCGAGTGCCAGGGCCGGTCGAAGCGCCGAGGCACACGTGAAGCTGGCGCTCTGGTGCGAGGCGCACGGCATGGCCACCGAGCGGTTGAAGCACCTGGCAACCGCGGTGCTGATCGATCCCGCCAACGCGCGGGCGCGCGGGCTGATGGGCCTGGTCGCCTACCAGAAGCGCTGGCTCCTGCCCGCGGCCGTCGGCGACGCGGTCGAGACGGACGAGGCCCTGACGGCGAAGCTGGCCGAATACAACAGGCGGCGGGCGGAGCTCGAGGAGTCGCTCCAGCCCGGGTACTACGGGATCAACCGCCGCAAGGCCGCGCGCGGCCACGAACGGCTCGCCATGTGGTGCGCCGATCACGGGCTGCAGGCCGAGTCGGTCGCCCACTTCACGACGGCCATCCATTTCGACCCGTATCACGACGCCACGTGGCGGCGGCTGGGCTACGTCAGGCACGACGGCCGCTGGATGACGCACGACCAGATCGCGGCGTCGGAGCGCGAGGCCCACCTCCAGCGGATGGCCGACCGGCGGTGGGACACATCGCTGACGCTCTGGAAGAAGTGGCTCGGCGACCGGCACAAGGCCCCCGCGGCGCGGAAGAACCTGGCGAGCGTCCAGGATCCGAGGGCCGTCCCGGCGATCGTGAAGGTCTTCGCGCACGGCCCGGCCGCCGACCGGCTGGAGGCGATCACCCTGCTGAGACCGATCGACGCGCCGACCGCCTCGCGCGCGCTGGCCAACCTCGCCATCAGCAGCGCCGATGCCCAGGTGCGCGAGACGGCGATCGACGCCCTGAAGGAACGGCCGCTCCGCGACTTCGTCGGCCCCCTCATCGAGATGATCCACGCCCCTGTCACCTACAGGTTCATACCGGTCAACGGCCCGGGTACCACCGGCGGGCTCGAGGTCGACACGCCGCGCATGCACCTGATCCGCCGCTACGACGCGCCGCCGGTCGTCAAGCTGGGCACCGCGTTCTCCGGCTACATCGGCCGCGACATGTTCGGCATGCCGTTCATTGCAACGGGCTTTGAGATGTGGGAGATCGAGGGTTCCAAGCTCCACCAACTGGCCGACATCCGGGCGGTCGAGGCCCGGACGGCCGAGCTCATCCTCGAGGCCAACATCAAGGCCGAGGTCGCCCGGCAGCGGCTCGCCGCGGACGTCGACGCCATCGAGCGATTCAACGCGCAGGCGGCCTTCCTGCGCGTGCGGGTGCCGGCCGTGCTCGCGGCCGTGGCCGGAGCGCCGGATCTCGGCGAGGACGAGGATGCCTGGCATTGCTGGTGGTACGACCGGATCGGTTATCGCTATGATCCCCCGCCCCGGGTGACGATCGAGCAGGACGCGGTGCCCCAGGTGCCGCCGCCGACGTTGATATCATGCTTCGTCGCCGGAACCCCCGTCCGGACGCTCCAGGGCCCTCGACCGATCGAGTCGATCCGCGTGGGCGATCAGGTCCTCTGCCAGGACACATTCACGGGTGCGCTGGATTTCCAGCCGGTGCTGGTCGCCTACCACAACCCTCCCGGGGCGACCGTCCGGATCACGCTCGACGGCGGCAAGCCGCTCGTCCCCAGCGTGTATCATCGGTTCTGGCGGGCCGGTCGGGGCTGGGCGATGGCTCGCGAGCTAAAACCGGGCGACATCCTCAGGACGCTCGACGGCCTGGTGCGCGTCGAGAGCGTCGAGCCCGCCGAGAAAGCGCCCCTGTTCAACCTGGACGTCGCCGGCGCGCGGACCTTCTTCGCCGGCGAGTCCGCGCTACTCGTTCACGACAACTCCCCGCCCGACACCTCCGCGACCCCGTTCGACGCCGCGGCGATCGAACCGCCCTCGCCCGAACGTCGGTGAGCCCGTCCGGTCCAGGCCGAGCTGGCTCCCGATCCTTGTCGCTCGCACCGCTGAGTCGTGTCCCCACGCCCGGGCCCCGGCGCCGTGGGCCGAATCCTCACGACCGCCGGCCGCGTTTGCCCCGGCCGGATTGGTAGCACACAATCCTGGTGCTCAGCTTGACTTCCGCAGCGTACCAGGGCGGTACTCTCGTTTCACAGGATGTGAAACACGGCCCGGTAGTGCAAGCTACCGGGCCGGGTTCGGGGTACTGCTTCTGTGCGTGAAAGGGGCAGGATCGCCCCTTCAAGGAGTCGAGCCATGCACGGCTCAACCCTTACCTCGGCAGTCGGACTGACATTCCTGTTCGTCCATGGCACCCTGGTGTTCTGTCCGCTTCGTGAGAGCGTGTCCCATACGGGCCACGTCCTCGCGTTCGCGGCGGAGTGCATCTGGGTGCTGTGGGAAAACAGGGAGGCTTTCAGTCGTCTGCTGGCCGTTATTCGCTCAAGGCCGAACGAGTAGCGGCGGCGCGGCCGGGGAGGTGGGAGCGATCCCACCCCCCGGTCGTCGCTCACGGGGCCACCTTATCATCCCGCCGTACATCGGGCAAGGGCATGAGCCCGTGGGCGGCCACACAGGCCCTCAGTTCCCGAACACTGGGGCGATGGGAACTACTCGGCTGCGTCGTCCCAGCATTCGCAGTACGGCCGTTCGTGCGTAAGCGCGTTACCGCATTCAGTACACCAGAGCTCGCCGCACTCGTCGCAACGACCGACAAGGATCTGGTGAATCTCGGGATCGGCCTCGCAATCACCTGTCTGGTCACTCCCACAGCTCGGGCATGGGCCGACCAGAATGCGATTGGCGAATTCCACGGCGCTGGCGCTCTGGCTCATCGCCTCGCCCAGTTCGGCAAGAACTTCCGCTGGCATTTGCTCAAGGAGCTCCATCACGGCGGCCACCTCGTCGGCGCTGGGCGCTTCCGACAGGTCCGCTTCGCAATGCACACAGACCCGCGCCTTCTCGGACACCTCATGGCTGCAATTCCAGCAGCGCATCACTCGCTCCTGAAGCGGGGCATGGATCGCCCTGGGTATCTTCGGCACATCGATGAGGATAATCGATCGACCGCCGTGATGCGATCGCTGACCATTCTACGGTCGCGAGGACAGCCACCAGTTTCGCCGTCTTTCACATCCGATGCCCCGCCGGAGGCCGAGCACACCGACCGGGAATTGACCCGGCTGCGGACCGGCCCCGGCACGGGCCGAGGCGAGTCCGCAGAAGTCTTCGGTTCGTCCGTTCGCCCGGCGTTAAGCCTGCCGGATGCGTGCTCAGCCGAGCATCCGGCGGAGGGAGCGGATGATGTAGGCGTTCTCGGGGCGGTTGCGGGCGGCGATGCGGACGAACTTGCCCGGCTCGAGTCCGCGCTTGTCGTCGCAGGTGCGGGTATAAATCCCGCGACGGACGAGCATCCGCCAGACCAGGTCCTCGGCGCTCAGGCCGTTCTGGAGCTCGACCAGGGCGAAATTGGCGTGCGTGGGGTACACGTGCATGCCCGGGATCCGGGCCAGCGCGGCGAAGAACCGGCGCGAGTTGCGGATGAACCGGACGCGCTCGCGCTCGTACCGCTCCTGGAAGTCGGGCCGCGAGTACAGGTCGAAGAAGTACTCGGCCAGGCCCGACGAGTTCCACAGGTAGCCGTTATCCAGCAGCGAACGCACCCGCTCGGGCGCCATGACGGCGTAACCCGCGCGAATCCCGGCGATCCCGAAGTCCTTGGACATGCTCTTGAGGACCATCAGGTTCGGGAACCGGCTCACCTCGTCGGCCACGCTGGCATAGGCGAAGCCCGCACCCTCGGTCGCGAAGTGGATGAAGCTCTCGTCCACGATGACGTTGGGGACCTCGCGCAGCTCCTCGAGCAGCTCGAGCATCGTGGCATGCGGGATATAGCCGCCATCCGGATTGTTGGGGTTGATCAGGACGACGGTGTCGGGCCGCTCGCGCCGGACCAGCTCGAGATACCGCTGGGGGTCGAAGCGGAAGTTCTCCTCCTTGCGGAGGTGGTTGAACACGACCCGGGTATCGGGGCGGGCGAATTCGTAATAGGCCGAGAAGGTCGGCAGGTTGACCAGCAGCTTGTCCTTGGTAAACCGGTGGAGCACCGCCTGGATGATCTCGATGGCGCCGTTGCCGACGAAGATCGAGTCGGCGTTCAGGTCGAGCACCCGGCCGAGCTTCGAGGCGATCACGCGGTTCTGCGACGGGTAGAGCTCCAGCAGGGCCCGGAGCTTCTTGGGCCGGATGACCTCGCGATGGAGGTGCATCAGGAACAGGTTGGTCGCGTAGGGATTCGAGAGAAAACAGGCGTCGACCTTGAGGCGCAGCTCGGGGATGAGCTTGGCGAGGGTCCAGGCGCTGGGGCTATGCGAGCCGGCTTCCTTCTTCAGCCGCTTGATCCGTTCGACCAGGGCCAGCTCGCGGGGGTTGAAGTGGACGGGACGGGGGAGCCGACGGGGCGGCCGGTGCAGCCAGGGTGCCGAGAGGCCCAGTTCGAACGGCTTGAACTTCGGTCCGGACTCGCGGGTGCGCGGGACGATCACTTCAGCCTCGTTCTGACTGGCGAGGGTCAGGTCGCTCGAGACCCGCGCCGCCGGGTTGGGTTGGTGGGTTTGGAGGGGTCCGGGTCGAGGACCGGAGGCTCCGGCATGGCTCGGCTCAGAGGATCCTTCCACGAGATCGCAACACCTTCTTCGCCCAATCTTTGCACATGGTAGGAAGAAGCGTCCCGCGCGACAAGGACCAAGTGGTGCCAGGACGGACGGTTTTGGCGGGTCGGCGCGGCCGCCGGGCGGGCCGGATTCCTCCCGCGAGGGGACAGAACCAGGGTGGATGCAAGTCCCGGACCGGCTTGACGGGTCTCGGTCGGCGAGCCTACCATCGGCGGCACGATTCTCCATGGAAAGCCAGAATGCGACCGACCGGCCGCCCTCCCCGCGCCGGGACGCCCCGGGCCGACCCCCTTGATATTGCGCCGGCAGGAATGTCCGTCAGGCTTTCCCGCCTGATGTTGGCCGAGGAGGAGACCCGTCGTCATGCGGCGTGATCGAGCGCGAGGGGACGAGGAGGCCGGCCATCCGGCGGCGGACATGGCGGGCGAGGTGGCCCGCGCGCGGCGGCGGATCCGGGTCGCGCTGGGACAGGAGCCGGGCGACCTGCTGATCGCCGGCGGCCGGGTCGTCAACGTCTTCAACCGGCGCGTCGAGCCGGCCGACGTGATCGTCGCCGATGGCCGGATCGCGGGCGTCGGCCACTACGACTGGCAGGCGCGCGAGACGATCCCGGCCGAGGGACTGGTCCTGATCCCGGGCCTGATCGACGCGCACATGCACATCGAGAGCACTCTCCTGACCCCGGCCGAGCTGGCGCGGCTGATCGTGCCGATGGGCACCACGGCGATCGTCTCGGATTCGCACGAGGTCGCCAACGTGATGGGGGTTCGCGGCATCGACATGCTGGCAAACGCCAGCGACGGCCTGCCGCTGGACCTGTTTCAAATGGCGTCTTCCTGCGTGCCGGCGATGCAAGGCGAGGACGCCGGCGCCGAGCTCGGCCCGGCGGAGGTCGTCGAGCTGCTGGCGCGGCCTCGCGTGCTGGGCCTGGCCGAGGTGATGGATATCCCGGCCGTCCTGGGCGCCGAGCCGGCCGTGCTGGAGAAGGTCGAGGCGGCCATCGCCGCGTATGCTGCGGTCGACGGCCACGCGCCGGCGCTCTCGGGCCGCGAGCTGATCGCGTACGCCGCCGCCGGGATCCGCTCGGACCACGAGGCGACGACCGCCGAGGAGGCCCGCGCCCGCGCCGCGCTGGGGATGCTGGTGCAGGTGCGCGAGGGATCGAGCGCCCGCAACCTCGACGCGATCCTGCCGCTGCTCGCCGCGGGCGAGCTCGACGACCTGTGGTGCCTGTCGACGGACGACGTGTTCCCGACTGACCTGAGGCGCCACGGGCACATCGACGGGTTGCTCCGCCGCGTGGTGGCCGGCGGCGTCGATCCGGCCGTCGCGGTGCGGCACGCGTCGTTCGTGCCCGCCCGGCATTATGGCCTGAACGACCGCGGCGCGCTGGGACCGGCCTATCGCGCCGACATCGTGCTCGTCGAGGACCTGCTCGACTTCCGCGTCCGCGCGGTGGTCAAGGACGGCCGGCTCGCCGCGCGCGACGGCAGTTGCCTCGACCAGTGTGAGCGTCCCCGGCTCGAGCCCGAGAACTCGGTGCGCCTCGCGACGATCGACGAGGGATCGTTCAATCTCCGGCTGACCGGCTCGAGCTGCCCGGTGATCGAGATCGTCCCCGGCCAGATCGTCACCCGGCGCTCGTCGCGGAGCGTCCGTCGCGTAGACGGCCGCTGGGCGTTCGACCCCGAGCGCGACGTCGTCTTGATCGCCAGCATCGAGCGGCACCAAGGCTCGGGCCGGATCGGCCTGGGCCTGGTGAGCGGGTTCGGCTTCACCCGAGATGGCGCGATCGGCTCGTCGGTCGCACACGATTCGCACAACCTGATCGTGGCGGGGACGAATCCGGGCGACATGCTCGCCTGCGTCCGGGCGCTGGCCCAGCACGGCGGGGGCTTCGTGACGGCCTCGGGCGGGTCCGTGCGGGCGATCCTGCCGCTGCCCGTGGCAGGACTGTTGTCGATCGACGACGCCGACACCGTCTGCCGGCAGCTCGACGAGGTGAACCAGGCCGCCCGCGCGCTGGGCTGCCCGCTGGATGCTCCGTTCGGCACGCTGTCGTTCCTGGCGCTGCCGGTGATCCCCGAGCTGCGGATCACCACCCGCGGCGTCTTCGACGTGACCGAGCAACGCATCGTCGCCCTGTGATTCCCGGGCCAGGCGGAGGGTCCTCGAGGTGGAGACGACCGACGATCTCGCGGCCACGGCGGCCGTGTCCCTGGCCGACGACCTGCCGAAGCCCGGCGGGCCGATGCACGTCAACGCCGACCTGGCGCCGACGTCCCCGGACGAGCGTCGATGGGGCCTGAGGGACCTGGCGGCGCTCTGGGTGTCGATGTCGGCCTGCATCCCGACGTATCAGCTCGCCTCGTCGCTGATCGCCGAGGGGATGAACTGGTGGCAGGCGGTACTGACGATCTTCCTGGGCAACACGATTGTGCTGGTGCCGATGGTGCTGAACGCCCACGCGGGGACGAAGTACGGCATCCCGTTCCCGATCTACTGCCGGGCGTCGTTCGGCATCCTGGGCGCGAACGTGCCGGCGATGCTGCGGGCATTTGTCGCCTGCGGCTGGTTCGGCATCCAGACCTGGATCGGCGGGAACGCGATTTACACGATCCTCGCGGTCTGGTTCCCGGCCTGGAAGGGGTTGCCGGTCATCGGGATGCTCGGGCTGAACGCCGCGCAGCTTGCTTGCTTCCTGGCGTTCTGGGCCGTGAACGTCGCCGTGATCTACATGGGGATCGAGTCGATCCGGTTCCTGCTGAACGTCAAGGCGCCGCTGCTGATCGTGCTGGGGCTGGCGCTCCTGGCGTGGGCCTACGTGCAGGCCGGCGGGTTCGGGCCGATCCTGGATCAGCCGTCGCGGTTCGACCCGGGCGGCTCGCGGGCCGGCGAGTTCTGGACGTTCTTCTTCCCGGCGCTGACCGGGATCGTCGGCTTCTGGGCAACGCTCTCGCTGAATATCCCCGATTTCAGCCGGTATGCCCGCTCGCAGCGCGACCAGGTGCTCGGCCAGGCGCTGGGCCTGCCGACGACGATGGCTCTTTACTCGTTCATCGGCATCGCCGTCACCTCGGCGACGATCACGATCTACGGCAAGGAGATCTGGGACCCGATCGAGCTCCTGTCGCACTTCCGCAACCCCGTGGTGCTGACGGTGGCGATGGTCTCGCTCTGCCTGGCGACGCTGGCGACCAACATCGCGGCCAACGTGGTCAGCCCGGCGAATGACTTCGCGCACCTGTGGCCGCGGCGGATCTCGTTTCGCACCGGCGGCCTGATCACCGGCGTCGTGGGCATCCTGATGCAGCCCTGGAAGCTGATCGCCGATCCCAGCGGCTACATCTTCAAGTGGCTGATCGCCTACTCGTCGCTGCTGGGCGCGGTCGGCGGAATCCTGATCGCCGACTATTACATCATCCGCCGCACCCGGCTCGACCTGGGCGGGCTCTACCAGGGCGACGGGCCGTACCGCTATGCCCGCGGCTTCAACCCGGCCGCGATGGTGGCACTCGTCATCGGGATCGCGCCGTGCGTGCCGGGGTTCCTGGGGACGGTCGGGCTGATCAACGTCGGGCCGGTCTGGCTCAGGATGTACGACTATGCCTGGTTCATCAGCTTCGGGCTGTCGGCGGCGAGCTATCTCGTGCTGATGCCGGGATCGAGGGCACAGGACGAACGATGATGGCCATCGATCACCCCTTGCCGGTCTTCCACACGGGGTCGTGGGGCGACTCGCGGGGCGACTCGAACCAGCGGGTCATGGTCATCTTCTGCTGGGTGTAGAAGTGGACCGATTCGACGCCCTGGATGTGCAGGTCGCCGAAGAACGAGCCGTTCCAGCCGGTGAACGGGAACCACGCCATGGGGGCGGGGACGCCGACGTTGATGCCGATCATCCCGGCGTTGAAGTGCTGCTTGAACTGTCGCGCCGCCCAGCCGCTGCGGGTGAAGATCGACGCGCCGTTGCCATACGGACAACCCCGGCCGACGGCCAGCGCCGCATCCAGGTCATCGACCCGGATCACGGAGAGCACCGGCCCGAAGATCTCCTCGCGGGCCACCCGCATCCCGGGCTCGACGCGGTCGATCACGCTGGGACCGATCAGGAAGCCGCCATTGCGATCGGACGGGACCGTCGCGCGGCCGTCGAGGACGACGTCGGCCCCCTCGCCGGCGCCGATATCCAGGTAGCCGGCGACGCGGTCGAGGTGCTCGCGGGTGATGACCGGCCCCATGTCAACCTCGGCGCCGCCGTCGGTCGGACCGACCTTCATGCTCCCCGCGACGCGCGCCAGCCGCTCGACCAGGTCGTCGGCGACCCGGCCCACGGGCATCGCGACGCTCCCGGCCATGCACCGCTCGCCGGCACAGCCGAACGCCGAGAGCTGCACGGCGCCGACGGCCTGATCGAGGTCGGCGTCGGGCATGACGATCAGGTGGTTCTTGGCCCCGCCGGCCGCCTGCACCCGCTTGCCGTGCCGCGTGCCGGTCTCGTAGACGTGTCGCGCCACGTCGGTCGAGCCGACGAACGAAATCGCGCGGATCAATGGGTGAGTCAACAGCGCATCGACGGCCTCGCGGTCGCCGTGCACGACGTTGAACACGCCCTCGGGCAGGCCGGAATCCATCAGGAGCTCGCCCAGCGGGACGGCCGAGAGGGGGACCTTTTCGGAAGGCTTGAGAACGAACGTGTTGCCGCAGGTGATCGCCACGGGGAACATCCAGAGGGGCACCATCGCCGGGAAGTTGAACGGCGTGATCCCCGCGCAGACGCCGACCGGGTGGCGGATTGTTTCGCAATCGACGCTCCGCGCGATGTTGGCCAGCGACTGGCCCATCATCAGGCTGGGGACGCCGCAGGCGAACTCGACCATCTCGATCCCCCGCTGGACCGACGCGCGGGCCTCGGCGAGAGTCTTGCCGTGCTCGCGCGTGACCAGCGCGGCGAGTTCCTCAGCATGTGCGGCGATCCGGTCGCGGAACCGGAACATCACCCGGGCGCGCTCGACGACGGGCGTCTCGGCCCAGGCCGGCAATGCCTCGGCCGCGGCCGTCACGGCTCGATCGACCTCGTCGGCCGTGCAGTACGGCACCGCGGCGAGGACCCGGCCGGTCGACGGGTTGTACACGGGGCCGAGCCGATCCGACCGGCTGGTCTCCCACCGGCCGCCGACGAGTATCCTCACGCGTTCGCAGGTCTGGAGGGCGGGCGAGGTCGCGGTCATCGCGGTGTCTCCGTGGAGGGGTTTGAGCGACATCATAGCATTGGCGAGCGGGGGGCCAGTAGGCTCGACCGGCCGAATCGGCGCGGCCCCGGGCCGGCGTCGCCGCTGGCAACATCGAGGTCGTTCCGGTACCATCGTCAGCAACTCCAATCGTATGCGTTGTTCTCGGGTGTTGAGGTATCACCATGCCACGAAGCGTCCGGGGCGCCCTGATCCAGGCCACGCTCTGCGAGTCGGCGACGGCGCCGGCCGTCGACATCAAAAAGGCGATGATCGACAAGCACGTCGCTCTGGTCGCCGAGGCCGCCGAGAAGGGCGCGCAGGTCGTCTGCCTTCAGGAGCTGTTCTACGGCCCGTATTTCTGCGCCGAGCAGGATCCGAAGTGGTACGAGCTGACCGAGCGCGTCCCCGACGGCCCGACCGTCCGGCTGATGATGGAGCTGGCCCGCGACTACGAGATCGTGCTGGTCGTACCGGTGTACGAGGAGGACCTGACCGGCGTCTATTACAACACGGCCGCGGTGATCGACGCCGACGGCCGCTATCTCGGCAAGTACCGCAAGTCGCACCTTCCCCACTGCGCGCCCGGCTTCTGGGAGAAGTTCTACTTCCGCCCCGGCAACCTGGGGTATCCGGTGTTCGACACGAGGGTGGGGAAGGTCGGCGTTTATATCTGCTACGACAGGCACTTCCCCGAGGGCGCGCGCTGCCTGGGATTGAACGGCGCCGAGATCGTCTTCAACCCCTCGGCGACAGTCGCCGGATTGTCCGAGTACCTCTGGAAGCTCGAACAGCCGGCGCACGCCGTGGCCAACGGCTACTTCATCGGCGCGATCAACCGGCCGGGCTACGAGGACCCCTGGCGCATCGGCGAGTTCTACGGCCAGAGCTATTTCTGCGACCCGCGCGGGCAGATGCTCGCGGTCGGATGCCGCGACGGCGACGACATCGTGATCGCCGACATGGACCTCGACGTCATCCGCGAGGTCCGCAACACCTGGCAATTCTTCCGTGACCGCCGGCCCGAGACCTACGGGGCGATCGTGCAGCTCTGAAACGAGCGACTCGGGATCGATATGAAGAGGACTCCGAAGGACCGCGATGATGAAGACCGCCGCCCGCACGGCCCCGGCCCAATTGCCCGTCTCCCTGCACACGCCGGCCCCCTACGACGGCCCGTCGCGCGACGAGGTGCTCGCGATGCGGCGGCAGTACCTCACGCCGGGGCTGGTCACGTATTACCGAGAGCCCTTGCTGATCGCCGAGGGCCACATGCAATACGTCTGGGACGAGGCCGGCAAGCAGTACCTCGACGCCTTCGCCGGGATCGTCACCATCTCGGTCGGCCACTGCCATCCGACGGTCGTCGAAAAGGTCCGCGAGCAGCTCGGCCGGCTCCAGCACACGACGACGCTCTACCTGCACCCCGCGATCGGGCAGCTCGGCAAGCGGCTGGCCGAGCACATGCCCGAGGGGAGCGAGCTATCGGTGAGCTACTTCACCAACTCGGGCAGCGAGGCCAACGAGGTCGCGATCCTCTCGTCGCGCGAGTTCACCGGCAACCACGAGATCATTAGCCTGCGCAACGCCTACCACGGGGGCACCCAGGCCGCCATGGGGCTCACGGCTCACGGGACCTGGAAGTTCAAGTCGAGCCCCGTGGTCGGCGTGAAGCACGCCACGCCGGGCTATTGCTATCGATGTCCGTACGGGCTCGAGTACCCGAGCTGCGATGTGAAGTGCGCCCGCGACGTCGCCGACCTGATCCGGTACGAGACTCCAGGGGAGGTCGCCTGCTTCATCGGCGAGCCGATCCAGGGGGTCGGCGGCGCCGTCACGCCGCCGCCCGAGTACTTCCAGATCGTCTACGAGATCGTCCGCAAGTACGGCGGACTCTGCATCGCGGACGAGGTCCAGACGGGCTTCGGCCGGACGGGGACGGCGTTCTGGGGCTTCGAGAACTGGGGCGTCACGCCGGATATCGTCACCATGGCCAAGGGGATCGCCAACGGCGCTCCGCTGGGTGCCTGCGTCACCCGGCCCGAGATCGCCCGGGTCATGACCAACCGCGTGCACTTCAACACGTTCGGCGGCAACCCGATCTCGATGACCCAGGGTTTGGCGACGCTCGACGTCATCGACGGCGAGAGCATCCAGCAGAACGCCCTGGTGGTCGGCTCACACCTGAAGGACCGGCTGCTGGAGCTTCAGGAGCGCCAGCCGATGATCGGCGAGGTGCGCGGGATGGGCCTGATGCTGGGCGTCGAGCTGGTCCGCGACCGGCGCTCGAAGGAGCCCGCCTCGACCGAGACGGCCGAGCTGCTCGAGCTGTGCAAACAGCGCGGCCTGCTGATCGGCAAGGGCGGCCTGGCGGGCAACACGCTCCGCATCAAGCCCCCGATGTGCCTGACCCGCGACGATGCCGACTTCTTGGTCGATTGCCTGGACGAGGTGCTGACGGAGATCGGCGCGCGGGCTTGATAGCAACCGGCCGCCTCGTCTATTCACCCGGCCAGGCCGAATTCATGACGTGCCGTGCATGGCCAGGGTACAATTCCAGGCGGTCGATCGACGGCATCAGGTCTGTCCGCCCGCCCGCAATCTCGCGGTCGCCGCCTCATGGCGCGATCGCCACGCAGGAGGTACCTTGATGAGCGTCCTGGAACGCCCGCACTACGTGATCAAGCCGTCTGAGTTGGCGGACTGGCTCGATCAGGAGCCCGAGACGTGGTGGTTCGTCGATGGCGACCCGCGACTGACGGGAGAGGTCGATTTTCCCTGTCCCAGCGAGGAGTTATCGGAGGCCCTCCGACGGTACAAGAGAGACCTGTTTTTCTTCCCCGTCGAGCCGAGCTCGATGCCGTCGCCGCCGGCCGGCCAGATGATCGAGGGAACGAGATTCGGTGAGCTGGTGGACCGGGATAACCCCGCGAAACGGCGGACATGGTTGCTGTCCTGGTCGGACCGCGACGACGAATGGCTGCTCGTCGAGTATCCGGCGTCGAAGATCCCGGAACTCCAGGATTGGGATGATGACCGTGGCTAAGAAGAAGGGCCGCCCGCCAATCGACCTGCGCGAAAAAGTGAGCGATATCCTCACCCACACGGAACCGCTGGGCCCCGAGGCGCTGAGTCCGATCAGGCATTATCGCCGGGCCGTCGCCGCAAATTCCGGCCTGAACAACTACATCGACGACCACCTGAGCGGTACGTCCCATTATCCTGCGATCAAGGCGCAGCACATGGGCCACCTGCGCCGGCTGGTACTTGCCAATCTCATCGAGACATTCGAGCGGTTCATCAAGGAACTCGCCGCAGTCTGTATCGACCAGCTCTCGCGTTTCGTGACCGACGATCGCTACAACACGTTCACAGCGAAAGGCAACGAGATCGTCGCGCATTTCGAGGCCGGCTCGATTGGCAAGGCCCTTTGCGAGTCGGACACATGGCTCAGCAACGACCAGATCAATCAACGATTCCGGAAACTCCTGGCGCCGTCTGGCAACGACCCCTGGGACGATTATCTATTGCCCGCCAGGAACCAAGGCAAAAAGGGACCCTTGAAGGAAGTCCAGGAAAAACGGGCCGCGATCCTCGCGATCCTGTGGCAGATCCGGCACAACCTCACCCACAACTCGGGGGTGCTCACCGGCTCCGACTCGATGAAATTCCGAGCCCTGACGAGGCGCCTGGTCGAGAAGGACCAACAACTGGTGCCCTCCGAGGTCGACCTCCGTTACGTGACGCGCTTCCTCTCCGAGACGGCGGACGACATCAATCGCCGTGTGGCAACCCAGCTCGCGGAACTCCTCGGCGCGATTCATGGTGATGGACCGTCGCTCTTTGATCCCGCGGTGAAGGCGCAGGAGCTTGCCAACATCTTCGACCTGAAGATCACGGTGGCAACAGTCCCTGCCGAACCCGTCAACCCTCCATGAGTGAACTCTCGGACGGCAGCCGGGTATTCTGCCTCATACATGCCGCGGCGGCTCGATCCGCTCGACCTGGCCGGCGGCGAGCCTGGCCTGGTA
>DAIDHB010000105.1 GCA_027452145.1 Planctomycetales bacterium
GAAGCTGGGCCAGCCGGTCTCCGAGTCGTACTTGCTCGTCGAGTCGAACAACGGCTTGCCGCAGCAGACGCATGCGTACACGCCGTCGGCCTTGTGATCCCAGTACTTGCCGGTGAAGGCCGGTTCGGTCCCCTTCTCTCGGGTGATCCGGTACTGCTCGGCCGTCAGTTTCGAGCGGTACTCGCTGTCCTTCGAGCTACCTGAATTCCCCGCGGATTCGGCAGGTGGGCGCTGCCGGGACTCCGACACCACGGGCCTCTCCGAGTTGAACGTCGGCTCGTGCGGCGCCAGATAGATGACGCCCATGGCCGCCGCGCACCCGACCAGCAGAGCAAGGATCGCCACCCCTCGAATGACCGAGACCAGGGTCGGCTTACGCCGTCGCGAGCTTCGGGGCGCGCTTCGTTCCGCCGTCGCCTGAAGGAGAATCCGCATCTCTTTGCTCACAACAGCCGCTCCCTTTCATCTGGCCGGGTCGAGACCGTGTGCCGCGAGGAACACGTCGAGGAGGCGTCGGCGATTCGTCCAGCATCGCCCGGCACAATCGTTTTCGGCATCGTGTTCGGCCCGATACGGGCTAACCACGCCAGCGGGCCAGGAGATCGCCAGGCCCGGGATACCTGCGGTGATCGATGCCGCCGCCGGAATTCCGGAAGGTCGGCCAGGAACTTCCTCTCGCTGCCTGACAGGCAGGGAAACCCCAGGCACACGCCGGGACAAAGCGCGATCGGATCGCCGAAAGGGCCTCGACGAGCATCGTCATTACCAATTCCACCGACTCCGGAAGGACCGGGACGATGGCGGTCATTGCATTTCAAGCCGGGCCGCGGAAGATGGGACGGGAGAGGTCCATCATCGACGAGTTCAGCTATCCAGATCGGCCCATCCTGCGACCAGCTCTCCAGTACCATACCAGCGACTTCGCCGGTTCGCAATCATCTTCTTCCGATTCCGAGATCTGATTCCGGGAAGAGTGACCGGTGATGACGGAAAGGAGCAAATCCGGGCCGTCGGGCCGCGCCATGGCCGGGAGGCATCACGCATCGGACCGCCCGATCGTCATTGCTGTGCATGGAAGAGCCGCCGGTAAAATGCAAAAAACCGGCGCAGGAGCGGCATGGCGTCGTACGGGAAAAGCTGCGGTCGGAACCCGCCCGGGGAGCGGGCGAGGATCGCCTGTGGTTGCAGGAATTCGCGGAGACCGATCGGCCCCTTGGTACGACCGTAGCCGCTGGCCTTGCCCCCGCCGAATGGCGCCGAGGCGTGCGCGGTGGGCGTGACCGCGTCGTTGATCGTCACCATGCCCGCCTGGAGTCGACGGGCCACCGCGCCTGCCCGTCGACGGTCGCGGCCCCAGACGCTCGCCGCCAGCGCGAACGGGCCGCGGTTGGCCGCGGCGATCGCCGCATCCTCGTCGGGGAACCCTCGCACCACGACCACGGGCCCAAACGCCCCGGCCAGCGCGTCCTCGGCCGCGTCGTCGTCCGCCTCGAGCACCGCCGGCGACAGGAATGCGCCGGCGGCGGGATCGCCCGCGGGCTCGCCGCCCGCGCGCAGGCGCCCCCCCGCCGCGACCGACGACGCGATCATCGCCTTCAGCCGGTCGCGTGCCTCGGCGGAGATCATCGGGCCGATGTCCACGCCCGGGGCTGTCGGGTCGCCTACTCGCAGGGCCTTCGCGCCGCTGGCCAGCGCCTCGGCCCAGGGCGACGAGTCGCCGACGATGTACGCCCGCTTCACCGCGACGCACGTCTGGCCGCAGCCGACAAATGACGCCCAGGTCAGCGCCCGCACGGTCGACTCCCGCGGCGCGTCGGGCAGAACGATCGCGGGGTCGAACCCCGAGAGCTCCGCCAGCCCCGGGATTCCCCGCGCCCCGAGGGCCGCCAGCACCCGCCGGCCGTTCTCGACGCCCCCGGTAAACATCGCCTTGTCGATCGCCGCGTCGACCAGGGCTCGTCCGGTCTGAGGCCCCCCCTGCACCACCGCGACCAGGTCCTCGGGCACCCCGGCCTCGCGCAGGCTCTCGCCCAGCCGCCGGCCGCACAGCGCGGCCAGCTCCGACGCCTTCCACACCACCGCGTTGCCGGCCGCCAGCGCCTGCGCGATCGGCGGGGCATTCAGGAACAGCGGATAGTTCCACGTCCCGAGGATCCCGACCACCCCGAACGGCACCCATCGCAACCGGCCGCCCGGCATCAACAGCACTCGCTGCCACGCCGCACCGATCCGCCGCTCGGCCATCGCCGCTCCGGCGTGGTTCACCGTCCACCGGATCGCGTCCAGCGTCGAGATGACGTCGCCGCCCATGGCCTCCATCCGCGGCTTGCCGACCTCCGAGGCGATCAGCGCCGCCCACTCCTCGGCATCCCGGCTGAGGATCCGCCGCCATCGGTCGATCACGCCACGCCGCGTCTTCCAGCTCGACCGCGACCACTCCGCCTGCGCCGCGCGCGCCCGCGCGACCAGTTCGGCCACCTCGCCCGGCGCCGTCACGCGTACCCGGCCGATCTCCGCCCCCGTCGCCGGATTCCGCGCGACGAGCTCGTTCATCTCAGTTAGAGCCGTCACGTTATCGGTTGTCCGTTGTCCGTCGTTTGTCATCCGCTCTCGGTCGTTCGTCGTCCGTCTATCCATTCCTGGTAATCGGTCAACTGGCGTCCGCAACCGACGTCCCGGCCTCGACCGGCCTTCGCTTCGCACGTTTGCCTGCGCCCGCGCCGTAATCGGTCCCGCGCCACGTCACGCGGCCGGTCAGGCAGCTCCGAATCGCCCGCAGCAGGATCGCGTCGACCACCACGTTTCCCAGCGGAAAGAGCGCCGCATACCGCGACTCGGGTACCGATGTCCGATAGATCATCCGGAACACAAAGAACATAAAGACATGATGGATCGCGCTCAGCCCCAGCAGCGGCCAGGCCAGCGCCGGGGCCAGCCCCGCCGCCAGCATTGCCAGGCTCGCCAGGAGCGCCACATGCCCCGCCTGGCAGAATACCAGCACGTCGAGCAGCCGGAGCACCAGCCGCGAAGTGCGGCGGTCGAGCGCATCATACAGGATCCGGCTCCAGCCCCGGACGAGCTGGCCGAGCCCCGCGTACATCCGGCACGTCACGATCCCGCGCACCAGGGCGACGCGGATCCGGTACCCGGCCGACTTCACGCGCCCGGCCAGCGCGATATCCTCGACGAATCGCTCCCTCACGGCCGCGTGCCCGCCCGCCGCGTCGTACGCGGCGCGCCGGATCAAGATATACTGGCCGTTGGCGAATGCCAGCGGCGAGCTATCCCGGTGGACGACATTCAGCGGGAACGACTGCATCAGCACGATCCCGCCCAGCGGCTGGACGACCCGCTCCCAGAACGTCTCGCATCGCAGCTCGGGCAACAGGCTGACGAGGTCCGCGCCCTGTTTTCGGCCGTACTCCATCAGGATCGACAGGCTCTCCGGTCCGTGCAACGTATCCGCGTCGAGGAACCAGAGCCACTCGCCCGTCGCCATGCCGGCGGCGTGGTGCATCGCGTGGGTCTTGCCCGTCCAGCCGGCCGGCAGATCCTCGATCGTGACGACCCGGATGCGCGGATCGCCGCCCGCCACGCGCCGGGCGATCTCGCCGGTGCCGTCCCGGCTCCGGTCGTCGACCACAATGATCTCGAGCGCGGGATAGCTCTGAGATGCGACCGAGCCGAGGCAGTTGGCGATGTAGTTCGCCTCATCCTTGCAGGGCACGATCGCCGTGACCCTGGGCGCCGGCGCCTGCTCGAATCGCGGCGAGCTGGCGTCGAGGAAC
>DAIDHB010000106.1 GCA_027452145.1 Planctomycetales bacterium
TACGTCCTGATGCCCACTTCGTGGGCTTCCGGCACCGACTCGAACCTCCATCTCTCGCCCGTGCGCCATGCAACCGCAATGCGCTCTAACCCCGTCTTCACCGCATGCATTAACGGCACCCGCGTCACCTGTTGGTGGCGATTCGTTTGGCGCCGGCCGGCTGGCGGATGATGTCGCTTCTCAGGAGATCGGGCCCAGGGCTATGATCGACGAGTTGTCGCCCCGGGAATTCTACGCGGCCGGCGATGGGCAATTCCACGAATGACCAGCCTGAATGCGGCCTTAACCGCCGGCCGACGTCGGTTTCGCCGCCCCCTCACGATGCTGCTCCTCGGACTCTTCGCGACCGCCGGATGCGGAACCGGTGATCCAGAGGGCCGCCTGGCCGTCACTGGGACCGTCACGCTCGATGGCCAGCCCGTCATGGACGGGGCTGTTTTGTTCGAGCCGCCCTCGCCCGATCAAGGCGGGTTCGCCGTCGGCACCACGATACGGAGAGGGTCGTTCAGCATCGCGCAACGGCAGGGGCCGACTCCCGGCAACTATCGGGTCCGGATTTACGCGAGATCGGATTCCCAGGCCCCGCCAGCCGCCGGACAGACCGAACGCACGCGACGGCCGATGGCCGAGCGGGTCCCCGCCGCCTACAATGCCCGGTCGACGTTGCTGGTCGAGGTCAAACGTGGCGGCTCGAATCACTTTCGGTTCGACCTCCACGCCGACGCCGGGGGCTGATCGCGCCCCAACCGGTACCGCCGGTTCCCGTTTTTGAGCGAACTACCTGTGCCACAATGACCGGAGGACCGCATCTATGCGACGCCGGGCGACGGGTTTCACCTTGATCGAGCTCCTGGTGGTTCTGGGAATCATTGGAGTTCTTCTGGCACTCCTGCTGCCTGCGGTGCAAACGGCGCGCGAATCGGCCCGGCGGACGCAATGCGCCGGCCACCTGAAGCAAATCTCCCTCGCGATGCACAATTACTACTCGGTCCACTCGACACTCCCGCCGGGCAAGAAGGGGTGCTGCTGGGGGACCTGGCTGGTCTACATCCTGCCGCAGCTCGAGCAGCAGCCACTCTACAATGCCTGGAATTCGTGCGGCCTCAACGCGGCCGGGATACCCATGGGCTACGACCTCGATCTGCGGTTCTTCGGCGCGGCGAATGTCACGGTGACCTCGACCACGATCGAGACGTATCTCTGTCCCAGTGACCAGACCAACGCGCCCATCTCCTCGACCCTGAATCGACGGACCTTTTCCTGCACCTCGCAGAATTACGCGGTGGATTTCGGCAACACAACCGTCCTTCAGGCCGACTATCAGGGCATCCCCTTCGGCGGAGCCCCGTTCGTCGACATCGGGTCGCCTCTGGGGGACTACGGCCAGCCAGCCCATCAGACTGTCCCCTTCAGCCGGATCACCGACGGTCTGAGCCAAACGCTGATGCTTTCCGAGGTGGTGGTCGGCCAGGGTCAAGACCTCCGCGGCTTCTCGTGGTGGGGCGATGCCGCGACCTTCGAGGCCTTCACGACGCCCAACGCCGCTTTCCCCGATGTCCTCTTTAGCCCCCTCTACTGCATCAACCAATCACCGAATCCGCCGTGCACAACCGCCACGACAGTGCTCCCCGAAATGTACGCCGCGCGAAGCCGACACCCGGGCGGGGTTAATGTTGCGATGTGCGACGGTTCGGTCAGTTTCGTCAAGGAGGCCGTGCATCTCCAGGTGTGGCGGGCGATGAGCACCGCTCACGGAGGTGAGGTCGTCGGAGCCGGTTCCTACTGATCGCTCGCGAGGATCGGCGATGTCCGAGACCGCAATCGACCGCATCACGGCGACACTACCGCCGCGTCGATGGCCCGTGATGCGGCAGAAGTGGCGCGAACTCCTCTTCGTCCACTGGCCAGTGCCGCCCGGGGTGCTCCGTCCCCTGGTCCCGCCTAAGCTCGAGCTGGACCTGTTCGAGGGACAGGCGTATGTCGGACTCGTGCCCTTCACGATGAAGGGCGTCCGTCCGGTCGGGTTGCCGCCGGTCCACGGGCTATCGAGCTTCCACGAGACGAACATCCGGACCTACGTCCACCACGACGGCCGCGACCCTGGTGTCTGGTTCTTCAGCCTCGACGCCGCGAACTCGATCGCCGTTGCGCTGGCCAGGCGGTTCTTCCATCTCCCCTACTTTCATGCCCGGATGTTCCTGGAGCGAGAGGCACCCGCGGAGGACGACGCCCCGCGACCGATCCTTTACGCGGGCATCCGGCTACGCCCCGATCCGCGGCCGGCCTCGTACCTGATCCGCGCCGTCCCGCAGGAGGCGGTTCGGGCCGCGGAACCCGGGTCGCTCGAGCATTTCCTGATCGAGCGCTACCTGCTCTACACACTCGTCGATGATCGGGTGTATGTCGGACAGGTCCACCACCGGCCCTACCCGGTCCGGTCAGCCGACGTGCTCTCGCTGGACGAGTCCCTCCTGAGGGCGGCCGGCATCCCGCGTCCCGATCGCCCGCCCCTCGCCCATTTCGCATCCGGTGTTGACGTCAAGGTCTACGCGATTCGCCAGGTCGATCGCTGACCGCGAGCCATTCCCGCGAGCTCGCGTCCTCGCTTGCCGGGGATTTCCTCGCACCACGGCCGGCGTATGCTCCACGAAAGAGTGCTCACTCCTTCATTACCTCCGCGTGCGCCGATGACAATCTCTCCGGTTGCCGCGTGCGGCGTGCGACGGAATCGATCATCGAGCTTCCCAAAGTGCGGCAATTTCGGGCTCGGAAGAGTCCAGGAAAGCGCCGGGAGAAAGTGACCTCACGACCGATGCGTATGCGTCCGATGGCTCCGCCCCTCGGCGCCGCAACGTTTTCCCGCGGTCGTCTGCGAAGCTGACCGGTGCCCACGCTGCCACGCGGGAAATCCTTCGCCGTGCTTACCTAGACAGCCTCAAGGGTTTGCAGCGGATCGCCCTGTTGGCCAGTGGAATTCACATCTATGGTTTTCAATATTGCGTTTGCATTTTCGAATGAAGATGCAATCTCAGTCCGTTCCGCGCTGTTTTTTTTCAACATCCCAAAAAAGGGTTGCATTCCGGGGAAGCAGATCCCACTCTTATCAATTCACGCGGGCTGTCCGGGAGGATTCGATCCGGCTTTCCCGGATTCGGGTTCGACCACGGCAAAGATCGGAGCCCAAGGTTGAGGCTTCGGCCCGCGTGGCTTCAGGGAGATCAGTCCATTGCAGATCACGACGCGTAACGTGTGGACGACCTCGATCCTTCGGGCCTGCCTCGCCTGTGCGGCCCTTGCGGTCTCCACCACCACGGCCAGCGCGCAGACCTACTACTACTATCCTTCCTCGGTCACCGCGCCTGCCGCTCCTACCACAGGAAACACTGCCCCCGTTTACTACGTCCCCGCGGGCAGCCAGAATCCCGCAGTCTGGAGCGGGTACGCCCCCCAGTACTACCAGGCCAGCCCCGCGACTCCCACCTACGTCGCGACCCAGACGCCGCAGTATTACCAGACGAGCTATGTTCAGCCGGTCACTCAGGGCGTCCAGTATGTCCAGCCGGCGCAGACGACCGTGACTGGAACGACGGTCGTCCCGACGTCGTACGTCGTCCAGACTGCGGCGCAGCCGGCCGCCGAGACCGCCGCTGCCGCGACGCCCGCGCCGGCGACGACCGAGGGCGCCGCTCCGTCCGCTGCCCAGCCCGCCGCCGCGCCGGCCAGCGATCCGTACGGCTTCCTCTCGTGGCTGAACTCGACGCGGGCCTCGTACGGACTGCCGGCCGTCGGTTACGATCCGAACCTTGAAAGTTGGGCATCGGCCAACAACGCGCAGCAGGCCGCGCGCGGCATGGGGCACTACGTGATGGGCCCGGCCCGCCGGCAGAACTCCGCCATGGGTGGCTTCCCGGGTGTGGAGTCGATGTGGATGGCCTCGCCGGCGCACCGCGCCGCCCTGCTGGATCCCACGATCCAGTGGATCGGGATCGCCGGCTACGGCGCCTACTGGACGTTCAACGCCTACTGATCGGCCCTTCCGATCGTCGAGGATCTTGAAACCGCGGGCAAGGAAGCCCGCGTTTTTCGCCCCTGCTTTACGACGCGAAGCGACGCGAGTGTGCCCGACGCCGACGTCGGGGAATCGATGAACCCGACGGCGCGCCGGGAGGCTCCGGCAAATCGGGGCGCTCCGAGCAGGACTCCGACAAATTCGGGCGATCAGAGCAGGAGTGCGTCCCGGATCTCGCAGAGGATCTTCTGCTCGAGATTGGTATCACGCCCCATCCACATCCACCCGAGCGGGGTGGGTACCGCGCCGACGATCTCGCGCGTCCGGTTAACGGGGAAATCGTTGTAGAAGGCCGCACGGCCCGCAGGCTGGCTGGCCGGCTTGGAGAGATCCTCCATCTCCTTGTTCACTTCCACCTTGATCAGGTAGCCACCCTCCGGGGCGGGGTCGATCTGCACGACGGCATACTTCCTCACGGTCTGAAGCGTGGCCTCGAGCCGGTCCGAGAACGTCACGGCATCGGGCGTCCAGGGCTCGATGAGAGTTCCAGTCATCACGCTGTCCGTCCGGATCGTCCCGGCCAGCCGATTCTCGGACGCCATCGGGAAGTGCTTGTTGACCTCGGCGACCACCTTGTTCCACATCTTTTCGAAATCGCCGGGCGGGACGTGCAAGGGATTTGTCGGCGGCGGCGACGGCTTGAAGATCTGCGAGAAGCTGGGGATCGTCCAGGCGGGAGGGCCCGACGCGCAGCCAACTGGCAGCAGCGCGCAAGTCGCCAACACGATCGCCCCGGCCACGCGCCGCGCCAGCCCTCGACTTCTCATGGTCATCGGCCTCGCTAGACCTGGTTCGGCCTGACGCTGGGTGGGCCTGCCCCGCGCGAATCGCGGCGCCTGCACCCATCCGCATTCGTCCCGGGCCGCCGGGCATGGGCCGAGCTTGCTCGGACCCGTGATAGGACCCCGCGGCCATTCCGCCGGTGAAACGCCCGATCGGTGTCGTCTGCGGCGACGCGATGATGACGATCCTCAACACCGATCGGCCGATCGGGCCGACATCCTCATCATTTCCCCTATTTGCCGCAAGTCCGTTTTCCCTGCTCTCGCGCCGTAACCTAGGCTTCATCTGGAAGGCGGTTGACGGAAACCGGCGGAGATCGCGGCTGTTTGTCGGTTGGCAACGACCGACGCCGTCGTTCCGTCCCGGCCTCTCGCCGCGTTCGCTCCAGGCAGGACGGCAAGCGAAAGGCCGGGGCCGTCGAAGCGGGGTCAATCTCCTCACTGATTACTCGGCATTCCGCGAAAGGGCCGACACCTCCGGTCGATTCATCCCGCAAACTCGACCCTGTTTACCGGGCGTCTCGAGCCGAGGAATCACCGCTGGCACAGAAACTGCTACGCTTGCCGCACCCTCCAATCAGTAGCCCGTGCTCCCTGTACGGTCCAGGCGTCAGGGCCGTCGTCGAATTCCGGAGGGCAAGCCTGGCGCCGCCATGAAAGTCTTCCGAGCTCTGTTTATCTTGACCGGACAGCAAGTTGGCGAAGCCGCCATCAGGGAGGTCGGCGTCGGGGCATGGCACGAGGCCGGGACGACGAGAGGCGACCAGAGAACCACGAGTCGAGAGAACCTTACACGGGGTAGGGCCATGACCAACAGCACGACAACGATGAGAGCCTGGCGGACCGATCGGAAGGGGGGCCGGTCGGGCGCGGGGGCGTCGGCGACCGCCGTGGCGAGCGAGTGCCGGGCGATGCCGCGGAGCCGCGGCGCGGGGGATCCCGGCTCCGTTCGGGGTGGGACGGATGAGCCGCGCGGATGGCGTCGCGTCGGCATGGCGCTCGCGGAGGCCGGCCGGCGGGCATGGGATCGGCTATTCGCCGGCGGCTCTCATTATGAGGAAGGGCTGGAGCGATTCGCCGCGGAGATCGAGATCGCCAACCGCCACGACGCGATCGAGGCAGCGCTCCTGAGACTGGCCCGGCGCATCGCGCCGTCGCACGGGATCGAGCTGATCCGCCGGCGCGGGCCGGTTGGCGACCGGGGGGCGCCGGGCCGCGCCGTGGTCGAGTTCCGGCTCTGGTTCGGCAACGTGGATCATGGCGTCCTGCGTCTCCACCAGCCGGAGGGGAACCCGACCGCTCGAGCCGGCGCCCGGAGCCGCCGACGGCTGGCGATGGCCTGCAAGCTCGCCGCGTGCGCCTTCGAACGGGCGCGGCTCCAATCGGTGTGGGAATGTGACGACGAGGATACGGTCGACCAGTTCCCTGCCGTGGAGCCGACGACGATCGACCGGCCGGCCCGGAACCACGGCGTGGTCCGCGACGCGACCTTCCTCAATGCCGTCCTCCCTTTCGCCCTGGCGCAGGCGCGTCGGCACGGCGAGCCCATCTCGCTGCTGTGCATCCAGCCTGACCGGCTGGCGGCGATCCGCGACCTGCTGGGGCCGACGGTCGCCGACGACCTGGTCCGGGATGTCGCCCAGACGGCCAGCTCCGTCGTCCGGACCAGCGACATCGTCGCCCGCCTCGATGACGATCGGGTGATCGTGCTACTCGTGCGGTCGCTGGGCCAGAGCGCGGTTCAGGTGGGTCGGAAGATCGTCGAGGCGGTCGGCGAGCGGGGCATCGGGCAGACACGGCTGCCAGGCACGAGCATCGCGATTGGCGTCGCCGAGTTCCCCGCGATTGCCCCGGATGCCGCCGGACTCCTCGACGCCGCCGACCGCGCCATGGCCCAGGCGAGGGCCGGCGGCAGCCGATCGCCGATTCTGGCCGCTCTCGAGGTGGAGGGTGCCCCCGATCATCCCCTCGGCCTGAAGGTCTGTGCCGGCTGATCGGAGGCTCGGCGATTACCAGTCCATCACCGAGCCGTCGTCGGCGTCGTAGGATTCCCGGTTCTTCCAGCGGTGGCCGAGCTTCGCGGCCACCGCCTCGTCGTCGAGCTCGACGCCGAGGCCGGGGCCCTCCGGCAGGTCGAGGTAGCCTTCTCGGACGATGAACGGCTTCTTGAGATAGCCGTCGCCCAGGCTGACCTGCTCCTGGCAGAGGAAGTTCGGGATCGAGGCGGCGATCTGCACGCCCGCGGCGAGCGAGATCGGGCCGAGCGGATTGTGGGGTGCGACGGCGGCATAATACGCCTCGGCCATCCCGGCGATCAGCCGGACCTCGGTGATGCCCCCGGCGTGGCACAGGTCGGGCTGGAGGATCGTGGCGGCCCGCTTCTCCAGCACCTCGCGGAATCCCCACTTCGTGAAAACTCGCTCGCCCGTGGCAATCGGAAGATGGGTGCCGCGGGCGATCTCGGCCATCACCTCGTGGTTCTGCGCCTGGCACGGCTCCTCGACGAACATCGGCTGATAGGGTTCGATGGCCTTGATCAAAAGCTTCGCCGTCGCCGGGCTAATGGCGCCGTGGAAGTCGATGGCGATGTCCACGTCGTCGCCGCCCGCCCGGCGCAGCTCGGCGAACTTCTCGGCGGAATAATGCACCTCGGCCGGAGTCTCGACGTAACGCGACGGCCGGCGCTTCGCTGGGTTGGTCTTGAACGCCGTGAAGCCGCGGGCGCGCGCCTGTCGGAGCTGCTCGGGCGTGCGGGCGTGCGCGTAGACCCGAACGCGGTCGCGGGTCGGGCCTCCCAGCAGCTCGTAGACAGGGACGCCGAGCGCCTTGCCCTTGATGTCCCAGAGCGCCATGTCGATCCCGCTCAGGGCGCTGGTGAGGATCGGCCCGCCCCGGTAAAAGGCGTGGCGATAGATCGCCTGCCAGTGGTGCACGACCCGGCGCGGGTCCTTCCCCTTCAGGTAGGGCTCGATCTCGCGGATCGCCGTCGCGACGGTCTCGGCGCGGCCCTCGACGATCGGCTCGCCCAGCCCCACGATCCCGGCGTCCGTGTGGACCTTGAGAAACAGCCAGCGGGGCTGGACCATCAGGGTCTCCAGCCGGGTGATCCGGATCGGCGAGCGGGCCGGCACCGGCGCCTGATTACCCGCCTTCTCCTGCGCCTCGGCCTCGGCGCGTTCGAGCGCGGACCAGCCCAGGGCGGCGATCGACCCGCCCAGGATCGCGCGTCGAGTGGGTCTTCGACTGAAATCCGGCCTGTCCATGGGGCTGTCCTCGGGGGTTGGTGATCAGAATGTCGCCTCTGGCGTGGGCGGCCGCGATGCGCTTAACTGGCCGGTCGCCCGCCCGTTCTCTCCCGACGGTACGACACCCGCGGTCCGCGGGCCAGCCGGTGGCGTCCGGCGGCTCGCCGACCGGCCGAGCCGATACTCGCGATGATCGACGAACTCCCGGTCGGTCCCGAAAAGCCGACGATGACTCGCGTCCGGTACAAGGTCCTGGCGTTCACGGTCGCCCTCGCGGCGGTGACGTACCTGGACCGCGTCTGCATCTCGCGGGCGAGCGGCCAGATCGCGGCGGATCTCCAACTGACCCCGAAGCAGATGGGCCTGGTCTTCAGCGCGTTCACGATCGCGTATGCCCTGTTCGAGATCCCCAGCGGGGCCTGGGGCGACCGGATTGGCCCGCGGCGGGTCATCACGCGGATCGTCATCTGGTGGTCGACCTTCACGATGGCGACCGCGGCGGCGTTCAACTTCGGCTCGATCGCGGTCGTGCGGTTCCTGTTCGGCATGGGCGAGGCGGGTGCGTTTCCCAACGCGTCGAAGGTCATCTCGCGGTGGTTCCCGGCCGCCGAGCGCGGTACGGCGCAGGGGGTCTTCTTCGCCGGGGCCCACCTGGGCGGCGGGCTGACGCCGATGCTCGTCGGCGCGTTGCTGTCGGTGATGAGCTGGCGGTGGGTCTGCGTGCTGTTCGGCCTGGTCGGATTCGTCTGGGCCTGGGGCTGGTATGGCTGGTTCCGCGATGAGCCGGCCGACCACCCCGAGCCCGACGCGGCCGAGCGGAAATACATCGAAACTGGCCGCGTGACCGACCTCCCGCATGTCCTCGACGCCCGCCGGCTGGGCCGAATCCTTTCCGACCGCAACGTCATCGCGCTTTGCCTGATGTACTTCACCCAGGCGTACGGCTTCTATTTCAACATTACCTGGCTGCCGACCTATCTCGACAAGGCGCGCGGGTTCCACGACCCGGCGCTGAGCATCCTCGCCGGACTGCCGCTGATTCTAAGCGCGGCGGCCGACCTGACGGGCGGCCTGGCGACCGATCGGCTGGCGCGCGCGGCCGGACTGCGCGCGGGGCGCTGTGTGATCGGCGGGCTATCCCTGCTGATCGCGGGGATCACGATGATCGCGGGGGCCGCGATCGAGAACCCCTGGGCCGCGGCGCTGCTGATCGCTGTCTCGGGCGCCGCCGATAGTTTTCTGCTCGGCGCGGCGTGGGGCACCTGTCTCGATATCGCGGGCCGCGACGCGGGACTCGTTACCGGGGCAATGAACTCGGCCGGGCAGGTCGGGGCGTTCCTCAGCCCCTTGATCCTGCCGTACTTCCTGCCCGAGGGCGCTGAGGACTGGGCGACGCCGCTCTACATCGCCGGCGCCCTCTACATCGCCGGCTCGGCCTGCTGGCTGGTGATCGACCCGCGACGGCCGATCGCGGCGGGTGCGGACGAGGCGGAAGCGGTCTGAGGCGGATTGGTAGACGATCCGCGAACCAGCCAGTCCCCGGACGTGCGCCCGCCCGGCCATAATGAAGGCT
Source organism: Planctomycetales bacterium (assembly GCA_027452145.1). GTDB lineage: Bacteria > Planctomycetota > Planctomycetia > Isosphaerales > Isosphaeraceae > JAKAUH01. The sequence continues at coordinate 9,670 of DAIDHB010000106.1, forward strand.
CGCCCGCTGGCGAGGACGGCCGGTCCCCGACTGTCGGCCGCCACATCCGCGAAAAAAAATGAAACCTGCTGGGCGGGCAGGGGCCACTACCTGGTGTCGGTGACATTCGGAAGGGGGCCGTCGATGGCGAGCGGCGAGTTCGGGGCGGTCCTCGACGACATGCAGGTGCTGTTCGACCGGGGCACGGCCGCCGGACTGGCCGACGTCGAGCTGCTCGCTCGGTTCCTGGCCGACCGGGGCGCCGGGGGCGAGTCGGCGTTCGCCGCGATCGTGACCCGGCACGGTCCGATGGTCCTGCGCGTCTGCCGGGGCGAGCTGAACGACCTGCACGCGGCCGAGGATGCGTTCCAGGCGACGTTCCTGGTCCTGGCGCGTCAGGCGCGGTCGATCCGCGAACGATCGTCGCTGGCGAGCTGGCTCTTCGGCGTCGCCCGGCGTGTCGCGCGTCGAGCGCGGCGAGACCGGGCGCGGCGGCTCGAACGCGAACGGAAGGGGGCGCTCATGCTCGACCATCCGGGCCGAGAGCGACAGGCCCCCGAGCCGCCTGAGCTGCTGCCAGAGGTCCAGGAGGAGGTCGATCGCCTGCCCGAACGCTACCGGGCGCCGATCGTCCTGTGCTACCTGGAGGGGCTGACCCAGGAAGAGGCAGCCAGCCAGCTCCGGATTCCGGTCGGCACGGTGAAGGTCCGTCTGTCGCGCGGTCGGGACCGGCTGCGCGGTCGGCTGATCCGCCGCGGCCTGGCCCCGGCGGTGATCGCCGGCGCGCTCGAATCCTCGGGCCGCGCGGCGCTCCCGGCGTCCCTCGTGAAGGTCACCGCCGAGGCCGCGATGCGTGTCGCGGCGTTCCAGGCGGCCGGCGTCGCTGCGTCGGTCACTGTTCTCGTCCAGGGAGTCCTTCGAGCCATGCTGATCCACAAGATCCGGACCACGGCCGTCGTGCTGGCGGCGTCGGTCGGCCTGCTCGCCGCCTCATTCGTCGTCGTCTCGGCGCTGCCAACGCCGGCCCAGTCTCGGCAGGAGCCGCCTCGGCAATTCGCACCCGTCGCGCAGCCGCCGCGGAAGGCCGCGCCCGTCGCTCAGAAACCGACGGCTCCTCCGGCCTCGACTCCCGGCGATTCCATCCCGGAGGTCGACGTCGGCACCGTCAAGAAAGGAACGTTGCACCGCACCTCGCGGCAGGGTGCCGTCGTCCAGCCGATCGCCGTGGTCACCGTGATCTCAAGGGTGTCGGGCACGCTCAAGACCGTCCCGGTCGATATCGGGAGTCGGGTCAAGAAGGGCGAGGTCCTGGCCGAGCTCGATGCGCCCGAGCTGAAGATCGAGCAGGCGCGGGCGGAAGCCCTGGCCGAGCAGGCCCGGGCGCGGATCAGGAGCGCCATGGCGAAGGTCGAGGTCGACGCGGCTGCACTGAATACGACTCGGGCCAGCCTCCAGGCCGCGGAGACGAAACTGCGGGGCGCGGAAAACCAGCGGGGATTTCGCGAGAAGCAATTCGCTCGCATTGAGGGGCTCGTCAAGCAAGGGGCGGTCGAACAACGCCTACTGGACGAGGAGGCCGATCGCCGGGATGCTTCCAGGATCGAGGTGGAAACCGCCAGCTTCGAGTTGTCGGTCGCGAAGTCGGGCGTCAAGGAGGCTCAGGCCAAGCTGGCGGCCACGAAGGCTGCCGTCGATGAGCTCGAGCAGGGCGTTCAGCTCGCCGGGATCGATCGCGACCGGGCCAGGCTGATGGGCGAATCCGCCCAGATTCGTTCGCCGATTGATGGGGTCGTTACCGCCCGGAAATGCAACGTCGGCGAGTTCGTCCGCTCGGCCGACGAGGGCGGGTCGAATCCGCTCTTCACGGTCGTCGATACTCGGATCGTGCGCATCGTCACCGGGGTCCCGGACCAGGATGTGCCTTTGGTTGACATCGGCGACCCCGCGGTCTTCCGGTCCAACGCCTTCCCGGACGTCGAGTTCAAGGGAGTGGTTTCCCGGATCGCCGAGTCGATGGACGCAGGCAACCGCACCATGCGCGTCGAGATCGACGTGAAAAACGACGACCATAAGCTCCGCGCGGGGATGTTCGGCCAGGTCGAGATCCGGCTGGATACCCTGCCGGACGGGATCGTGATCCCCAGTTCAGCTCTCGGGAACGACTCGATCCATGGCCCGTATTGCTACAAGGTGGTCGATGGTCATGCCGTCATCACGCCGATCACCCTCGGCCGCATGGCCGATGAGGGTCAGATCGTTCGAGGCGGCCTCAGCGTAGGAGACGAGGTCATCCTCCAGCCAGGCCCGTTCCAGGACAAGCGGAAGGTCCGGCCTCGGCCGGTCCGCGATTTCAGATCGGCTCGAGGGGGCTTGCGGTAATCGGCGTGGACGCATCATAGCCGCCTTCAGCTCTCAGGCGCCGACCGGCATGAGAGCCATCGATCACCCCTTTGCCTGTCGAGAACTCTCCTTGTCGCGATTGACGATCTGCGTTAAGGTTCCCGATGCCCGACGGAATCGGGAGGCGACACGGACGGAGGTGAACGGGTTTCGAGCAGGAAGGGGGAAAGGATTCCCATGAACTTACGCCGATGGCGTCGGTACGCGTGGATTGCCGGCGGGGTGGCCGCGATCCCCCCCGTGCTCTGGATCCTGATAGTCCTGGTCGCTCCCACGGGCTGGGCACGCCGCCAGGTGATCGCCCGGCTGGAATCCCGGAGCGGCCGTCGCGTGGCGCTCGAGGCGGTCTCGGTGGGGCTGTTCGGCGGGATCCACCTGACAAATCTGGAGATCGGGTCGCCGAAGGATACCGGCGACCCCTGGCTCAAGGCCGCCGACATCCAGCTCGACTTCGGCCCGTGGCGGATGCTTCAGGGCCACTGCCGGCCGTCGCAGGTCGATGTGAACGGTGTCGAGCTGCGGGTGCTCCGCCGCGCCGACGGCTCCGTGGAGCTGGCGGACCTGATCCGTCCCATGGCGCCGCCGGGGAGTGGAGGCTCATCGCGAGCGGCCGAGAGCCGCATCTCGGTGCGGGTCCACGGGGCCCGCGTACTGGTCGTCGACGAGCCGAGCGGAACCCGGCTCAAGCTCGAGGACGTCGAGGGCGAAGGCTATGGCGAGGGCCCGGTGGAGGTGGTCGAGCAGCTCCACGGCACGATCAATGGCGGTACATTCCGTTTTGCCGCGAGGGTCGATCGGACCGCCCGGGCCATGTCGGCCGAGGCCCAGCTTCGCGCCGAGGACGTGGCGCTCGACGAGGGGATGTCGATCCTGCGCTACGTTGTTCCGGTGATCTCGGGGGCGACTTCGTCGCTCAAGGGGAAGCTGGGGACCGACCTCTATTTCCGCGGCCGCGGGCCGAACTGGCCGAAGCTCTGCAAGGCCCTCGCGGGCCACGGGGAAGTGACGATCAATCCGATCGAGCTAGCCGGCACGCCGCTGGTCGCCGAGATCTCGAAGTTCGTCGACCTGAGGGGCCACCGCCGGATGGGCTCGGTGCGGACCGACTTCATCTACCGCGACCGCAAGATCACCACCGACCACTTCCGCCTGATGGTCGGCCGCGTCCCTGTCATGATGTCCGGCTGGACCGACCTCGACGGCCGGGTCGATTACCAGATGACGGTGCAGGGCCTGGCCGAACGTCTGCCCGAACAGGCCCGGCGGATCCTCGGCGACCTCAAGATCGACGTGGGCTCGCTGACCTCGCTGAGCCTCCGCGGCACGCTTGACCAGATGGCCGTGCAGGTTAATGGCGTACCCCTCGACCGCGACCTGCTCCGCGAGGCCCGGCTCCGGCCCGACGACCGCGAGAAGATCCGCCAGTTGAGCCGCCAGCTTCGCGACAGATTCATCCGATGACGGCGGAGAGCCGCGCGTCGATCGAGGCGTCGGCCGCGTCCCGCACGATCGGGGGTGTGAAGGGAATCCGAGGCGCCGCGGGCGGCGTCTCGATCGGAGCGCGCCCGGCGGCAATGACCGTCAAGGGCGCTTTTCGCTTAACTTGATTCCCGATGTAGGTGGCTCTACAATCACTCTCGGACTCGGGTCGGGGGCCCGAGGGTGAATCTGTGCGGGAAGAGAGGCTCATGACCAGGCAAGCTCGGATCGTGGCCCTGTCCGTATGGCCGGGGTTGGCTCAGATCTGGTCGGGTCAGGAGGTCCTCGGCATCCTGCTGGGTACGTTCTTCGCCGCGTCGCTCAACGTGGCGGTGATGGGGCGGTGGATCTGGCCCGAGGCGCTCCCAACGGGCTGGGCAAATTTCCTCGCGACCCTGGCGGCTGTTACCTGGGCGGCGGGGATGGGTTACACTCTCTGGTGGATCCGCTACTGTCACCCGGATCGACATCGGGTCGAGATCGATCGGCTCTTTCGCCAGGCCCAGGAGTCGTATCTTCGGGGCCAGTGGGGCGAATCGCGACAGCGGATCGAGCGCATCCTCGCACTGGATGAGGCCGATACCGACGCACTCATGCACCTGGGAACAATTTACGTCCGGACCCAGCGGCCGAGCCTGGCGCGGCGTGCGTTTCGCCAGTGTCTCGAGACGAAACAGGGCGAGAAGTGGCGCTGGGAGATCCGCCAGGCCCTCGCCTCGCTGGATGCCGAAGAGGCCGCCTGAGCCGGCCCTCGGGACAGTCGAAACGACCGCCAATACCGGATGCGAAGATGCATGCTGGGGCGGTTCTGAGTGAACGGGCTGCGCGGAAAGGGCGCGGTGATCCTGGTTGTCCGGGTTGAAAAGATCGTGAGTTCTGGCTCCATGACAGTTGCAGGGATCCCCGGGACATCGGTCACTCCGGTGTCGGATCGGCTCGCTGTTGCGTACAATGGAGGCGGGAACAGGACGCAGGACGGCGCGAAGTGGGGACCATGGCCGAATCGGAGTAGACCGCATGTATGAACGCTTCACCGACCGTGCTCGCAAGGTGATGCAACTCGCCAACCAGGAGGCCCAGCGTTTCAATCATGAGTACGTCGGGACCGAGCACGTTCTTCTCGGACTGATCAAGGAGGGGAGCGGCGTGGCCGCGACCGTCCTGCGGAACATGGACGTCGACCTGCGGAAGATCCGCAACGAGATCGAGAAGATCGTGCAGGCGGGCCCCGAGATGGTGACGATGGGCAAGCTGCCCCAGACTCCTCGGGCCAAGAAGGTCATCGAGTATGCCATCGAGGAAGCGCGCAACCTGAATCACAACTACGTGGGGACCGAACACCTGCTGCTCGGGCTGTTGCGCGAGCAGGAGGGGGTGGCCGCCCAGGTGCTGATGAACCTGAATCTGAAGCTGGAAGAAGTGCGCGAGGAGGTGCTGAACTTGCTCGGTCACGGGATGGACGCTGGCGGCGAGAGCGAACGCGGCGCCACGTCAAAAGGCAACAAGTCCAAGACTCCGGCCTTGGACTCTTTCGGGCGCGACCTGACCGACCTGGCTCGGCAAGGCAAGCTTGATCCGGTCATCGGCCGCCAGAACGAAATCGAGCGCGTCGTCCAGGTGCTGTCGCGCCGGACCAAGAACAATCCGGTGCTCCTGGGCGAGGCGGGGGTCGGCAAGACGGCGATCGTCGAGGGCCTGGCCCAGATGATCGTCGACGGCAACGTCCCCGAGCTGCTGCGCGACCGCCGGATCGTGGTCCTCGACCTCGCGATGATGGTCGCCGGCACCAAGTACCGCGGCCAGTTCGAGGAGCGGATCAAGGCCGTCATGAACGAGGTCCGCCGCGCCAAGAACACGATCCTGTTCATCGACGAGCTGCACACCCTCGTCGGCGCCGGCGGCGCCGAGGGGGCGATCGACGCCTCCAACGTCCTGAAGCCGGCGCTGGCCCGCGGCGAGGTCCAGTGCATCGGCGCCACCACCCTCGACGAGTACCGCAAGTACATCGAGAAGGACGGGGCGCTCGACCGCCGGTTCCAGACGATCATCGTCGAGCCGCCCAGCCGGGCCGAGGCGATGGAGATCCTCCGGGGGCTGCGCGAGCGGTACGAGTCGCACCACCGCGTGCAGATCACCGACGAGGCCCTCGAGGCCTCGGTCGAGCTGTCGGATCGCTACATCACCGGCCGCTGCCTTCCCGACAAGGCCATCGACGTCGTGGACGAGGCCGGCGCGCGGGTGCGGCTCAAGGCGATGACCCGTCCCCCCGACCTGAAGGAGCTCGACGAGCAGATCGAGCGCCTCAACCAGGACAAGGAGGAGGCCGTCGCCAACCAGGACTTCGAGCGGGCCGCCGCCCTGCGCGACCAGGCCGACAAGCTGAAGAAGAAGAAGGAGACGATCACCCGCGAGTGGCGCGAGCGCTCCAAGGAGATCGACGGCACGGTCGACGAGGAGGTGATCGCCGAGGTCGTCAGCAAGATGACCGGCATCCCGCTCCGGCAGCTCGAGAAGCTCTCGTACCAGCTCTCGCAGAAGCAGGTCGAGGCGCTCCGCCAGGAGAAGAAGGTCCCCGACGAGGTCGCCAGCCGGCTCGAGGCGCTGGTCACCCCGGCACCGTTCACCCACGAGGAGTTCGAGCTCGAGCTCCAGCGGGTGCTCGGGCCGGCCGACTTCAAGGCGTATGCCTCGGTCGTCCGCGACGTCGCCGAGACCAAGAACGAGACCGCCCGGCTGCTGCGGATGGAGCAGGAGCTCCAGAAGAAGGTCATCAGCCAGACTGAGGCGATCAAGCGGATCAGCGAGGCCGTCCGCCGCAGCCGCGCCGGGCTCAAGGATCCCAAGCGCCCCATCGGCTGCTTCATCTTCGCCGGGCCCACCGGGGCCGGCAAGACGCACCTCGCCAAGGCGCTGGCCGAGTTCATCTTTGGCGACTCGGACGCCCTGATCCAGATCGACATGTCCGAGTACATGGAGAAGCACAACGTCTCCAGGCTCATCGGCGCACCGCCGGGCTACGTCGGCTACGAGGAAGGCGGCCAGCTCACCGAGAAGATCCGCCGCCGCGCCTATGCCGTCGTCCTGCTCGACGAGATCGAGAAGGCCCATCCGGACGTGTACAACACGCTCCTCCAGATCATGGAGGAGGGCCGGCTAACCGACAGCTTTGGCCGCAACGTCGACTTCAAGAACACGATCATCATCATGACCACGAATGCCGGGGCCGAGGCCACCTCGACCTCGAACATCTTCGGGTTCGACCGCGGGCGCGACGACGCGGCGAGCTATGAGCAGATGAAGGAGCGGCTGAAGGTCTCCATCGAGCGGTACTTCCGCCCCGAGTTCCTCAACCGCCTCGACGACGTGATCGTGTTCCACTCGCTCAACAAGGAGAACCTCAAGCAGATCGTCGACATTGAGCTGTCGAAGATCCGCAGCCGTCTGGCCGTCCGCGGCCTGGAGCTGGTGCTCTCCGACAAGGCCAAGGAGTTCGTCATCGAGAAGGGTTACAACCCGGACTACGGGGCCAGGCCCCTCCGCCGGGCGATCGAGAACCTCATCGAGAACCCGCTGGCCGAGGAGCTGCTCCGCGGCTCCTTCGAGGGGAAGAACCAGATCGAGGCCGTCGTCGCGGGCGATGACGAGAACCGTCGGTTCCACTTCGTCGCCACCAACAAGGACGAGCAGCCCGCCCTCGTCGGCGCAGCCGCCGGGTCCGAGTCGTCCGCCGAGGGCAAGTAAGCCCGGTCGCCGTCAGCGAGCTTCTCATCGAGCCCGGGCCTCCTCGCCAAAGCGGCGATGCGGCCCGGGCTCTCCTGTTTGGGAGTTTGTTCCGGAGGCTCGATCGCATGAGGTAGTGCGCCGAACGCCTGGATTGCACGCGATGGGGCGATCGAGTCGAACGGGCCCGAAGCACCAGCGCGCGAATCCCCGGGGCCATGAAGCGATTCACTTCGCTGGCGCGCCGGGCTCGTCGCGCAACGAAACCGCAAGGCGTTCCCGGCCGGGCCCTTGCCTGCGGGTCGAGGCCTCGAATCGGCGGGCAATGCCCGCGGTGCAGATCTACTGCGGTCGGATTTCCGCGAGCGCGAGGCGAGGCTCCTGCCGAGCCTGCTCCCTGGGCAGGAGCCGCACTCGCGACCCAGTCGGAAAGCCTCCGCGAGCTCGCGAATCAGCCCTCCTCGGCCCCGATCGCGTGCTGCCGCTCGGGGCCATAGACCGCGTGAGAGACTCGGGCCTCGTCGTCGGCGCCGCGGCGCCGCGTCCGCACGCGGTCCACCAGGATCAGGAACGCCGGCACGAGAATCGGCCGGACCAGGAACGTGTCCAGCAGCACGCCGAGCCCCAGGGCGAAGCCCAGCTCGCGCAGCGACGCCAGCTTGCCCGCCAGCATCGCGCCGAAGGTGCCCGCCATGATGAGCCCGCACGAGCTGATGATCCCGCCGGTGTGCGCCACGGCCAGCCGCGTCCCCTCGGTGACGCCGTGCTTTTCCTCCTCCTCGACCACCCGGGCCATGAGGAAGATGTTGTAGTCCTCGCCCACCGCGACGAGGATCACGAACAGGAAGAACCCGACGGTCCAGTCCAGGCCGCCCCATCGCTCGGGGCCGCGATGCAGGGCGTGGAAGACCAGGTCGGTGATCCCCAGGGACGCGAGGTAGCCGAGCACCACCGTGGCCACCAGGTACAGGCCGATCGCCGGCCGACGCAGGAGCGCGACCAGGATGGCGTAGACGCCCGCCGAGATCAGCACGTACATCTTCCGCTGGTCGCTGCTTGTCACCCGGCGGAGGTCGTTGACCGCGGACGTCGACCCGGCCATGCCGATCGCCCGCGTGCCGGCGATCGGCCCCCCGGGCGCCGCGGCCTCTTCGAGGGTCTGGCGGACCTGATCGAGCGCCTCGAGGCTCTCCTCCGAGAACGGATCGGTCTTGAACACGATGTCAAGGCGCGTGATGTGCTCGGCGTCCGAAGGCTGGGCCGGCCTGACGCTGACATAACGCGACTCGGCCGCGTAGGCGAGCACCCGGTCGCCGAACCGCCCGAGGACGCCCCGCTCCGATCCGGACTCGATCGGTCGGCCGACCGGCTGGGTGAGCGACCGGACCTCGGCGACCCGCGCGACCGACTCGAGCCGCCGGCTGACCTCGGCGATGGCCGCGCGTCCCCGGGGCGAGCGGAAATCGACCGCGGGATCGTCCACCAGGGCCGACGCCGGGCTGAGCTCGCCGACCGCGAAATGCCGGCGAATGGCCTGGGCGCCGACGACGCTGGGCCGATCCGGGTCCAGGTCGGCGAGCTGGTTGTAGTTGGCGCGGGTCCTGGCTCCCACCACGGCCAGGGGGATCAGTGCGGCCAGGCAGACCACCAGGATTGTCGCCGGATACTGGACGATCAGGTCGGCGGCCCGCAACCAGAATCGGTTGCCGGGCCCCTGATCGGCGCCCTCGGACGTGCTCCCGCCGCCCTCTCGTCCCATGGACCGGAACGGCCAGAAGATCGCCCCGCGCAAAAGCGCCAGGAGCGACGGTGCCATCGTCAACGAGGCCGCCAGGGCAACCGTCAGGCTCAGCGCGATCGTGGGGCCGGTGTACCGGATCTTGGCGAAGCTCGAAAAGAACAGCATCCCCAGGCCGATGATCACGGTGCCCGCCGAGGCGACCAGCGCGCCACCGACCTGCCCGATCGCCTCGCGGAGCGCCTCGATCCGCGCCCGGCCGCGGGCCAGCTCCTCGGAGTAGCGGGCGATCAGAAACAGGCAGTAATCGGTCCCGGCGCCGAACAGGACGACGATCACGAAGACCCGCGTGATGTTGATGACCTGGAAGCCCAGGCCGGGCACGGTGGTCAACAGCGCGATCGCGAAGCGCGAGACCAGCACCGACAGCGCGATGGTGACCAGCGGCACCATCGCCAGCAGGGGGGAGCGGTAGACCAGGAGCAGGATCGAGACGACCAGGATCACGGTCGCCCAGGTGGTGTTCTCGATGCTCTCGTTGGCCGCGGCGTTGATGTCGTGGCCGACCACGGCGGAGCCGGTGATCGCCAGGTCGAGTCCCTTCGGCGGCAGCGATCGCTCGCGGGCGAGCCAGTCGCCGAGGATGTGGTCGACGGCGATTCGCGTCGTTTTCGCCAGGTAGGTCCCGTTGAGCGAGATGATGGTGAGCACGGCCTTCGGGTTATTGCCGCCGTCGCCGAGGAGCCGGGGACCGATCACCGGCGAGTTGTAGGTGTCCAGCTTCTTGAATCCCAGCGCGGGATCCTTGCCGGCGAACTCGATGAACCGGCCGGCCATCTCGCGGACGTAGGCGAAGTCCCGCGTCGTGAGCGGGCCGTCCCTCCGCTCGCAAACCAGGACGACCTGCGAGCTGGCGGCGTCGCGGGGGAAGCCTCGCTCCAGCAGGTTCTGGCCGATCACGCTGGGGAAGTCGGCGGGGAAGAAGCGGACGTTGTCGTCCTTGGTGACCTGGTCCCATGGGGGTGCGGCGTAGCGCAGGCCGATGGCCAGCGCGATCCAGGCGACGACCACCAGGAGCGGCCATCGCGTCACGAGACGTGAGAGTCGAGCAAACATATCAGGGCGAGCTTCCGAGTGCAGAGCGGGCCGGGCGCCGGCGTCGTCGGCCGCCCGCGGGCCACACGGCCGGCCGTCGCAGAATCACCGCGGGCCCGTGGCCATCCTTGGATGCCGACCGAACATAGTCGATGGTTCCCCCGGATGTCAAAGGAAAAGGGGCAGTCCCGGGGACTGAACGCCGACGATGCCTGGATCTGCGGTCCTGCACGCCCCGGGCCAGAGGGCCGCGAAATGGTCGATTCGGGGACGAGCCCCTTGCCGCGAAGGCCCCGATGACCTAGGAATTCTGTATGGAGCGATCCCGCGAGGGAACGATCCGCCGGCGGTCCGAGACGACGATCCTCGGGCGGCCACTCGAACGACCCGTCGCAAGGCCGGTTCCGCAGACGGAAGCAAGATCGGCACGCCCCACATCACCCGAGAGGTACCAACCGTACGTGTCCGCATCATTTGTGAATCAACTGGCTCGTGACTGGACCGGCCGCCTGGCCCATTACGCCACGCATCACAACGACGAGCACCGTCAGGCGCTCCTCGACGAGGCGGCCCGGTACACCGGGATGCACCTCGAAAACGACCTCGCCCGCTCGGATTTCTGGTCGAGGGCCCCGCTGCACCAGCGGGCGGCCGTGCTCCTGTTCCTCGTCGATCGCGGGGTCGTCGAGCGCACCACCCGCCGCGGCCGCCGGGTCTACGAGCCCCTCGCCCACGCCGAATCCTGGTCGGCCGATCAGCCCTCGCTGCGGCCCTTCCGCGGGCCGGTCCTCGAGTTGCTCGGGGCGCTCCGACTCGACCTCCAGCGCCGCGCTCACTCGCGCCACGTCTGATCCGTCCCCGTCCTCGAGGCCGCGGGCACGCCAGCGCCGACTTCCACCGGCCCGACCCGCGGCCGTCGCGGCTCGCAAGTCCACGGGGCGAACACCTTGCCCCCTCGCGGATTGACCGCCGGCGTACCGCGGCTCAGGCCGTGCCCGCCAGCGTGCCGCACGCCGCGCGGATGTCCTTGCCCCCCGAGTATCGCCGGACCACCGGCTGGCCGACGTGACGGGTCAGCGCGTCGCGGAAAACGCGCCGCTCGTCCTCGTCCGGCGGATGGAACCGGCCGGTCGGATCCGTCACGTCGATCAGGTCGATCCGCACCGGCGTGTCTCCAATCAGCTCGCCCAGCGCCCGCGCATCGTCCTCCGAGACGTTGACGCCGGAAATGCATACGTAAGCGAGCATGACGCGGTCGCGGCGTGCCAGGGCGTGCCGGCGCGCGGCCGCCATGACCTCGGCCACCGGCGTCCGCGCCGCGATCGGCACGAGCACGGCCCGCTTGCCGTCGGTCGCGGCGCCCAGGCTGATCGAGAGCCGGAATCGCCTGCGCTCGGCCGTGTAGCGGTCGATCTCGGGCACCAGGCCCACCGTGCTGACGGTGATCGCCGCCCCCCCGATGGCCGCGCCGAACGGGCACGAGAGCAGCTCCGCCGCCGCCATCACGCGGTCGTAGTTCAGGAACGGCTCGCCCATCCCCATGAAGACCGCCCCGGTCACCCGCCGCCCCTGGTCCCGGGCCGCCTCGCGTGCCTGGACGAGCTGGTCGACCATCTCCCACGTCTCGAGATTGCGGCGCCTCGACATGCGGGCCGTCGCGCAGAACGAGCACCCCATCGCGCAACCGACCTGCGACGACAGGCAGACGCTCACCGCGCCCGGCCGGTGCAGCGGGATCAGCACCGTCTCGACCGCCAGGCCGTCGGCCGTGCGGAAGAGCAGCTTCTGGAACCCGTCCACCGGCGACGTCGCCAGCCCCTCGCGCGTCAGCCGCGGCAGCGGGTCGCGGATGGCGTCGGCCAGCCGTCTGGGCAGCGGAAACCGGCGCACCCAGGAATGGCGGTCGTGCAGCCCCGCGCCGATCGTCGCGGCCATGAGCTGGCGGGCCGCCCCCTCCGCCACGCCCAGGCCCGCCGCCCCGGCCAGGAAATCCCCCGGCGCCATGTCCCGCGGATCCAGCACGAATGAACTCCCGAGTCCTCGGGGCCCGGATGCCCCCGAATCGCCGTCGACGAATCACCGCATTTTCCTAAAGTATTCTGACGGGATCGCCGGCGCCGCGTCCAGGCCGACGACGCCAGGAGCCCGCGTCGAGTGTCGCAAAGGGATCCAATCGACGATGCATGGATCGAATTCGCTTCGCACGACGCCGGCTGGAATGGGATTCGCGGCCGATTCCCCGGAAGGGGAGATTTGCACCCAACCTTCTGAATATCTCGTGCGTAGGAATGAAGTACACCTAGAGCGAACCCCGCGGGGACCGGGTCTCCGTGGATCATTCGTCCTGGCCGTATATCAACGCCGGCAGGGGAGCTGGTCGCCCGGAGAGGCCGATGGCGTCGTGCCGTCGACCCGGAATCGACGACCCTCGATTGACGGCGACCAGCGGCCGGGCCCATTGGCCCGGCTGTTCGATGTTGGAAACGTCTGACACATCAGGAGATCGAACGAATGAAACGAAATCCCGTCGCGTGGGCCGCACTGATCGTCGCGATGGCTGCCCTGGTGAGCTCGTCGGGCTTCCTGCGTCCCATGCCCGCCGCGCCGAAGGTCCCGCTGGAAGGGCAACAGGCAGCCAAGGCGCTCTCGCAGGCCTATGGGGCCGTGGCTGAATTCGTACGGCCGTCGGTGGTGCAGATCACCGTCCAGAAGAAGTCGAGCGGCGTGCAGATGCTCCCGGGTATGCCCAACATGCGGCGCTTCCAGATGCCGCCGCGTGGCAACGGCAACGGCAATCAGTTGCCCCCGGACCTCGAGGACATGCTGAAGAAGTTCTTCGGCCCCGACGGTGCGCCCCAGCAGGAGCAGTTCGGCGGGCGGGCCACGGGCCTCGGCTCGGGCTTCGTCTTCGACGGCCACGGCCACATCCTGACGAACAACCACGTGGTCGAGAACGCCGAGAAGATCACCGTGACCTTCTACGACGGCGCCGAGGCCGAGGCCAAGGTCGTCGGCACGGACAAGCAGACGGATGTCGCCGTCATCGAGGTGAAGGAGACGAGCTATCCGGCGCTGCCGAAGGGCGACAGCGAGAAGCTGAAGGTCGGCGAGATGGTCATGGCCGTCGGCTCGCCGTTCGGCTTCAGCCAGAGCGTGACCACGGGCATCATCTCGGCCCTGGAGCGCAACGCCGTCGGGATCAACGAGTACGAGTCGTTCATCCAGACCGACGCGCCGATCAACCGGGGCAACTCGGGCGGCCCGCTCGTCAACATGAACGGCGAGGTCATCGGCATCAACTCGGCGATCGTCAGCGGCGGCAGCGGCAACGACGGAATCGGCTTCGCGATCCCGATGAAGCTGGCCAACAGCGTCGCCGAGATGATCATCAAGGACGGCAAGGTGCACTACGCCCGGATCGGCATCAAGCTCGCCCCGCTCGATCCGAAGCTCGCCCGCCAGTTCGGTGTCAAGCCCGGGACCAAGGGCGTGCTGGTCGAGCAGGTCGTCCCCGGCAGCCCGGCCGACAAGGCCGGCCTGAAGGCGGGCGACGTCATCACCTCGTTCGCCGGCGAGAAGATCTCCGACCACTCGTCGTTCCGGCTCAAGGTCGCCACCAGCGAGGTTGCCCATCCGTATGAGATCGGCTTCATCCGCGAGGGCAAGGAACAGACGGCGTCGATTACCCCCGCTCCGTACGAGAAGGTGGTCTTCGACATCGAGAAGGGCCAGAAGCAGGACGAGGGCGAAAAGGCCGAGCCGGCCAGCACCGCCATCAGCGCCTTTGGGCTGGAGGTCCAGCCGCTTACGCCCCAACTCGCCAAGCCGCTCGGAATCCCGGCGGATGTGAAGGGGCTGGTCGTTGCTTCGGTCAAGGAGAACAGCCCGGCCGCCGAGGCCGGCATCCAGGAGGGCGACGTGATCACCAAGGTCGTCCAGAACCGCAAGCCCCAGCCGCTCTCGAGCGTTCAACAGTTCCAGGACCTGGCCGCGAAGTCCGATGAGCTGGCGATCTACGTGCAGCGCGGACAGAGCGGCCGGTTCGTCAGCCTGAGCAAGGCCGCCAGGTAATCGGCCGACACGACCGGCGTTGCGATCGCCGGCCCGGCCAGACTCGCGCGGCCGGCCGGCGATTGTCGCGGTCATCCCGGCAAAACTCAAAGGGGCGGACCCGGTCACAATGTGGCCAGGCCCGCCCCTTCTTTATGATAATCCAGTTGGACCCGGATCCGTGGGGCCAATCGCTGAGGGTTCGTTCCGAGCCGGTGGGTCTCCTGGTGGTACTCCGAATATCGACGCCGATGTCGCCGGAAGTTGCAAAAAAACGCCGGATCTCCGCCCGAGAGCCCGCCGCTCCCATACAACCGGCAGAGTCCAGCAAATGTCGCCGGGGTTTTCCTCGCGGGGCCGATTCCTGGGCACCTCGCACGTACAGTGGCGGACAATCAGCGGATATTCGATAATAGGGATGGCGCCGATCATTCCGGCGGGCCATCGTGGCGAGGCGAGTAAAAGGCAAGGCAAGGCCGAGCATGAACGATCCCAGGACGAACCCCGGCTCCGAGGAGCACGAATCGACCGAGCGCTACGACCTGGAGGTCGCGCCGCGGGTCCGCAACCTGCCTCCGTACCTGTTCGGCCGGATCAACGAGCTGAAATACCGGATGCGACGCGACGGGGTCGACGTGATCGACCTGGGGATGGGCAACCCGACCGACCCGCCCGAGGAATGGATCATCGACAAGCTGTGTGACGCCGCCCGCGACGCCAGGAATCACCGCTACAGCGTCGCCGCCGGGATCTACAATCTCCGCAAGGAGGTCGCGCGCCGCTATGAATCCCGCTTCGGCGTCACCCTCGACCCCGATCAGGAGGTCGTCTCGACGATCGGGTCGAAGGAAGGCTTCAGCCACATGTGCCTCGCGCTGCTCGGTCCGGGGGACACGGCCATCGTCCCGGCCCCGAGCTTCCCGATCCACATCCACGCGATCGCGCTGGCCTCGGCCAACGTGATCTCGTTGGATGTCCGCGACGGCCAGGCGTTCCTGGCGAATATCGCCAGGACGTGCGAGAGCCTCTACCCGCGGCCGAAGATCCTGGTGCTGAACTACCCGCACAACCCGACCGCCACGGTGGTCGAGCCGGCGTTCTTCGAGGAGGTCGTGGCGCTGGCGAAGAAGTACCGCTTCTTCGTGATCCACGACTTCGCCTATGGCGACATCGGCTTCGAGGGCTACCAGCCGCCGAGCTTCCTGTCGGTGAAGGGGGCCAAGAGTGTGGGCTGCGAGTTCACGACGATGTCCAAGGGCTACAACATGGCCGGGTGGCGCGTCGGGTTCGCGGCGGGGAACCGCGAGATGCTTGCGGCGCTCAAGGCCATCAAGGGTTACTACGATTACGGCCTGTTTCAGGCCGTTCAGGTCGCGGCGATCGTCGCGCTCCGCCACGGCGAGGAGGGCCGGCAGGCGCAGGTCGCCGAGTATCAGGGGCGTCGCGACGCGATGGTTCGCGGGCTGCGGAGGATCGGCTGGGAGCCCGAGACGCCCCGCGCGGGGATGTTCGTCTGGACCCCGATGCCCGAGCCCTGGAGATCGCGAATGGGGTCGATCGACTTCTCCATGAAGCTGCTGGAGGAAGCCCACGTGGCCGTCAGCCCCGGCCGCGGATTCGGCGAGACGGGCGAGGGCTACCTTCGCCTGGCCCTGGTCGAGAACGCCCAGCGCCTCCAGCAGGCGATCCGCCAGGTCGACCGGTGTCTCCGGCCGGCCGGGGAAAGCGGCTGATCGCGCTGTTCGTATCGGTGCTCGACTCCCGGCAAACCCCGTCCGCGAGGGAGGCCGCCATGGTCGAATGTGCCTACTGCGAGAAGCCGCTCACCTGCGACGCCTGCGGGGTCGACTACGTCCCGCCGACGCCCGAGCACTACGAGGCCCTCTCCCGTCCGGAAGTGCCTCTCTATTGCCCGAATTGCGAGGCTGTCCTCGTCTGCCACTGGTGCAAGACGCCGTACGACGGCGAGCCGGAAGGCCAGGAGGACGCGGCGGGCGGATGAAGGGGGTGGACCGACTTTTTGCGATGGCGAGGGCCCCCGGATCACTCACCCTGGCGCGGGGGACCGCCGTGAGTCGGGGCATGGTGCTGCGGCCGGCCGGGGCCGGGGTTTTCCTGGTGCCCGCCGGGCCCCGAGTTCGCGCCCGGCCTGGGGGAATGACCGGCCTCGATCCGGCCGAAGATCATCCGCCCCGCGCTGGTCTGGAGCACGCTGGTCACGGTGAGGCGCACCGTGTCGCCCAGGTGATACGCGCCTTGCTCGGCCACGACCATGGTGCCGTCGTCGAGGTATCCGACCCCCTGGCCGGGCTCCTCGCCGCGCTTGAGCAGCTTGACGGTCAGGTTCTCGCCGGGCAGGACAATCGGCTTCATCGCATTGGCCAGGTCGTTGAGGTTGATGACCTCGACTCCCTGGAGCCGCGCGATCTTGTTGAGGTTATAGTCGTTGGTCACGACCTTGCCGCCCAGGTGCTTGGCCAGGACGACGAGCCGCTGATCGACCTCGCGGACGCCGGCCAGCTCGGGGATCTCGGCGTCGTGGATGCGGACCTCGATCCCCTGGGACTTCTGGAGCCGGTTGAGGATGTCGAGCCCACGGCGGCCGCGGTTGCGCCGGAGTTTGTCCGAGCTGTCGGCGATGCTCTGGAGCTCCTGGAGCACGAACCGAGGGACGACCATCGGCTGGTCGATGACGCGGGTCTCGGCGACGTCGGCGATCCGGCCGTCGATGACGACCGAGGTGTCCAGGACCAGCGGCCGCGCACCCTTGACTTCCTTGGAAAACTCCATGTAGGGGATGATGAAGCGGAAGTCGTCCTTGGTCTGGAGCAGCGTCGAGATGCACAGGTAGCAGATGAAGATCATCAGGAAGCTCGACACCATCATGTGGACCCGAGGATTGAGGTAGAGCTCCATCGTGGGGTGCAGGGCATCGGTGACGAGGTTCGTGAGGAAGATGCCGACGAAGACGCCGAAATACACGGCCGAGATCGTCTGGATTCGCTTCCTGGGCGTGAGGAGGTCGCCGATCAGGACGGCGACGGCGACCAGCATCACGCCGATGAACACGAGATAGGGATTGGCGAGGTTGAACTCGCCCACGATCCTGGCGGTCCGGACGCCGAGCCCGGCGACCACGAAGATGAACACGGCCCGGATCACGATCAGGAGCATGGTAGGGGACCTCTTCCGGTCACTGCGGCCCGGGGAGCAAGCGTCGTATTGAAGCACAGGGGGCGACTGCGACGGGCGAGCGGACAGCCGCGGGTATGGACCCTCACGCCATCGGCTCCGGCTCGCGTCCACATTCCTCCAGTAGCCGGTCGTAGAACTCGTTCAGGCTTTCCACGATGACCTTCGTATTCCCGAGAACCGGCATGAAATTGGTGTCGCCATCCCAGCGGGGGACGATGTGCCAGTGGAGATGCCCGGGAAGGCCGGCGCCGGCCGCCTTCCCCTGATTCAGCCCGATATTATAACCCTGGGGGCGGAGTAGCCGGTCAAGAATCAAGGTCATCCGGCGGAGGACCTGGATCGGCTCGACGAGTTCGGCTCCTTCGAGCTCTCGCAGGGTCCCGCGGTGGACTCGCGGGGCCACGAGCAGGTGGCCGTTATTGTAGGGATACCGATTGAGCACGACGACCGAGTGGGGGCCGCGAAACACCAGATAGTTCTCGCGATCGCGGTCCTCGGCCAGCCCGCGGCAGAGGAAGCAACCGTCCGAGGCGCCGTCCGGGGCGCCCTCCTGGATGTATTGGGCTCGCCAGGGCGCCCAGATCCGGCTCAGCACGATCGGTGTTCCCCCGAGGGCCGGCGAGCCCAGGCTCTCCGCGCTGCGAGTCCGGTTCGGTGCCGTTCGGCCCCAGAAAGGCTCGGTGCCGATCCAGCGCGGCCTTTACCGTCCGCACGAAGACGCCGCGCCGGCCGGCGTCCCGCCGATCGCTCGCCGCGATCCCTCGATCTCGGCGCCCATTCATTGTGGCGGAATAGCACGCGTCTCGCAATGCCATCCCTGGCTTCGATCGATCTCAGGCGGCCGAACTGTCCTGGCGAGAGCGTTTCGTCCAATCGCGAACGACGGACGACGAATCCGGACGGAGCCCGCGCAAAATGGGCAGCCGGCAGGGACCGGTCAGAGCAGCCGCCGATCCCAGACGGGGTAATACTGAGCCCACGCCCGCCCGATGATCTGATCCCGATCGACCAGCACGAGCGAGCCAGCGGCGGCCGATGGCTCTTCTTGCTCCTGCTCGGGCTCGATGAGCACCTGGTGCGCCGGGACGCGGAAGCGGCAGACCTGCGGCCATGCCGACGAGCGGACCGGCACCACGTACCGGGACGGTTTGCCGTCGACCCGCCATTCGAGCCCCGTCCACTCGACCTCCTGCCCGGCCACCGCGACGACCCTCGCCGCCTTCATGCGGCCGGTGGGCGGGACGCGCAGCCAGACCCAGTCCCCCCTTCTTGGGGTGGCGCCCCGGTAAGCCCAGCGATTCACCAGGTAGACGTTCTGGGTGTGATCCTGGGCCGCACCGGGCCAGGCAGTGACGGCAAGTCCAAGCAAGATGGGCAGATAGATCGTCGTCCCCAGCACGGCGGCGACCGGCAAGGCGGCGCGCCGCGAGTAGGCCGGGAACGAGCCTTGCCGAATGGCGTCGGAGGCTGAGGTGACGTGCGCCACGAACGCGAAGGCGAAGAAGCCCCACGCCAACCAGGTCCCCCACGCCATGATCGCCGCGCCCAGACCGAAGACGAACGAGGCGAGCAGGACGAAGCCTCGCTCCCGCTGGCCCCATGCGAATTGCGGCCAGCCGGGCACGAGCAGCCGAGGGCCCGCGGGTCGTTCGAACGGCCGACGGTCGGCCGGCCATTCCCGCTTATCCGCCGCCGCACGCCTGGGGGTGCCTACCATGATTCGAACCGCTTCCTCCTCAATGAGGACCTGATGCCAGGGCGGGGCGGGAGGGCGGCCTTCAGGAGAGACCGGCACGTCCCCCGGCGGTCAGCGGGAGTTCCGTCGTCCGTGAGGCCGGCACGACCGGCCGCCTACCCGGAGACACGCTCCCCATATCTGGAAATCAGCGTTATCCGCCGGGTCACTGTACCCAGGAGTTCCCGGCCGCCTGGACACCCGGCGGCGCCGAGGTGCAGGCCCGGCCCAGAGGCCAGCCTCCTGCGTCGGTGGCGGACGGGAGGATCGACCGGGCGTTGCGCCCGACCGCCGCCCTCTTCCCTGAACTATTATCCGGTCGCAGGCCATTCGTGCAAGGGTACCGGATGGATGGAGTCAGCAGATTCTGGACCAAATCCCCCCCGGCGGCCGCCTGGCCCGGCGGCGGCGACAGAAAACGGCGGATTCGCCCGATTCTTCCGATCTCTGCGGACGCCGCGTGCGTAGAATATCGGTGCGATGACAGGTCTTGACGCTTTGGCGCACCTTGTTAGAATATCTTGCTCTCATTCACAAGGTCTCCGCGGACTCTTCCCATGCTTCACACCGAAATTGATTAGTCTCGCCCCGATCGGTTTTGGTGTGCAACCGAAGTCCTACCCCGGCATGCCCTTCGGCTCGCGTTGGAACGGCGGGCCGAGATCGAAACTGGCTCCTTGATGTGGACGTGGGTCTCTCCCCGGTCCCAGGGCGTTCCACCCTCGGGATCCCGGCTGGATAAAACGCGACCATGGAAAATCTTCGCAACGTACGCAATATCGGAATCTCGGCCCACATCGACTCGGGCAAGACCACGCTGACCGAGCGGGTCCTGTACTATGCCGGCCGCACCCACGTGATCAAGGAGGTCAAGGGTGAGGGCGCGGTGATGGACCACATGGAGCTCGAGAAGGAGCGGGGCATCACCATCACCTCCGCGGCCACCACGGTCCAGTGGGGCGAGCACAAGATTAACATCATCGACACCCCGGGCCACGTCGATTTCACGGTCGAGGTCGAGCGGTCGCTCCGCGTGCTCGACGGCGCCGTGCTGGTCCTCTGCGCCGTGGCGGGCGTGCAGTCGCAGTCGATCACCGTCGACCGGCAGATGAAGCGGTACGCCGTCCCCCGGCTCGCGTTCATCAACAAGATGGACCGCACCGGCGCCAATCCGGCGAACGTGATCCAGCAGCTCGAGAGCAAGCTCGGCCTGACGGCCATCCCGCTCCAGATCCCCATGGGCCTCGAGTCGAACTTCGCCGGGGTCGTCGACCTGATCGACCGCAAGGCGGTGTATTTCGACGGTGAGAAGGGCGAGGACGTCCGCGTCGAGCCGATCCCGGCCGAGTTCGCCGAGGCCGCTGAGCGGGCCCGCCAGGGCATGCTCGAGGCCCTGTCGATGCTCTCGGACGAGATCATGGGCCTCTTGCTCGAGGAGCAGGAGATCCCGATCGACCTGATCCACAAGACGATCCGCGAGGGAACGATCGCCCAGCAGATCTGCCCGGTGCTCGTGGGCACGGCCTACCGGAACAAGGGCGTCCAGTGCCTGCTCGACGCGGTCACCCGCTACCTCCCCAGCCCGCTCGACCGCGAGGTCTTCGCCAAGGACAACGCCAACGGCAGCGCCGAGGTCCCGCTCGCGCCGGATCCGGACGCCCCGATGGTCGCCATGGCGTTCAAGCTGGTCGAGGAGCCGTTCGGCCAGGTGACCTTCGTGCGGATCTACCAGGGAACGCTCCAGAAGGGCACCTTCTACTACAACACCCGGCAGAAGAAGCGAGCCCGGATCAGCCGGATCCTCCGCGTCCACGCCGACCAGAAGGAAGATATCGACTCGGCCTCCGCTGGCGACATCGTCGCCGTCATGGGGATCGAGTGTGCCACCGGCGACACGTACTGCTCCGAGGGGAGCGACCTGTCGCTCGAGAGCATCTACGCCGCCGAGCCGGTGATCGACCTGTCGATCCAGCCGGCCAAGCGGGCCGATTACGACAAGCTCGCCAAGGCGCTCAACCGCTTCATGCGCGAGGACCCGACCTTCCGCGTGCACGTCGACCAGGAGACGAGCGAGACGATCATCTCCGGCATGGGCGAGCTGCACCTGGAGATCTACGTCGAGCGCATCCGCCGCGAGTACAAGGTCGAGTGCAGCGTCGGCATGCCGAAGGTGAGCTACCGCGAGGCGCCCACCGTCGAGACGCCGTTCAACTACAAGCACAAGAAGCAGACCGGCGGCTCGGGTCAATATGCCCACGTCGTCGGCCGGCTGATCCCCCTGGATCCCGAGTCGCCCGAGCCGTTCGTCTTCGAGAACAAGGTCACCGGCGGCCGCATCCCGACCGAGTACATCCCCTCGGTCGAGAAGGGCTTCCGCGAATCCATGCACAAGGGGCCCGTCGCCGGCTACGAGGTGATGGGCGTCCACATGCGGCTCGAGGACGGCTCGTACCACGACGTCGATAGCTCGACGATGGCCTTCGAGATCTGCGCCCGCGACTGCTTCCGCGAGACCTTCAAGAAGGCCGAGCCCGTGCTGCTCGAGCCGATCATGAAGGTCGAGGTTGAGATCCCCACCGAGTTCCAGGGGCCGGTCACCGGCACCCTGTCCTCCAAGCGGGGCGTCATCCTCGGCACCGAGTCGCGCTCGGGCTACACCGTCATCGTCGCCGAGGTCCCCCTCGCCGAGATGTTCGGCTACTCGAACGACCTCCGCAGCTCGACCCAGGGCAAGGGGAGCTTCAGCATGGAGTTCCTCAAGTACCAGAAGGTCCCGTCGCGGTTCCAGGAGGAGATCGTCAAGAAGGCCCAGACCCTCGCCAAGGTCGGTGCCAAGAGCTGATCGATCGGCCCTCGCGAGACCCGATCGACGCAATGTACAGGGCCCGGCCCTCCGCACTGGAGGGCCGGGCCTTTCTCTTGCGCTCCGACGGAATCCCGGACGATCACGGCTTGCCCATCAGCTTGCGAGCCTCGCCAATCACGCGGTCCCACTGGAACGCCGGGCCCGGGTCCACCTTGTTGTCCTGGACATGGTAGTGGCCCAGGATGCCCTCGTACCTGTCATACCGGTCGTCGGGCAACTGGCGGGTCAGCAGTTGTCCCTTCTCGTCGCGCGGGTAGTCGCACCGGATCTTCGGAAAGACCGTACACAGCGTCGCCGTCAGTCGAGCGAGGGCCTCGTACTGCTGCGGCGTGAAGTCGTACTGGACGAGCTGGCCGCCGTGAATGGCACCCGTGATCCTCTCGGCGCGGGCGGGATACAGGCCCGCCGCGACGGCCTCGACCGGGTCGCCGGCCTTCGCCGTGC
>DAIDHB010000107.1 GCA_027452145.1 Planctomycetales bacterium
GCCTCGTCGCGCGAGATCGGGTGCTCCACGCGGACTTCGGAGAACCACGCGCCAAGCTTTCGCCGCATCTCCCCCGGCCGGAACCAGCGCTCGCGTACCGGGCCATGCGCCGGATACATCCAGAGCCCCCGCCGCTCGTCCAGCCATTTCACCGCGGCCGCAGGGAGCCAGGGCCGCTGCGCGTTCATCGCCAGCACGTTCTTGTCCACGATGACCAGAATTCCCCCCGGCCGGAGCACTCGAGCGGCCTCGGCGAGGGCCGCGTCGAGCGCGGCGGGCTCGACGTGCTCGAACACCTCGACCGCGACGGCCGCGTCAAAGCTCGCCGTCGCGAACGGCAGCCGACGCGCCGAGCCCTGCACCCGATGGAGGCTCGATCCGTCCGCCCGCGCGAGCATCGCCGCCGAGACGTCCAGCCCGACGACCCGCGCGCCCCGCGCCGCCAGCACGCGAGCGAATCGGCCCTTGCCGCATCCCAGGTCAAGCACGCGACGACCCTCGAGTGGCCCGAGCGCGCCCAGGATGGCCCGCGCGCGGGGATCGTCATCGGCCACCTCGGCCTTGAACCGCGCGTGTAGCGCATCGAAGCGGGCGGCCACCGCCGCCTCGATCCGGGGCGTGTCGCTCGTCTTCGGGGTGATCGAGGTGGTCGTCATGAGGGCCTCCTCGCCACGATCAGTTCGCGGTGTTTCCAGGCCCGCACCGCCGCCGAAACGCCCGAGAACAGGCAGAAGATGAACCCCTCGACGCCGTCGCGAAACCCCTGCTTGAACAAATAAAGCTTCAAGAACGTCCAGGTCGGGCGGAGCGTCAGGTCCCCGGGCCGGAAGCTCCGACGCTGTTGCGCCAGGCCCTCGGCCTCGAGCGTCGTGTAGCGATTGATCTTCTCGAGGAACACCGTCATGTTCGGGATTGTCCTGTGCGTCAGCACGCCGCCCACCAGGCTGACCGGACCGTTGAGCTCGACGACCTCGTGGACCAGGCCGACCCAGCGCCCCGCGTCGCGGCGGAACAGCCGTAGCGGCAGATCATGCTGGGTGCCCGAGTAGCCGAACGACCGGCCGAGGATCTCGCTCCGGATCGGCACGCGGTAGCCGACGTAGGGCGCCTGGCGATAGGCGATGATCCGGCGGACCTCGGCGGCCAGCTCGGGCGTGATCCGCTCGTCGGCGTCGACCGACAGGACCCAGTCGCCGCTCGCCATCTCGAGGGCGGCATTGCGCTGGCTGGCGAAATCGTCGAAGGCCCGCACGGCCACGCGGTCGGCGTCGCGACGGGCGATGGCCAGCGTCTCATCCCGGCTGGCCGCGTCCACCACGACGACCCGCTCGTCGGCCCAGCGCGCGGCGGCCAGGCAGTCGGCGAGGTTATGCGCCTCGTCGCGCGCCACGACGAGCACCGACACGGAGGGCTTACCCATGGCGCCACCCCCTTCGGAGGGCACCGCCCAGGGCGCGGGCCGGGAAATAGACGGCATACGCCGCCAGGGCGATCTCGAGCCGCCCGAAGGCCGCCAGGACGATCCAGAGATGCCAGCGCAGGTCGGCATGGCCGATCAGGCGAACCAGGTCCGCCAGCCCGCGCGGCCGGCGGCCCCGCACGGCCGGCATCGCCACGTGCGGCCCGGCGCCTGCACGTCCGGGTCGGTCCAGCTCATCGCCGAGGCTCGATTGCACGCGGAACATGTATTTTCCGGAGACATATAGCATCCCAAGCAGCAGCCAGGCCGGCGAGCCGTCGCGCACGAAGGCCGCCCAGGCGATCGCGGCGTGCAGGACCAGGTCGACCAGTTCATCGAGGAATTCGTCGAGCCATCGGCCGAACGCCGAGGCCGTCCCCTGGAGCCGCGCCAATCGGCCGTCGGCCGTGTCGAGGACCAGCGCCACGGCCATCGCCAGCGCGATCCCCGCGCCCGCCGCGGCACCCGTCGATCCGGCGGCAACGGCGGCCGCCGAGGCCAGCATGAGCGCCGCCGAGGCGACGGTCACCGCGTTGGGCCGGACTCGCGTCGGCCGCAGGCGCTCGGCAAGCCGCTCGGCCAGCGGGAAGGCCCAGAACTTGCCCAGCGGCTGATAGGTCAACCGCCGGGTCAGCTCCTCGTCGGCCGACAGGATCGCCTCGGGCCGGTCGAGCCGCCAGAGCACGGCCGACTCGGTCGATCCGCCGCGCCGCAGCCGACGCTTCAGCCGCGCGGGGTCGTAGAACCGGTCGGTCCGCAGCACGGGTGCCCCGGCGCGGGGCGGGCCCGGAACGAGCACCAGCCGCGACCGCAGGCTCTCGCCCATCAGCTCGGCCAGCTCGCGATGGTCCTCGGGCCGGGCATGCACGGCGATCGGCTGGCCCGGCGGCGTCACGGCGATCGCCAGCTCGGCGACGTGGCCGAGCATCGTCCGGCCCAGCACGACCTCGGCCGCGATCAGCCCGCGCGGACCGCGCGGGCGGGCATCGATCGTGGGGTGCTGCGGCCGAGACGACATTCCAACGCCTCCCTGCGGCTGATCGGCCCGCTCCCGATGGAAGCGTGCCCGGAACCTGATCCTTCCGCGATTCGATCTCGCCAGCTCTCCGACGGGCCGGGCTTCCTTGCCCGCCGCCCGACTCGACCGTCGCCACTCTTGACTTATCTACCAGTGGAAGCGCCGGTAAAACGCCTCCTGCCGGGCATTCCAGCCGCCCTGTCCGACCGCCAGCTCGCGGCGCGATTCCCGCACACGGTCGAGCCTCGCGAGCGCCTCCATCATCGCCGCGGCGAAGTCCAGCCGCCCGCGCAACAGCGACGCCCCCAGCCGCACCGGCAGCCACAGCAGGTGGGCCAGCAGCCGCGCACCGGCGGTGTTCTTCCACATGAAGAGCAGGGTGTTGCGGCGGGCCAGGCGATCCGAGCCCTCGGCACCCAGCTCGGTCTCGAACGTGCCGAATCCGCGGTGGTAGGCGACCGACTCGGGGACGTAATACCCGCGATAGCCGGCCATCCAGCCGCGGAAGCCCAGGTCGAGGTCCTCGATCCGGCCGGGGAAGTAGATCGGGTCATACCCGCCGATCTGGAGGAACCGGCGGCGGTCGACCGCCAGCACCGGCCCGGCCGCCGCGGTCAGGTCGGGAATCCGCGCGAGCTGCTCGTGACCCGGCACGCGGCACATCCCCTGGATCAGCCCGAACCGGCTGCGAACCCTCGTGCGCATCCCCTCGTAAGTCTGGCCGTCGAAGGTCCAGCACAGGGGCGCCGTGAACAGCACGTCTTCCCGCTCGGCGAACGGCCGCAGGAGCGGGTCGACCGCATCCGGGTCGAGCTTGACGTCGTCGTTCAGCAGCAGCACCACCGGCTCGTCGAGCCACGACAGCACCCGGTTGAACGACGCCAGGCCGAGGTTTCGCTCGCGGATCAGCTCGATGTCCGGCCAGCGGGAGACCACGAATCGGGCCGAGTCGTCCGTCGATCCGTTGTCGACCACCGTCACGCGGCAGGGAACTTTCGAGCGCGCGGCGGCCTCGCGCACAGAGGGGAGGCATTCTTCCAGCCAGCGCCGGCCGTTGTAGGTGAGGACCAGGATGTGCGTTCGGTGGATCGTCAAGGGTTCCATCCCTCGCGACGGGACCTTCCTGGTTTCGTCTCAATGACTTCCGGCATCCCTTGATCCGGGCCGGACCGGACCGAACCGCGGCCGTCGGCCCCTCGGGGCGAGCCCGCCGGGCCGGGAGCGTGCCTACCATACGGCGGACGCCCTTTGCGGTCAACCCCGGGCGGAAGCCGGCGACCACGATACGGCGATCGACCGCACGCGGCGTGCAAGACGGCCACCAGTTCGCCGGCGAACCGTCGGCCGTCGCAGAGCGGCGACGCGAGCCTGGCGGCGATGCCCGGCGCCGAGTCGCGGAAATCGACCACGCATCCCACGAAGGGCACGAATCCGGTGGAAGCCGAGGCGGTCCCGATTCGTTGGGATTCGTGCCATTCGTGGGGACGATTCCATTCCTCGGCGGAGTCCGCTCCCCGCGCCGAAGGGGCCGTCACCCGGATGCGCATCGCCCGCGGGTGGGCGTTCGGCGGTGGTGTTCAGCGAGGAGTGTCGTCTTATCCGTGATATTCGTGCGATCCGTAGTCACGAATCTCCTTGCCGGCGCGGGGAAACGAGAACGGCCGTGCGGACGGGGTCGGATTTCAACCACGGATGACACGAAGGGCACGGATGGGCGGGAGCTCGATCCCGGTCTTCTATCCGTGATATCCGTGCGATCCGTGGTCACGAATCTCCTCGCCTGCTCCTTCTTGCCGGCGCGGGGAAAACGAGGACGGTGGTACAGACGGGGCCGGATTTCAACCACGGATGACACGAATGGCACGGATAGGCGGGAGGTCGATCCCGGTCGTAACGACACTCCTCGAACGCATCCCGCCGAGGAGTTCGGGCTGTCTGCGTTGCCTTTTCCGTGTGATTTCGATTTTTCCGTGGTTCCTCTTTCCCAGCGACAACGAACGACCGCCTCCGGCTTGGGATCGCACATCGCCCTCAGCGCGCAACGCGATCGGAGGCCGCCAGGCTCTGAAACGAACGCCAACGCGACTGCCCTGGGGGCAAAATTGGGTTCGTTTTGCTCAAATCCACCTCCCGAGACGCCTTTCGGCGCCGAAATCCCTGCGGACGAGTATGAAGATCATATGAAGATTGGGTTCGTTCGCGCGATTTCGAGGTGTTCAAGCTTTCAAAAACCCGCCCGGGACCAAATGCACTCATCTTGACCCTCCTGCAAGCAGCAAGGCGCCGATCTAGCAAGTATCCGTTCTTCGCCTGCCCGCGATGCATGCCGCGACGCCCGCCGCGCTTCACTGCGGCCCGTCGCGCGCACCATCGTGGATGCACCGCCATCCCGGGCGGGATGACTTTCTTACCGACGACCGAATTGAGAAAGAACCGACCGACCAACCCTCTATATAGACTCCAGAGGCCGCCTTTTTGTTTCACGGATCACGGAAATTCTTGCCGGTTTTTTCCGGCCCAGGTCGTCATAACCCGCAAAAGCGCAATAGTTCGCAAGATAGAAGGGTCGTTTGACAGCACTTCGCTTGGAGTCAACATGATGGTTCGGGCCACCAGGATGACTGCGAAGCGGACAGCGAGCATGCTGTGGGGCGGGCAGGATGCTTTCCGCGGAAAGGGGACCGAGAACGACTCTTCCCCGCGTCGAGGATCGACCGACTGCCGCTCACATGGCGGAGCGCCGGGGCGCGGATTATACTGCGCCCGGTCGTTGAAGTCGTCGCTCCCGGGGGGACGCCATGGCCACCACACCATCGCTTGCAGGCGACCTTTTGGCGTCGGAAGCCTGGAAGAGGGGGTCAGCGACGACAAGCCGGAACGCGACCTGGTCGACAAGCGAGGCGACTATGCCGAGGGCCGTGTCCCGGAGTACTGGATCGTGAATCCGCGGACCGAGACGATCACGGTGCTGAGCCTGCGGGGTGATGCGTACGAGGAAGCGGGCGTCTACCGCCGCGGTGAAGCGGCGGCATCGGTCCTGCTGCCAGGCCTCACCGTCGCCGTCGCCGCCGTCTTCGACGCAAATTGAGCGGCCTTCGAGGTGACCCAGCCGTCTCATCGGTCGACCCATTATCGACGATCAGCTTCCATCCCGGTTGGGTGTGCGTGTGCGTGTGGCGGAACAGGGCCTGGAGGCCGAGCTGCGTGAACGCCCGCTGCCCGCAGCAGGGGACGATGATCGAGGCCAGCCCGTCGCGATTCTCACAGCTCATGGCATGTCCTGCTCCCGCCCGCCGACCGGCCTGCCCCGCGACCCCGGACCGTCCGTCCGGTCGGGACGGACCGGCGGAAAAAACTAGGAATTAGGTCTGACCCCGAGAGCCAGGTCTGACCCCGAGAGCCATTTGGCAGAGGGAAGAAGGGAGGTCCTCTGCGCCGGAGGTTGGCTCAGCGAGGCGGCGAGTGCCAGGGGGCGGTGGGATCGGCGGGAGAAGCGGACACGGATCGAGGGCGTCGCGGTAGACTGATGTGAGGCCCTCGGGCCTGCCGCGCCAGCGGCTTACTTGAACGAAGCGATCCAGCGGACCCGCCTGCGGCGGGCCGCTGATCTGGGGCGTTAGGCGGCCCGGGAGCCCTCCGCTATGGAAATGCAGGGCGGTGCCTATGGCCTCTACGAGGGCGAGATTGAGCCGCTCTTGCGTCGAGTCCGTCATCACGACGACCTCGCCGCCATCGAGGCCACACCCTGCCCCTGCTGCGGCGCCGCCCTCCGCGTCCTGGTCTGGCCGGACGGACGATACTTCCAGCTCCTGTGCGCTGGCGTGCCGCCCCATATGTCAAAGCTTCAGGATCTTGACCCGCCGCCGCCATGGTGGGTCGAGCGAGTCATTGAGCCGGTGGAGTCGATCGTTTCCTAATCCGTGGACTCATCGCAGTCCGAGCCTAACAATCGTGGATTGGAGTCGGCGCAGCCCGACCTCCAATCCATGTTCAACAATCGTGGATTGGAGTCGGCGCAGCCCGACCTCCAATCCATGTTCAAGAAGCCCGGCCGACCCGACGCGGGCCCCTCAATAGGGTAACGCTTCGCGGTGATCACCGGCGATCACCGCAGATGGCGGCTCTCACAGATCGCCGACGCTCCCCGCGCCGGGGCGCATGCGGTTCGCGAGCGGTTCCCGCGACGACCATCTCGCCTCGCGATCGGCCCGCGGGAGGCCGCCGGCCGGCCACTTTCCGGCCCCGGCGCGCACTCCGATCGGCCCGCGGTCTCGCCGCGGGGTTCGGCGGCCGCTCCAGATGCGAGGTGCTGATCTCATCGGCCTAACTCGTGTCGAACACCGCCGGGCCCGTCGCCGGCTCGATCCCCAGCCACACCAACGGGCCGCCGCACGCCGGGCATCTCGGGCCCTCGGCGGAGACCCGCCGCAGCTCGGCCCGGGCAGACCCGAGCACGTACGTCACGCCCGCCCAGATCGCGATCAGCCACCGCAACAACTCCAGCGACACCGACGCCGACGGGCTCAGCAACCCGTAATGCCGCACCTTCGGACCGGAATTGGACCGGAATTGGGGACCGGAATTGGTGTCAGTTCATTTTTCCGCGCCGGAATTGGTGTCACGCCGGAATTGGTGTCAGTTCATTTTTCACGCCGGAATTGGTGTCAGTTCATTTTTCAGGGACCGGAATTGGTGTCAGTTCATTTTTCAGGCCGTCGCTTGCGTCCCGCCGCCGGTCAGGTCTGGTCCGGACCGAGCACGACCCGGCCGGGCGGGACGGGGACCGGAATTGGTGTCGCCGGAATTGGTGTCAGTTCATTTTTCAGGGACCGGAATTGGTGTCAGTTCATTTTTCAGGCCGTCGCTTGCGTCCCGCCGCCGGTCAGGTCTGGTCCGGACCGAGCACGACCCGGCCGGGCGGGACGGGGGGTTCCGGCGGACGGGGGCCGAGCGGGCGGGGCGGCGGAGGTCTTCGGCGGCCTGGCGAGGCAATGCCGCGACGGTTTGGACCGCGCTTGACCGGGAGCAACGCCCGTCCTACGCTGTCGGAATGGACACCATGCCGACGAGCGACGCTGTCGAGGACAGGACAGGGGGCTGACGCCCCCGCTCGCCTTTCGGAGCAGACTCTCGGGAGAGTCCCGATGTCGACGACCGCGACCTTGATGCCCCCGCCGGGCGGGCCGACCTGGATTCCGTCGGCTCTCTACCGGCTGACCGTGGATGAGTACCAGGCGATGGTGGCGTCAGGCGCGTTCCGGGGCCGGCGGCGCCTGAACCTCGTCAACGGGCTGCTGGTGGAGCGGATGACTCAGAACCCCCCGCACGTGATCGCGACCGACCAGTGCCACGACCAGCTCGTCCGGGTCCTTCCGCCCGGCTGGCACGTGCGCTCGGCGCACCCAGTCGTGCTCCCGGGTCAGGCCAGTGCCCCCGAGCCCGATCAGTGCGTTGTTCGAGGGACCAAGAAGGATTACCTCAAGGGCCATCCCGGACCGGCGGACATCGCGCTCGTCGCCGAGGTCGCCGATTCGAGCCTGACCGATGACCGCGCCTATGCCGCGAACGTCTACGGCCCGGCGGGTATTCCTGTGTACTGGATCGTCAACCTGATCGATCGTCAGGTTGAGGTGTATACCCAGCCGCAGGCGGATGGCTACGGAGCCCGCGCCGTGTTCGGGCCGGGGCAGACCGTCCCCGTGGAGATCGACGGCAGGCAGGTCGGCGCGATCGTCGTCGACGATCTGCTGCCCTGAGAGGGCGTGCGGAATTGATGGTGGCTCGTTTTCCGACCGGGATCGGACCGGGTCCGTGGTAGGTCAGGCTCTCAGCCTGACGCGGGTCCCGGCGGACCGTCGGGGCCGACCCGCAAGTTGACGCGAGTTCGGGCGGACGGGGCCGGCGCGGGCCAGTACCGGGCGGTTCGGAACGGGTCAGGCTGGAAAGCCTGACCTACGACGGGGCGGGCTGCGGAGTGGCCTCGATTATCGTGGGACGGGCCGGTCGAGGCCGCGGTGTTCCGCGACCGACCAGACCGGTTGCTCCAGGTCGAGCCCGACCCCGAGTCCGGCATGATCCGGCCCGTGCGTCTCGGGAAGGAACAGGTCATCCGCTGCGAATCGCACTCTTCTCGAGAAGTGTCACCAGTTCGCGCGCGAACCGCCGGCCATCGCAGAGCGGCGACGCGGCCATGCGTTCCCGCAGGCTCGAGCGCAGCGCCGCGAGGCGGTCCGGAGCGTTTGCCAGCGCGGCGGCCAGCTCGACGTATTCGTCCAGGCTTCCGGCGATCGTCTCCGTCAGGATTACCTGCGTCAGGTGGCTCAGCGTGTGGCGGCTGGCGAAGGTCGCTCCGGGAAAGGTGACGACCGGCACGCCCATCCAGAGCGCCTCGCACGTCGTCGCGCTGCCGGAGAACGGGAACGTGTCCAGCACCAGATCCACGTCGGCGTAGGTCGCCAGGTAGTCCGAGTACGTGCTCCACGGCCGGAGGTCGAGCCGCGCCGGCCCCACGCCAGCAGCCGCGAAGTGGCCGAGGAACCGGCCTCGCACGATCGGGTCGCCGAGGCCGCGGTATTTCCAGATCATCCGGGCGTCCGGGGTTTTGTTCAGGATGCGTGCCCAGGCCGCTACCACTTCGGGCGTGACCTTCGCCGGGTTGCTGAAGCTGCCGAATGTTGGAAAACCGCTCGACAGGCACGGCGGCTGCCCGACCGCGGGCGCCGAGGCGGGCGGGTCGTAGCAGAGATAACCGTCGGGCATCCGCAGCACCCGTTCGCGGTGAAATCGCTCGTCACCGGGCGGGATCACCAGCCGATCCGCAATCAGGTCATCCATCGCCGACAGGCCGGTGGTCCCCTCGTATCCGATCCAGGTAACCTGCACCGGCGCGGCCCGTCGGGCAAAGACCAGCAGGCGATTGCGGGCCGTATGGCCGGCGAGGTCGAACAGGACATCGATCCGATCGGCCCGGATGGTTTCGGTCAGGCGCTCGTCGGACACGCCGAGGACGTCGCGCCAGGCCGTCGCCGCGGCCTGGAGGCGATGCGTCAGGTCGTCCTTGACCGCACGGTCCGAGTAGCAGACCGTTTCAACTCCCTCCGACGCGAGGTTCTCGAGCACGCGGACCAGGAACGAGCCGACCGGGTGCCGGCCCAGGTCGGGCGAGACGAAGCCCAGGCGGAGCGGGCCGGAACGGATCGTGATCGGCTGCGATACCCGCGCGGCCGGCGCCACACGAGCGGCGTGCCGGCGGTCGAACTCGGCATGGGCGTCCGCCAGGTCCGCCGGCGTGAGCCCCGCGACATACTGCATCGTATAGAGCAAGTTGCTGTGCGCCGTCGTCTGCCCGGGGTTTAGCTCGATCGCTCGGCGGTAGCAGGTGAGCGCCTCGTCCAGCAGCCCCTGGTCCCGCAGCGCGTTGCCCAGGTTGTTGTGCGCCGCGGCGAGATCGGGCCGCAGGGCGAGCGCTCGTTGATAGCACTCGACCGCGGCCTGGAGCTCGCCCCGGTTCTTCAGCGCGTTGCCAAGGTCGACATACCCCTCGGCCAGGTCCGGCTGAAGCTCGAGTGCGAGGCGGAAGGACCAGACGGCCTCGTCCAGCCTGCCGAGATCGCCCAGCGCGAGTCCCAGGTTGTAGTGCGCGGCGGCAAAATCGGACCGGGATGCGAGCGCCTGTCGGTAGCTTTCGACCGACTCCTCGAGCCGGCCGGCTGCGCGCAGGGCGTTGCCCAGATTATTCCAGGCCTCGGCGAATGCCGGCCGCAGCGCGACGGCTCGCCGATAGGCGTCGATCGCCGCGGCGCGGTCGCCAATCTCGTCGAGCGCGACGGCCAGGCTGTACTGGGCGGCGGCCAGGTCCGGCCGGAGCGCGACGGCGCGCCGCAGGCAGTCGATGGCCGCGGCCGGCTCGCCGCGAGCCCGCAGCACGCGGCCAAGGTTGCCGAATGCCTCGGCGAATTCCGGACGAATCGCCAGCGCCCGGCGATAGCAGTCGATGGCTTCGTCCGTCTTCCCCTGGGTTTCGAGCGCGGTGCCAAGGTTATTGCGGGCCTCGGCCGAATCGGGCTGTAGCGCGACCGCGCGTCGCAGCACCGACTCGGCGTCTGCCGGCCGGCCGAGCTCGCGCAACACGTTGCCCAGGTTCGCCAGCGCGTCGGGCCAGTCGGGTCGCAGTGCGAGTGCGCTCTGAAAGGATTGCACGGCCATTGCCGGCCGGCCTGTCTGCGCCTGCACCAGTCCCAGCAGATGGAACGCGTCGGCGTTCGAGGGATCGGCTTCCCGCATGCGCTGATAGATCGCCTCGGCCGCCCCGAGCCGGCCGGCCCGGTGGTGCTCGATCGCGATGGCCAGAGCCTCGGTGGTCGTGCTCATGTGGGAAGTGTACCGCGACAGGGACGATGCTCCGACGGAGGTTTTGTTCACCCCGATCGTGACGCCAGGGCGCCCCCCGTTTCATCCCGTCGATGAGCGAGTCTTCCCGCCGTCACACCCATCGACGCCACCTCCCAGGACGCCGTCGAGACGAAAAATCGGCCACGCCGGGAGTCGTACCTGATCTCACGACGGCACGAAAACCCAGCGCTTTCCCGCATCGCGCCCGCACAAAAGGATCATGCGAGGAACACGCGGTTCGGATCGGGATAGCATGCCAGTCGCCGTTCGATTAAACTCCGTTGCTTCCAGCCTCGCCGTCTCGGCTTTGCCTACGCTCGACGCCCCACGCTCCCGAGGCCGCTTCATGCCACTGCGTATCGCCAGGTCGGCCCTCGTCGATCCACGTGCCTCCGTCCACGATGACGCCGAAATCGGGCCCGGTTGCGTCATCGGTCCCGAGGTGCGGATCGGCCGGGGCACTCGCCTGGACCGGAACGTTTGCCTGCTGGGCGTGGTCAGCCTCGGCGAATACAACACGATCGGTTCCTTCGTGGCCATCGGAGGCGACCCGCAGGAAAGCTCCCTTCAGCGTACGGCCAGCGGCGTGGAGATCGGCGATCACAACCAGATCGCCGAGAGGGTCACGATCCACCGCGGTACCGAGAAGGGCGACGGCCTCACCAGGATCGGCAGTCACAACCGGTTCGATGACGGGTCGCATGTCGCGCACGACTGCCGAATCGCCGACGGGGTCTCGATCGGCATCGGCACGATGCTTGCCGGACACGTCCACGTCGAGTCCGACGTGACGGTCGGCGAGAAGGTGGGCATCCACCAGCACGTCACCGTCGGCACGGGCAGTCACGTTGGCGGCCATTCCAAGATCACGCGGGATGTCCCATGCTTCATGCGGGTCGAGGGAAACCCGCCGGTGGTCCGAGGGGTCAACGGCCAGGCGCTCAAGGCGCGGGGCTGCACGAGCGAATCGCTAGGCGCGCTGAACGAGGCCCATCGGCTGATCTTCGTGGTCCGGATGAACATCGTTCAGGCCGCCACCGAGCTCGACGATCGGAATCTGCTGACACCGGAGGTCCTCGTCCTGCTGAAATTCCTCGAGGCGCAGCAGGAAGGAAGCGTCGGCCGCGGGCGTTACCGTCGGAAGTCGAGCTGAGAGCTTGTGCAGGAATCGATTCCGAAGGACTTTCGACGATTCTTTCACATCCTTTGAAAGCTTGTACAGGAATCGATTCCGAAGGACCGAGGTAAGAGAGCGAATCGCTGCGATCGGTTCCTCCGTAGGCTGCTCTGTTGCTCCGCCCTCTGCTCTCCGCTCCTTTTCGACGATCCTTTCACATCCTCTGAGACACGTGGGTCATCGGTGCTCCTTCGGGCGAGACCGCCGAACATCCGTAGCGGCGGGATCAAACCGGGGTCCCTCGTCCGGAAGTCAGAGATATGTTCGGCTCCGAACCGGATCCTCCCGAAACCCGGGTCGCCCCCGGGCGGACCCTGGACGGCGCGCCTACCATAAGACCTTGTGGCGAGGGAGTCATCTTGCGATGGGGCCGCCGGGAGAGGAGCCGACGTGGACAGGCTGGAACGCTTGCTGGGCCCGCATCCTCGCCTCCGGGCCGCGCGGCCGGGGCTGCCCGAGCCCGGGGGTCGCAGCGTCGTCTACTGGATGCAGCGAGCGCAGCGGGGCGTCGACAACGGGGCGCTCAACCTGGCCGTCGCGGTGGGCAATGCGATGGGCCTGCCCGTGCTGGTGGCGTTCGGCCTGACCGCTGACTATCCCGGAGCCCAGCGCCGGCATTACCGGTTCCTGGTCGACGGGCTGGTCGACGTCGAGGACGACCTGCGACGTCGAGGGATCCCGCTGGTCGTCCGGCTCGGGAGTCCGGACGCGGTCGTGCCCGCCCTCGCGCGGGAGGCCGGCGCCGCCATCGTGATCGGCGACGAGAACCCGGTGCGGGTTGGGCAGCAGTGGCGCGATCGGGTCGCCCGCGAGCTGCGCGTGCCGTTCTACCTGGTGGATGCGGACGTCGTGGTGCCGAGCTCGCACTTCCCGACCGAGGAATACGCGGCGCGGACGATCCGGCCCAGGATCCACCGGCTGCTCGGCGAGTACCTGCGGCCGATCCCGGACCACCCGGCGAGAGTGAAATGGGACGAACCGCCGGCCGGCGAGGCGATCGATCCGGATCGGCTGATGGAGGCGCTGCGGGTCGGCGGTGTGGCCGAGGTCTCCGGGTATCGGGGCGGCTCGCGCGAGGCAAAGCGTCGGCTGCGCCAGTTCATCGAGCACCGGCTGCCGCGGTATGCCGAGGAGCGCAACGAGCCGACACCCTATTCCACCAGCGAGCTGTCGGCGCACCTGCACTTCGGCCAGATCAGCCCGATCGCGATCGCGCTGGCCGTCTCGCGAAGCGAGGCCCCGCGGGAGGATATCGACGCTTACCTCGAGGAGCTGATCGTCCGGCGCGAGCTGTCGGTCAACTTCGTGGCACGGAACCGGGACCACGACCGGCTCGCGGGCTGCCCCGACTGGGCGCGGCGGACGCTCGCCGCGCACGCCGGTGATCCCAGGCCGGCGATCTACTCGGCGCGTCAGCTCGAGGCGGCCGAGACGCACGACCCGCTCTGGAACGCCGCACAGCTCGAGATGGTGCTGACCGGCCGGATGCACAACTATCTGAGGATGTACTGGGCCAAGAAGATCCTCGAGTGGACGCCCGACGCCGAGACGGCGTTCTCGATCGCGCTGGACCTGAACGACCGTTATGAGATGGACGGCCGCGACCCGAACGGATACGCCGGAGTCGCCTGGGCGATCGGCGGCAAGCACGACCGCCCCTGGCCCGAGCGGCCGATCTTCGGCACCGTCCGGTTCATGAGTTACGAGAGCACCCGGCGCAAGTTCGACTCGGCCGCGTACATCGCGCGGGTCGAGGCCATCCGTCGTGGCGGAATTGCCCACGATCCTGATTCCGCCGGCCGATGATCAGGGCAGCGTCGAGTACATGACGATGTTGCCGGCGATATGGACGGCGCTCTCGTAGGTGTACCCCTTGCAGTCGATGCCCGAGTGACGTTCCAGGGCGCAGCCGAGGTCGAGCTTCGAGTAGATGATGACCCAGTGGCCGTCGACCTTGACGCCCTCGAGCTGGGGGAAGTCCTTGCGGCCGCCGGCGGCCCTGGTGTATTGCGAATCCTTGAGGTTGAAGCCGCCCTGGAGGTTGTACAGCTCGTCATTATTGGGGATGGGGACGAGTTTGTTATTGGGCAGGAGCTGGGCGACGAAGTTGCGGAAGGCGGCGTCGAAGGCCGGGCTGCCGCAGGCGGCATCGGCGAAGATCGTGCCGCCGGTCTCGAGGTGCTTGCGCAGGGCGTCGAGGTCCTCCTTGGGGAACGCGAGCGCCCCGCGGCCGTGGATATAGATCAGCGGATAGTTGATCAGGTCGGTGTTGCGGGGGAACAGGTCCTTCTGCTTGAGCACGACGTCGAAGCCGAACGGCGGCTTGCGGAGGGCGTCCATCAGGTTGGGGATGGCCTGGGGCGCGATGTTCCAGTCGCCCGCGTGCATCAGCTTGGCGACCCGCAGGGCGCCGCGCTTGGGGGTCTCCTCGCCCTTGCCGCGGACCTCACGGACGACCAGCTTGTCGGCTGGCATCTCGCGGCCCGTGACGTAGTCCACGATGTTCTGGCCGATCCTCACCGCGTTGTCCACGGCCGGTTTCTTGCGGTTGTGCTCCATCTGGTTCCAGTAGCACGACAGGTCGCGCGGCGAGTAGATCGCGACGGTCCGGCAGCCGTGCTCGATGCCGAAGAGCGGGTGCCTCTCGGGGTCGAGGTCCCAGCGGGCACGCCACACCGGATGCTCGGGCGGGAGCGGGCGGAGCTGGTACTCATCCTC
The DNA here is from genome assembly GCA_027452145.1 of Planctomycetales bacterium. Classification (GTDB taxonomy): domain Bacteria; phylum Planctomycetota; class Planctomycetia; order Isosphaerales; family Isosphaeraceae; genus JAKAUH01. The sequence goes on from DAIDHB010000107.1 coordinate 14,764, forward strand.
CGGAAAGATCTCCTTGATCAGCCGGCGGAAGCCGCGGTCGAACTCGGCCTCGCCGCAGCAGGCGTCGGCGAGCAGGAAGCCGCCCTGGTCGATGTACTCACGGATCCGATCGCGGGCGGCGGCGGAGAACTCGGGCACGCGATGGCCGTTGAAGAACAGGATCGGCGCCTGGAGCAGGTCCTGCACGGTGGCGCTCGAGGGGTCGACGAGCTGCCAGGTCAGCAGGTTCCTCCAGTCCTTCGACACCGTGTCGACGAGGTTGCGCACGTCGTCCGGGTCGTTGTTCCAGTCCCCCATCGGCTGATGCACCAGCTTGTTGATGAGCACCGGCGCGCGCCCCTTGGCCAGGAAGAGAAGAGCGAAGCTGGTGGCGACCAGCTCGTTCTCCTGGCCGGCGCCACGCCAGAAGCCCGAGAGCGGCTGCTGCTGATGGACCAGCTCCTCGGCGCCCAGGCGATACCAGTCGTTGCGGCCGAAGAAGCGCACGCCCGCCAGCCGGCCGGCGCGCTCCATGCCGTAGAGGTAGTAGAATTTCCAGATCTGTCCCTGGCCGAAGTTCTGCCCGACCTCGAAGTTGCGGGCCAGCCAGTCGAGGCCCTTTCTGAGATGGATGTTCTGCGTCCCTCGGCCGCAATTGACGATCTTCTCGCCCTGGAGGTACTCCTGCCCCTGGAAGCGCCTCAAGCCGCTGATGATCAGGCTCGAGATGCCCGCGCACGTCATGCTGCCGCTGGAGATCGGCGAATCGGGGTGATAGGCCCAGCTCCCGTCGCGCTTCTGCGTCTGCTCGAAGTACATGCGGGACAGGGCCCAGACCTCGGGCTTGACCGGGACGCCGGCCTCGCTGGCGGTGTACAGGCCGAGCAGGGCGTACTGGGTATTCGAGTTGTCGCCGTTGCGATTCTTGCCGTCGGTGTAGGTCCAGGTCCCCGGCCAGTAGACGTTGTCACCCGGCTTGATCTGCGCCCGCTCGAGCCAGTCGACGTTGGCGGCGATGCGCAGGCGGTCCTGCTCGGGCTCGGCGGCCGCGAAGACCATGGTCTGGAGGCCGATCGCGTAGGTGCTGCGCAGGTCGTCGGGGCTGAGCCTGCGGAGGAGCTCCAGAGCCCGGCGGATCGACGGCGAGTCGACCGGCTCGCCCGCGGTGAGCAGGGCCAGGGTGCACAGGCTGGTCATCCCGGATCGCGAGTCGCCGTCGATGTCCGGCCAGGAGCCGTCGTCGCGCTGCTGGGACTTCAGGAACCGGATCCCGTCGCGGATCGCACGCTCGACCTCCTCGCGGGTGACACCCGCCGGCGCGGGACGGGCGACGCCCACCACCACGGCGAAAATCAGGGCCGCAATGATGGCGCGGCCCGCGATCCCAGAGGCGCGAATCATGGGAGAACCCCCCGCGGTCGCACAGCCCGATCACGCCGGCAGACAGGTGTCCGGGATCCAGCATGACACAACCTGCCGGCGCGCGGCAAGACCGCCCGGGCCGACGCGCGGTCTCCTCGGCTTTATGCCTCTCAAAGACATCGGACGGCCGGGGGGGCGAGTTGAGCCGGACTGTCGGGCCGGCCGGGCGCCGCGGGTCGATCGCCCGGGACGATTAGCGGCCGAGGGAAGGAAGATCGGCGCTAGCCGGGGGCGGCACCAGGACGCCGGGCGCTCCGTCGCGAGCGAGCCGAGCTGTGACGAGGCCGCCGCCGACGCTCGTGGCGAAAGCGTTCGCCCCGTCGGTCGAGACCAGGAGCGGCGAGTCGGTCAGCGTGCGGCCCGCCACGGGGACGTCCGCGTCGCCGATCACCGACGTCGGGCGCCGGGTCCTCGGGTCGATCCGCAGGATCCCGGATCGCAGGCCCCAGGTGCCTGTGTCCCCCCGGCGGGCGAGGTAGACGAGCCGCGGCTCGCCGTCGGGCGAGATGGCCAGGGCCGGAGATCTCTCCGCGATCTCCGCCGCATCCCTCCCGGCGGAGCCGAGCGTCCCCGCGACGCGACCGGCCGCCACGATCACACGCCCGTCTTCGCCCAGCTCCAGCCACCAGATCTGCGGCGGACCGTAGGCAGCCTTGCGCCCGCGATACACCTGCGGCCTCAGCGTCGCGAAGATCCAGCGCCGGAGCCGCGGATCGTCCGACCAGGCCGGCTCGTCGAGCAGGACCTCGCCGATCCCGGGGGGCTCGACCGCCCACGCGATCGGCCCCGAGCTCGCCCGACGCTGCCCGGGCGGCGCGTCGGGCTCGGGCGGGTGCGCCGATTCGCTCGCGAGGTCCACGCAGCATCGATGAATTCGGCCATCGGCGGCCGGGTAAAGGATCGTGGGCGTGGGGCCGGCGACCCAGCACGGCCGTCCCGAGGGAAGGACATCCGTCGCGACCCGGGCGACCACGACGCCGTCGGAGAGCCGGAAGATGCCCCAGCCCCAGAGGTCGTCGGCCGCCTCCCGATCGGCGGCTACCCAGTGGCCGGCCGCTCGGACCTCGCCGTCGGAGCCTCGCCATGGGCAGACCCGCAACATCGTCCATCGGTCCGAGGCCGGCAGGCGAATCGGCATTCCGCGCCCGCTGGACCGATCCACCAGCTCATACCGACTGGCGACAGGCCAGTTCACGGGCCTCGCCTCGACCGGCGAGGGCTCGGCGGTCGACGCCGCCCCCGAGGTCGGCCCGGGCACCCGCAACCCCGAGGCACCGATGCCCAGGGCGGCCAGGGTCCAGAGAATCGCCAGCAAACCGATCGATCGCACCAGGGTCGTCAGGCTCATCGCACCAGAATCCTGTCTCGGGTTCGCGGCCGCGACGTTTCGGTCTCGCCGCGGGCGGGTGATCGTAAGCCCCAGGCCGCGACGGGCGGACGGCAAACGATCCGGCGGCGGCGCCGGATGGCCCGGATGCCGTGCTCGCCGGTTCGCGAGCGTCCGCCGGCCGATCGTCGGCGCGCAAGGTCGCCGAACTCGCCGGGGAGTGCTGTTGGGAGTCGTCCGCGCCGCCGGGAGAAGGCGGGCCTTCTTGAAGCCGACGGCCGCGTCGCGACCACTCGGCCGGCGTCCGGATCGGGGAGGATGAGCGGACGCCTGCAACGGGTAGGAATCGGGCGAAGAGGTTCATCCAGGCAGACGCCCGGCTCCTCGTTTGCCCACACGGCGGGGTAGGAACCGCAACTCCCGGACCAACGCGGGATCCCGGCCGTGCCGCCTGCGGCCGACACCGCCCGGTCCGGCCCTCGATCGACGCCGTAACACGAGGCTAGCTCGTACCTTCCCGTCGCGATCCTGTCCGGGCGACTCTGTCGCCGTGGTTCGATTAATGGGATCATCGATTGGCCGGAAGCCGGTCATCCGCCGCGGGCAGGCTGCCGGGAAAACCGGCAGCGGACAGGCGGTCCCACCGGGATGCCGGAGGGGGCTGGCGACCTGGAGCGGTCGGGCAGGCCAGGAGGGTCAAGTCACGGCGCGGGGAGATGACGGACGCTCCGTCGAGGATGGGGGGGTGCCGGTCGGTGCGCTTGAATCGCGCGTTCGGGCGGTCATACAATGAGGGGACATGCAGGCTACTTTGCCGGACCGGCGAGGGTCAGGCCCGGCGTGTTCGCCCGGCTGGCACGCGGGACGTTCTCCGTGCCCCTGCACCAAGCCTTCCTCCCTTTCCTCCAGAGAGGACCAGACTCCGCATGTCCACGGCCGGCGACCGGATCACCCAGCTTCTCGACGAATTCCGGCATTCGCGCGATGTCATGGTCTCCGAACTGAACAAGGTCATCATCGGCCAGCGCGAGGTCATCGAGCTGATCCTGGCGGCGATCTTCACCCGGGGCCACGTCCTTCTGGTCGGCGTGCCTGGCCTGGCCAAGACGCTGATGGTCAGCTCGATCGCGCGGATCCTCGACGTGAGCTTCAAGCGCATCCAGTTCACGCCCGACCTGATGCCGTCGGACATCACCGGCACCAACGTGCTGGAGGAGCCCGAGTCGGGGCGGAGGGCCTTCCGCTTCGTGGCGGGTCCGCTGTTCGCCAACATCATCCTGGCGGACGAGATCAACCGGACGCCCCCCAAGACGCAGGCCGCGCTGCTTCAGGCGATGCAGGAGCGCGAGGTCACGGTCGGCCAGGAGACGATGCACCTGCCCGACCCGTTCTTCGTGATCGCGACCCAGAACCCGATCGAGCAGGAAGGGACCTATCCGCTCCCCGAGGCGCAGCTCGACCGGTTCATGTTCGACATCCGCGTCGGCTATCCGACCCTCGAGGAGGAGAAGCGGATCCTGATGGCCACGACCAAGGGGGAGGTCCCCGACCTGAAGAAGGTGCTGTCGGGCAAGGCGATCGTGAACCTCCAGAAGCTCGTGACCTCGGTGCCGGTCTCGGAATACACGGTCGACTATGTCACGCGGCTGGTGCGCGCGACCCGGCCGTCGGACGCGGTGGCGCCGCAGTTCATCAAGGAGCTGGTCGACTACGGCGCCGGGCCGCGGGCCGGCCAGAACCTGATCCTCGCTGGCAAGGCGATGGCCGCGATGGACGGGCGGTTCAGCGTCTCGCTCGACGACATCCGCAAGGTGGCGGTCCCGGTGCTCCGGCACCGGATCAGCACCAACTTCCAGGCCCAGGCCGAGGGACAGACGACCGACTCGCTCATCCGGCGGCTGGTCAGCGAGGTCCGCGAGCCCGAGCCGCCGAAGTACGAACGGCCGGCGCGGTAAAGGAGGTTCCCCGATGGCGACCGTTCCGTCCGTCCTGACGCTCGGTCCGCAGGATCACGGGCGGCTCCTGACGGCCGAGGAATTCGCCGAGGCCACCTACGCCGAGCCGTGGAAGTACGAGCGCGAGCAGGGGAGGCTGATCGTCATGCCGCCCGATGGCCCGGGACATGACCGTGGTACCGAGCCCATCAGGGATCACCTGGGGGCCTATCGCCTTTCCCATCCGGATTTGGTGGACGAGGTCGTCTCCGAGGCCTGGGTCCGCGTCGACGAGGGTACGGATCGCATCGGGGACATCGGCGTCTTCCTCGCCGGCCCTCGATCGCCCGTCGAGCGGCCGGAGCGTGTCCCGGAGTTGATGTTCGAGATCGTCAGCCCCGATCGGAAATCCCGTGACCGCGATTACGTCAAGAAGCGCCACGAGTATCACCGGCTGGGCGTGCTGGAATACGTCGTGATCGATCGGTTCCGGCACCGGGCGACGGTCTATTCGGCCGGTCCGCGCGGCTACCGCAAGTGTGTCCTGCGACCGGGCGATGTCTACACCAGCCCGCTTTTGCCGGGGCTGGCGATTCCCCTGGCAGGGCTGCTTTGAAGACGGGGAGGTTCTTCCAGCGCCTCAGGATTCCAGATGATCGCGAAGAGCAGGGGGGTCCGAACTGAATGAGCGAGGTATTCGCCGAAGCGAGCGATCAATCGGCTGGATTGAACCTCGTGATCGAGGAGCTTGGTCCATCCCATCCGGGGTTGAATCCCACTCTCCTGATGGAACCGGCACGAGTCGCCCTGGCTCGCTATCACCGATCTCCAGCGAGGTTTAAAATCATTGGGCCCGCAGGCGAGACGACGGCCCGGGTCCACTTCGGAATGCCCGACCCACGCTCGGCGAACACTGTTGAAAGAGAAAGATGCGTCGAGGAGGGAGCTATCGTTTTCGGGGCCATGCTCCTGGCGGAACTCAGGGGGATTCGGATCACCCGGGTTGTCCCCCGTCGTGGGAGAGCCGATTATTTCCTCGAGAGCCCGGTGGAACCTGGTCTCTGGTTGCTCGAGGTTAGCGGGACGGACGAGGGCGAAATCCAGAGTCGCAAGAGGAACAAGATACGCCAGCTCCAGGCGACGCCCTATCGGGACACACCCAACTTCCGCGGCGGTTACGTGGCCGTCACGCGATTTGCTCCGGAAGCTTGCAGCCTGCTCGAACAGTGGTCCATCGACAACGGGGGTTAGGCATGGATCCGCGAATCCATCGAGCCCAGAAGCTCTACTGGGAAATCTACGGGACGGGCACGACTCCCCGGGCCGGGTGCCTGGACGAACTCGTGGAGATGGCCGAACTCCACGAAGGGATCGCCAGAGACCGTCTCGACCAGGGCGATGGCAAGGGATGGATCGACTGGTACGCTGCCCTGACGGCACTGGGTGATGCAGGCCGGATCGAGGACGCACGAAGGTTGATCGCCGAGGGGCGGCGGCGGGTCGACGCGTTTCTCTCATCGAAAGCCGCCATCGAGCGGGAGCTGTCCGAATTCGAGAGCTGGCTCCGGACCAAAGCCGGCACGAACGAGCCCGCCCCGCCACGTCCCCAGTCATCGATCCCCACGAGAACCTGACCATGGCCGGCACCGCCGAGAAATACCTGAAGCCCGAGGTCATCCGCCAGGTGGCGCGGCTGGACCTGCGCGCCAAGTTCATCATCGAGGGGTTCATCGCGGGTCTGCACGCCAGCCCGTTCCACGGCTTCTCGGTCGAGTTCTCCGAGCACCGGAAATACACCACCGGCGACAACATCTCCGACATCGACTGGAACGTCTACGCCAAAACCGACCGCTTCTATATCAAGAAGTTCCAGGCCGAGACGAATCTGACCGGCTACCTGGTCATGGATTTATCCGGTTCGATGGGTTACACTTACAGGCAGGAGCTGAACAAGTTTGAGTACAGCATCAGCCTGGCGGCGGCGCTGTGCTACCTGATGATCCACCAGCAGGATCCGGTCGGGCTGATCGCCTTCGACCAGAAGGTCTCGCGGAGCCTGGCCCCCGGCAGCAAGCGGTCGCAACTGGGGAACATCCTGTCGATGCTCGCGAAGCTCAAGCCGGAGGGGACGACCGACATCGAGGCGAGCCTGCTCCAGGTCGCCGGCATGTTGCGGCACCGGAGCCTGGTGATGCTCTTCAGCGACCTGCTGGGCGACCCCGACTCGATCCTGCGGGCGATCCACCGGCTGCGGTTCTCGGGCCACGACCTGATCGTGTTCCACATCCTGGACGAGGCCGAGGCGGAGTTCCCCTTCGAGGGGATGCTGCAACTGGAGGACAACGAGACCCGGGAGATCCTCGAGGTCGACGCCGATGCGATCAAGGCGGACTATCTTGAGGAAGTGGAGCAGTTCCGCGCCAGGTATCGGGCCGATTGCGTCCGGGCGCGTATCGACTATGTCCCGCTGCACACCGGGATGCCGTTCGACAAGGCGCTGATGAGCTACTTGCTGACGCGGCAGGCCCGGGCCTGATGACGGAGTGATCGACCGGCCATGGAAATGTCGTTGCTCCACGCGGGCCTCGCGGCCGGGGCGGCCCTCGCCGCCCTGCCGGTGATCCTGCACCTGTTCATGCGTCAGACGCCCAAGCACGTCGTCTTCCCGGCGCTGCGGCTGATCCGCGAGCGGCAGAAGCGGAGCAAGAAGCGGTTGCGGGTGAAGAACTGGCTGCTGCTCCTGGCGCGGATGGCCGTCCTGGCCCTGATGGCGCTGGCGCTGGCGCGGCCAACGCTCTACTCGCAGGTGCCGATTGGCGACCACTCGGTGCCGACGGCCCTCGGCCTGGTCTTCGACACCAGCCTGTCGATGAAGTACAAGGACCGGGACCGGACCCGGCTGGACGAGGCCAGGGAGCGCGCCCGGGAGATCATCGGCAAGCTGCCCGACTCGAGCCTCGTCTTCGTGGTCGACTCGTCGATCCCGGGCTCGACGGGGCTGTCGCCGGCCGCGGCGCTCAAGCGGGTCGACGAGCTGACGACGCACGCGGCCAGCCGTCCGCTGAACGTGGCAATGGGCGAGGTCTACGAGGCGGTCGCCGCCGCCGACAAGCCGGCGCGGGTGGTGTACGTGCTGACCGACCTGGCCCGGACGGCCTGGGACACCGACCGGCCCGCCGAGGGGCTCGACAAGGTCGAGAAGATCAAGAAGTCGAAGGGCGGCCGGATGGCGACCTTCGTCGTCCGGCTGGCGCCGGGCGAGGTCCACAACGTGGAGGTCGAGGCGGCCGAGCCCTCGCGCGAGACGGCGACCGAGGGGGAGCCGATCGAGATCCGCACCCGGGTCCGCTCGCAGGGCCCGGGCAAGGAGCCGGCCGTCCGGACCGTCGAGTTCTACATCGACGGGGTGAAGAAGAACCAGAAGATCGTCCGCATCGCGCCCGACCATCCCGAGGAGATCGTCTTCCCCGCCCCGCCGACCCTCAAGGAGGGCGAGCTGCACCGGGGCGAGATCGTCGTGACCGGCGCCCCCGATCCCTACGAGGACGACGACCGCCGCTTCTTCACCCTGCGGATCCGGCCGCCGCTGAAGGTCCTGGTCATCGCCGACCGGGCCGTCGACGGCAACTTCGTCGCCGCGGCACTCGATCCCGAAGTGCCCGCCGCCGGCGCGAGGACGTTCCGCGTCGAGCGGAACACCACGGCCGAGTTCCAGGCCCGCGACAAGGCCTCGCTAGCGAACTACGCATGCGTCTTCCTGACCAACGTCGCCGAGCTCGACCAGGCGTCGTGGGGCGCGCTCAACGGCTACGTGCATCAGGGCGGCGGACTGGTCATCGGCGCCGGAAATCGCTGCGACGCGGCGAACTACGGCGGCGAGATCCCCGGGCAGCTCCTGCCGGCGCAGCTCGATCGGCCGAGCCCGCGGCGCGACATCAGCTTCGGCAAGGTCACCGACCTGACGCACCCGCTATTTGAGCGCTACGGCCGTGACCTCGACGCCCAGCTCGTGCAGGTGCTGGTGTACCACCACTGGGAGCTCAAGGCCCAGGCCCAGCCGATCGAGGGAACCCGGACGCTGGTGACCTACACCGACGGCACGCCCGCGCTGCTCGAGCGCTCGTTCAAGGGGCCGAGGACCGGACGCGTGCTGCTCTGGACCACGCCGCTGGCCCGGAACAAGGACAAGCGAGCCCGCGACGCCTGGAACGAGTGGCCGATCGTGGGCTGGTCGTTCCTGGTGCTGACGAACCTCACCGTCCCGTACCTGGCCGGAGCCGACGAGGCCAGGCTCAACTTCGAGGCCGGCCAGTCGGTGCAGCTCCACCTCGACCCGAGCGTGCGCTACAAGAGCTTCTCGCTCACCGGGCCCGATTCGAAGACCACCGAGCTCACCCCGCCGGCGAGCCGCGACACCCTCGACGTGGCGATGGTTCAGCCCCTGCCGGGGCAGTGGACGGTCAAGGCATTGACCGAGGGGGATCGCCCGAGCGTGCTGGGCTTCAGCCTCAACCCGCCCCGCGCGGAGAGCCGGTTCGAGGTGATGGACGCCCCCCGTCTCGACGCGGTCTTCGGCAAGGACGGCTATCACCTGGCCGAGGACGAGAAGTCGCTGGAAAAGGTTGAGGGGCTCGTACGCAGAGGCCACGAGATCTTCCCTTATCTGATGCTGCTGATCCTGATCGTGGTGACGTTCGAGAACTTCCTGGCGAACACGTTCTACAAGGAGGCGCCGCGGGCCGGCGCGGCGGGTGCCGGAACCGCCCGCGAGCCCGTGTCGGCGTCCGCGGCCTGATGTCGCGGCCGCATGCGACGGCTGGGAGGTCCGCATGTTCCCCGAATTCAGTGTGAGCTTCACCCCGATCGTGCCCTGGCCGATCCTCATCGGCATCATCGGCTCGGTGACGTTCCTGACGCTCTGGGCGTATCGCCGCCGCCTCCATGGGACCAGCGGCGCCTGGCGGTGGGTGGCCCTGTCGCTGCGCTTGCTGGCGATCCTCCTCTGCCTCCTGGCGGCGCTGCGACCCTCGGTCGCGCTCAAGGAGAAGCAGAAGCAGCAGGGCACCATCGTCTTCCTCGTCGACCGATCGACCAGCATGACGGTCAGCGACGAGGTGAACAACCGGTCGCGGTGGTCGGTCGCCGCCGAGACCATCGAGCGAGCCCGCGAGGAGGCCAGGAAACTCGGGCCCAACATCGATAGTCGGATCTATGCCTTCGACTCGGCCGTCGCGGAGCCCAAGGAGAACGAGCTGACCGCCAAGGATGAGCCGAAAGGGAAGACATCGGCGGTGGGGGCGGCGATGCTCGAGGTCTACAAGCGGAACGAGAACTCGGGGCGAAAGCTGACGCGGATCGTCATGATCTCCGACTACGCCAACAACTCCGGGGTCAACCCGCTGACGGCCGCTCGTCAGATGAAACAGAAGGGGGTGCCGGTCGTGACCATCCCCCTCGGGACCGAGAACGCCAAGACCGGCGCGAGGGACGTCTCGCTTCGCGAGATCATCGCCGGGCCTACCGTGTTCGTGAAGAACGAGCTGGAGGTCAAGGGGACGCTGGTCGCGCGCGGCTTCGCGAATCAGACGCTCGAGGTCGAACTGCTGGTCGAGGACGATCCGACCCCGGTCGCCCGGGCGAAGGTGAAGGTCCCGGACACCAACAATATCGTGCCGATCAGCGGGATCAAGTACATCCCCAAGTCGCCCGGCGAGAAGAAGCTCACGCTCAAGGTCGCGCCGCAGGAAGGCGAGGTGCTGCCCGCGAACAACCAGATCAGCACGTTCGTCACGGTGCTCAGCGGCGGGCTGAACGTCAAGTTTCTCCAGGGATCGAACTGGTCGTGGGACTACAAGTTCATGATGCTCTCGCTCATGACCTCGCAGGACATCCACGTCGACGCCGAGATCATCAAGCGCGCGGCGGAGGGGAACAAGGGCGAGGTCTCGGACGAGGAGTTCGCGCCGGGCAAGTACAACGCCTACATCCTCAGCGACCTGCCCGCCAACTACCTGACGACTCGTCAGCAGCGGCTGCTGGCCGACGCCGTGCGCAAGGGGGCCGGGCTGATGATGCTCGGCGGCCATTCCAGCTTCGGCGACGGCGGCTGGGGCGAGACGCCCGTGGCGGATATCCTGCCCGTGCAGGTCCACCTCGGCGACGGCCAGTACGAGCCCGAGGGGGGCGTGAAGTTCGTCCCGAACACGATGGGCCTCGACAACTTCCTCCTCCAGGTGGGGTCCAACCGCACCGACAACCAGCGCATCTGGGACGCCATGAGGCCGATCGCGGGCACCAACCTGTTCGGCGAGGTGAAGCAGAGTGCCAAGGTCCTGGCCGAGACCCCGGCGCCGAACCCGATGCCGCTGCTGGTCAGCATGGACGTCGGCGAGGGTCGCTCGATCGCGTACGGCGGCGACACCTGGGTCTGGTATCGGTCCGGCGAGGAGGGCCGGCTGGCGCACCGGAAGTTCTGGAGGCAGGTCGTCTTCTGGCTGGCGCACAAGGAGAACGAGGGCGAGAACAAGGTCAAGGTGGTGCTCGACAACCGCCGGATTGCCGTCGGCGAGACGATCGACCTGACCGCGACCGCGCACGACGCCAAGGGGGCGACGATCCCGAATGTCCGCTTCGAGGCCAAAATCGAGCGCGACAAGGCCGACCCGCCCGTCATCGTGCCCCTGGAGGTCTATAACAAGGGGGAAGAGGGGAAGGGTCTGATCCAGGCCATCGAGAAGATCGGCGAGCCAGGGAATTACACCGTGACCGTAACCGCGAAGCGCGACAACGAGGAGATCGGCCACGACTCGGCGCGGTTCCTGGTCTACCAGGACGACCGCGAGCTCGAGAACCCCTCGGCCGACCTGAAACTCGCCCGCGAGATCGCCCGCATCACCGAGGGCGAGTCGGTGGCCCACGAGGGACTGTCGACGTACCTCAAGGGCCTGGATCGCTCGGGCTATACCGACTACGTCACCACCCGCGAGCACCTGGTCTGGGACAACTGGCCCTTCCTGCTGATCTTCACCGCGGTCTTGACCCTCGAGTGGTGGCTGCGCAAGCGGAACGGCTGGGTCTGAGGCCCTCCGGTGCCGGGGCGACACCGGCTCGTCGATGGGGCCGCGGGACCGAAGGCCGATGTGAGAGACTCGTCCCCGCTCAATCCATCGCCTATAATTGGAGAGGTCGATTCCCCCGCACCTCTCTCACTTTCTCGAAGGGGGTCTCTCATGGCGACGGCCACGCACCACGCACTCGTCTCTCCCCGGATCGAGGAGCGGCTCCGGCGCGGCGAACTGAACGAGCACCAGGTCGAGGCGTTCGGCGAGTTCCTCGACCGGGTGGAGCGCGACATCTTCCACCACCGGATCATCACGGACAACGCCTACACCCGCTGGTTCCGCGACGGGGGCGCGACGGACGCCGAGCTCGCGCACTTCGTCCGCCAGTTCTCGGTCTTCTCCAACCAGTTCCTGGTCGCGGCGCTGTTGCGGGTCATCAATGCCCCGTCGATCCAGCAGGCGCGCGCGGCCAAGGAAATCCTGATGAACGAGCTGGGGGTGATCTACCGGAAGACGGATGGCCCCTCGGCCTCCCGCGATCGCGACGCCTCCCTCGACGACGACACCCGGGACCGCGAGGGCGATCCGGATCTGGTCAGCACCGAGGGGACCGTCGACGGCGGGATCTTCCGCTTCCGCGCCGCGCACTTCGAATGGCTGCTGGCCGTCGGCGAGGCCCTCGGCCTGGGATTCGACGACCTGGGGAAGCGCCGTCACGGGCGGGACTACACGCTGCACTTCTGCGACGAGCTCCAGCGCCTTTATGGCAGCGAGGACGACCGGATCGCCGAGGGGGCGAGCTTCGCCGTCGAGAACTGGGCGGCGGCCGGATTCTGGCAGGAGCTCGAGGACGGCCTGCTGCACATCAAGTCGACCCGGCTCCCGCGGCTGAAGGTCGCCTTCTTCACCTGGCACAACCGCGTGGAGGCCCAGCACGCCGGCCACACGATGGAGGAACTCGAGGCCGTCTTCTTCGACCCGAACTTCGACGAGTCGAAGTTCTTCCAGGGCGCGCACGAGGTGCTCGACGCGATCGCCGGATTCTGGGACGGCCTGGAGGCCGACCGCCGATGCGGGATCGCGGGACCCATGGGCCATTGATTCCGATTCACCCCGTCGTGGGCGGCCCTGAGGAAAAGGGGACAGGCACCTCGAAGTCTCGGAGCCAGTCCCCTTTTCCTCAGGTCTACATTCATCGAGAGAGGGACCCGGCATGTCCAGCGGCGGCGGCAATGACGCGATGGCGCTCAAGCGGATCGACCACGTCCGCATGTTCGTGGGCAACGCCCGGCAGTCGGCGTACTTCTACCGCAACGCGTTCGGCTTCGAGGTCGTCGCGTATGCCGGCCTCGAGACGGGCGTGCGGCACGAGGCCGCCTACGTGCTGCGCCAGGGTCACATCACCTTCGTACTCGCCAGTCCGCTCCGCGCCGATCACCCGGACGCCCACCGGCTGGTGCAACATGGGGACGGGGTGCAGTCGATCGCGCTGGAGGTCGCCGACGTCGGCGCGGCCTTCGATTCGGCCGTGGAGCGAGGCGCCCGGCCGGCGACGCCGCCCACGAAAATCGAGGACGACCACGGCATCTACGAATACGCCGAGATCCACGCCTACGGCGACACGACGCATGCGTTCGTCAACCGCTCAAACTACCAGGGCGTCTTTGCCCCCGGGTTCCAGCCGTTGGACCCCGACCGGTATAGCCCCCGCACGTTCCACCCGGTGGGACTGGCGGCCATCGACCACATCGTCGCCAACGTCGAGGAAGGACGCATGGGCGACTGGGTCGATTACTACAGCAAGATCATGGGCTTCTCGCTGCTGGCCAGCTTCGACGACAAGGACATCAGCACCGAGTACTCGGCGCTGATGTCGAAGGTCGTCGCCGACGGCCGGGGGCGGATCAAGTTCCCCATCAATGAGCCGGCGCACGGGCGCCGGCGGTCGCAGATCGAGGAGTTCCTCGAGTATTACGGCGGGCCCGGCGTGCAGCACATCGCCCTCGCCACGGGGGATATCATCTCCAGCGTCCGGGCCATGGCCGCCAACGACGTCTCGTTCCTGAAGGTGCCGCCGGCGTATTACGAGATGCTGCCGGACCGAATCGGCACCATCCGCGAGGACCTGCGTGAGCTCGCCGAGCTGGGCATCCTCGTCGATCGCGACGAGGAAGGATACCTGCTCCAGATCTTCACCAAACCCGTCGAGGATCGGCCGACGCTGTTCTTCGAGATCATCCAGCGCCGCGGGGCCAGGAGCTTCGGCAAGGGGAACTTCAAGGCCCTGTTCGAGGCCATCGAACGCGAGCAGGCGCGGCGAGGGACGCTGTGATTGGTCAGTGGTCAGTGGTCAGTGGTCAGTGGTCAGTGAGTGGTGGTCGGTGGTCGGTGAAGAAGAAGGAGAGTTTGTGTCGCGATGCGCCAGCCGTTGCCGACGATCGCCAGCATCCGCGATTTCTACGCCTTCGAGCAGCACGTCGCGACGTGCCGGCGGCATCGAGGGCAGGAGATGCCGCCGCAGTGGTATCAGGTGCCGGTGTTCTACTTCTCGAACCCGGCCGGCGTGGTCGGGCATGAGGCCGACGTGTACGCACCGCGCGGGAGCGAGGCGCTCGACTACGAGCTCGAGCTGGCCTGCGTCATCGGGCGCGAGGCCCGCGACCTGCCCGACGACGACCGCGCGCTCGAGGCCGTCGCCGGATTCACCATCATGAACGACTGGAGCGCGCGGGACCTTCAGAAGGTCGAGATGGCGGTTGGATTGGGGCCGAGCAAGGGGAAGGACTTCGCCACCTCGCTCGGCCCCGAGCTGGTGACATTCGACGAGCTGGCCGACAGGTATCGCGACGGCCGGCTGCACCTGGAGATGACGGCAACCCGCGACGGCCGCTTGCTGTCCCGGGGCGACTCGGGCACGATGTACTGGACCTGGCCGCAGTTGCTCGCCCACGCCAGCCGCGACGCGACACTCCGGCCCGGCGACGTGATCGGTTCGGGGACCGTGGGCACCGGCTGCATCCTCGAGCTGACCCCGGAGAGAGCAGGGGGGTGGCTGCGCCCCGGCGACGTCATCGAGCTGTCCATCGAACGGCTGGGCACCTTGCGCAACCGCGTGGTCGAACACCCCTGAACCTCGCGGGCCGATCACTTGCTAAGGAGGGACGACATGCCGCCCTACCTGCGACTCGGCTCGATCCCGCGCAAGCGGCACATCGCGCACCCCAACGTCCCGGGGTTCAAGGGCGAGGGGATCCATTACGAGGAAGTCGTCACGGTCGCCGGCTTTTCGCGAGCGTACAGCATCGTCTATCACCTGCGCCCGCCGACTCGCGTCTTACGGATCGAGCCGGCCGGGACCGAACGGATCGACCTGGTCGACGTGCCGGTGCTGCGGCACCACCACTTCAAGACGCGGTCGATCCCGCGCACGGGCGACCCGGTCACCGGCCGGCTGCCGATCCTGGCCAACGACGACGTGATGCTGTCGCGGTGCCGACCCGCCGAGCCGCAGGCCGAGCTGTTCCGCAACGCCGACGCCGACGAGATCGTCTTCGTCCATTCCGGCGAGGGCACGCTGCACACCCACTTCGGCCCGCTGCCCTTTCGCGCGCTGGATTACGTCGTGATCCCGCGATGCACGACATACCGAATCGAGTTCGAGCCGGGCTCGAATCCCGACCTCCTGGTCATCGAGGCGGCCGGCGTGGTGAATCTGCCGGCGCGCTATCTCAACCCGGACGGGCAGATCCGCCTGGGCGCGCCTTACAGCGAGCGAGATTTCCACGGCCCGACGCAGGTCGGCGTGGTGGACCGTGAGCAGGAGACGACCGTACTGGTCAAGGACGGGCGGCGGCTGTCGCGGTACACGCTGGCGAACCATCCCTTCGACGTCGTGGGATGGGACGGGATGCTGTATCCTTACACCTTCAACGCCGAGGACTTCGAGCCGATCACCGGGACGGTCCACCAGCCGCCGCCGGTGCATCAGACGTTCGACGCGCCGGGGTTCGTCGTGTGCACCTTCGCGCCGCGGATGCTCGACACCCACCCCGAGGCGATCAAGGTGCCCTACGCCCATTCGAACGTGCAGTCCGACGAGGTCCTGTACTACGTCAAGGGCCGGTTCGGCAGCCGCCGCGGTGTCGAGGAGTCGTCGTTCACGCTCCACCCGCGGGGAATCCCGCACGGTCCGCACCCCGGCACGATTGCCGCCAGCCGCGACATGACCCGGACCGACGAGCTGGCCGTGATGGTCGACACGTTCCGGCCCCTGCGGCTCACGCGGCCGGCCCTCGACCTGGACGACCCGAACTATCCCCTGAGCTGGATGGATTAACTTAATGATCATCGATGTCTCGCAGGCGGACGTTGTCTCCGTCTACCAGGCCCTCGTGGGAATCGTCACGCCGAGGCCGATCGCCTGGGTGACGACGGTGGACGAGCTGGGACACGTGAACCTGGCGCCCTTCAGCTTCTTCAACACCTTCGGCGCCAATCCGCCGGTCGTGGTCTTCAGCCCGACGAACCGCCGCGACGGGTCGAAGAAGGACACGTACCTGAACCTCCAGGCCGTGCCCGAGTTCGTGATCAACGCGGCCGTCGAGGACCTGGCCGAACCGATGAACGCCACCTCGGCCGAGCTGCCCCGAAGCCAGAATGAGGCCGAGTTCGCGGGGCTCGAGCTCGTACCCTCCACGATGGTCCGTCCGCCCCGGGTCGCCGCGTCGCCAGTGCACCTGGAATGCCGGATGCTCCAGTACATCTCGATCGGCGAGGGCGCCATCGGGGCCAACCTGGTCATCGGCCAGGTCGTGCTGATCCACATCGACGACGCCGTGCTCGACACCAATGGACGCGTCGACCCGAGAAAGCTCCGCACCGTCGCCCGCCTCGGCGGCGACTTCTTCTGCCGCAGCACCGACCTCTTCGAGATGAAGAGACCTTGACGCCGCGCCGCCAATCCGACAATCGTAGGACGAATCCGGGGAGCGAGCGGGCTCCGGGATTCGCGGGGCGATGTCCGAGGGGCGACGACGATGTTGATGGGACCGGTCTTCCGGGCGGAGATGCTCCGCACCTCGCGGCAGAAGCGCTATTACTTCCTGCGCGTTGTCTACGGCCTGCTGCTGCTGGCGATCGTGTGGGGCGGGTATGAGGATCTGCAGCGTATCCATAGGGGTGAGGAAATCACCACGAGGATGCTCGCCTCGTTCGCCGCGCAGGTCTTCATCGGATTCTCGGCGGTCCAGTTCACCGCGGTGCTCCTGCTGGTGCCGCCGATCTTCGGCGGCGCGGTGGCCGACGAGAAGCAGCGCAAGACGCTGCACTACATCATGGCCAGCCAGCTCTCGAGCTTCGAGATCATCCTCGACAAGGTGCTCGGGCGCTCGGCGCTCCTCTGGGTCTTCGTGGCGATCGGGCTGCCGGTGGTCTCAATCCTGAGCCTCTCCGGCGGAATCTCGGCCGAGATGCTGATCGCGGCCTACGGCGGAACGATATCGTCGGTGTTCTTCGCCGTGGCGCTGACGGTCCTGGTGTCGACCTGGGCGCGTCGCGTACGTGACGGGGTGATGACCTCGTATCTCTTGCTGCTGTTCTGGATGTTCGTGCCGCCCCTGGTGATGTTGATTGGCCGGGAGATCCGGCCGCGGCTGTATGACTTCGTCGAGCCGGTCAACGACTGGCTGGTGGACCTGAGTCCGCTCGGGGCGTTCCTCCGGCTGAGCAGAATACCCGGCGTAATTCCCGAGACGCCCGAGGACGAGCTCCTGCTGATGGTCGGGCTCCAGATCGGCGCGGCGGCGCTGTTCCTGTTGCTGGCGATCTGGCGGCTGCGGCCGATCTTCCGCCGTCAGGAAGAGACGCCGGCGCGGCGGACGTGGTTCAAGCGATCGGAGGAGAGGAAGAAGAGACAGGTCGTGAAGCGCCGGCGGTGGTTCGACCACCCGCCGTGCGGCGATGATCCGATCGCGTGGAAGGAGCGCTGGTTCGCCCCGGTCGATCGGTTCACGCGGCTCGTGCTGCTGCCGGCGATCGTCGTGATCACGCTCCCGCTGGCGCTGCTGACCGAGGCCGACGGCCGGATAAGCTCCGTGTTCGTCGACATGGCGCGCGATCTCGTCTCGTCATTCCGTCACCCACGCGCGGAGTTCCTGCGCGCGATCCAGATCGACGTGGGTTGGTACGTCGGCTTCTGGCTGCTGGCCGTCGCCGGCGCGGCCGCCTCGTCGGTGACGCTCGAACGTGAGAGGGACACCTGGGTCAGTCTGACCGCATCGCCGCTGACCGGCTGGGAGATCCTCCGCGGCAAGCTGCTGGGGGCGATCTGGAACCAGCGGGGGTTCGCCGCGGTGCTGATCTTCCTCTGGCTGCTGGGCCTGGTCACCGGCACGGTGAATCCGCTGGGCATGCTGGCCTCGATCCTGGCCGTCGGGGTGCTGACCTGGTTCGTCGCGGCCGTCGGGGCGTACTTCTCGCTGAAACATTTCAGCACAACCCGCGCACTGGCCTCGACGCTCCTGGCCCTGGCGGTCTGCAACGGATATCCGCTATTCCTGCTCGTCTACTTCTCGAACGGTCTCAGTTGGAACGCGTCATTCACCGTGCTGGGGATCATGCCGGGGCTCGCGTCGTGGAGCCTGGCGCTGCCGAGGTCCGCCAACTCGGCCTGGGCGTCGATCTGGCACTACCCGGTCGAGTGGCTGCAATACCCGATGCTGCCATTCCTTGTCTTCGGCGGTTATGCGGCGGCCGCGGCGGTGATGACGCTCTGGATCGCGCTGCGGTTCGACCGGTGGCTCGATCGCCCGCCGTTGTCGGGTCCGTCGGAGTCGGACGAGATCCGGGTCTCGAAATCCGGAGCGGGGTCGAAGCAGGAGCTGGAGAAAGTCGCGGTGGGTTGACTGCGCCGTGGGACCGCCCGGCTATAATACTCGGTCTTCCCGGCCGGTTCGTCCCAGGTGAGCTGCTCCATGCCCGAAGCCCGAGTCGGCGGTTCGACGCCCGCCGTGAACCCGTGGATCATCGCGGTCGCGGTGACGATCGCGACGTTCATGGAGGTGCTCGACACGAGCATCGCCAACGTCGCGCTGCGCTACATCGCGGGCGGGCTGTCGGCGGCCGAGAGCGACAGCGAGTGGATCATCACCAGCTACCTCGCCGCCAATGCCTCGGTGCTATTGCTCTCGGGCTGGCTGTCGGCGTACTTCGGCCGGCGGAACTACTATCTTGCTTCGCTGTTCATCTTCACGGTCAGCTCGGCGGCGTGCGGCTTCGCGCGGTCGCTGCCCGAGCTGGTGTTCTTCCGCATCCTTCAGGGCCTCGGTGGCGGCGGGCTCCAGCCGGTGACGCAGGCCGTGCTCGTGGACACGTTCCCACAGGAGAAGCAGGGGGCCGCGCAGGCGCTCTTCGGCATCTCGGCCCTCGTGGCGCCGGTGCTCGGCCCGACGCTCGGCGGCTACATCGCCGACAACTACTCGTGGGAATGGATTTTCTTCATCAACATTCCGCCGGGTCTGCTGGCGCTGGCCGTCAACTATGCGGTGCTTCGCGACCCGGACTACCTCAAGGCCGAGCGCGCGTCGATGCGGAGCCGCCCGCTGCGGTTCGACTTCATCGGGCTGGGCCTGATCGTGCTGACGATGGCCTCCATGGAGATCCTGCTGAGCAAGGGGCAGGAGTGGGACTGGCTGGGCGACCCGTTCGGCCGGGTCCAGATCCTGATGGCGGGGCTCGGCCTGGGGCTCGTTGGCCTGATCGTCTGGGAGCTGCGACACCCGTCGCCCGTGCTGAACCTGCGGCCGTTCCTCGACCGGAATTTCGCGGCGAGTGGCCTGATCGCCTACGTGGCGTTCGCGATCACCTACGCCAGCATGGTGCTCCTGCCGGGGATGCTCCAGACGCTGTTCGGCTACAACGCTGTGTGGTCGGGGCTGATCATGTCGCCGGCCGGTCTGTTCTCGATCCCGACGATGGCGATCGTCGGCTACCTGCTCGGCAAGAAGGTCGACTCGCGCTGGATCATTATCTTCGGCGCGGTCCTGATGTGGTTCGGGGCCTCGTGGTACTCGCGGATGAACCTGGATGTCAGCCCGGGCCAGCTCGTCTGGCCGCGGGTGGTCCAGCAGGTCGGCACCGCCGCGCTGTTCGCGCCGCTGAGCGTTGCGGCGTTCCTGTATCTTCCGAAGGAGCTGCGCGGGCCGGCGGCGGGGATCTTCGCCGCCCTGCGCAACGAGGGCGGCAGCGCGGGCACGGCGATGGGGAACACCCTGGTCACGCGACGAATCCCCGTGCACACGGATCGCCTGGTGGAGTACCTCAACCCGTTCCACCCGGCGTTCAACGAGACGATGGGATCGCTGAAGGCCGCGTTCTACCGGTTGACGGGCGACCCGGTCGGCTCGCAGACGATGGCACTCCAGGCGATCGACAACCTGCGGCAGCAGCAGAGCGCCGCCATGGCCTACCTGGACTCGTTCTGGCTGTTCGGCATCCTGGCACTGGCGTTGATCCCGCTCGTGTTCCTGATGAGACGATCGGTGGCCGAGGAAGGGACGCACATCGGGGCCGAGTAGCCGCGGATGGCCCGGGCTTGTGGGGAACCTTGCATGAGCATGACAGAGGGAAAGCCGACGACGCCGGCCGACGCGGGCGAACATGCCGCGGGATCGAAGGGGCAGCCGGCCGCGGCGCCGATCTCGCCGCATCCGCAGGGGCGAGGCGGCGGGGTGCGTCGCCTGGTGGTGCTGCTCCTGATCGCGGCGGGGCTGGCCGGGTCGGCCTATTACCTGTATCCCCGGGTCCAGCTCGCCCTGGCGACCGTCTCGACCGACGACGCCTATGTCGACTCGCACGTCACGCAGGTGGCACCGCGGATCACCGAGAATGTTCGCGAGGTCCTCGTCGACGACAACGACGTGGTCCGGAAGGGCGACGTGCTGGTCGTGCTGGACGACCAGATGGAGCGGGTCCGGGTCCGGCAGGCCGAGGCGGCGCTCGAGGTGGCGAGGAAGGCCGTCGACCAGGCGATCGCGAAGGCGGAGGCCTCGGTCGCGTCCGCCCGGGCAAACCGGTGGAAGCTCGCCGCAACGATGGCCGACGTGAATAACCAGATCGCAAGCCTGCGCGTCGCGGTTGCCAAATGGCGCGAGGCCCAGGCCGCCGAGAAGCTGGCGAAGGCCGAGGCCGACCGCTACGCCGAGCTGGCGCGGAAGCACTCGGTGACCCAGGAGCAGGCCGACGTCCGCTCGACCGATTTCGTGCAGGCCAGGGCCAGGACCCAGCAGGCCCTCGAACAGATCCACAGCCTGCGCGCCGCGCTGGCGCTGCCCGAGGAGCCGGGAGGCGGCAGGCCGCTCGACGACGTGCCGAAGGACTGGGACCAGGAGCATCCCAGCGTCAAGGCCGCGCTCGGGCAGTTCGCGATCAACCTGGGCGAGCTAGGCGTGGCGCCGCCCGGGTATTATGAGAGCCCGGTGCAGTTCCTCGCCCGGCTTCGCAAGGACGCCCCCAACGGCGAGATCGACGCCCTGATCGTCCGCACGGTCGAGCGCTCGCCGGGCGTGGCATCGGCCCGCGCCCAGGTCGAGCAGGCCGACGCCCAGCTCGCCGAGGCGCAACTGGAGCTGAGCTATTGCAAGATCGCGTCGGATATCGACGGAATCGTCTCGAACCGGAACGTCAACCCCGGCGACCGGGTGACGCAGGGCCAGCGACTGATGGCGGTCCGCTCATTCACCGATATCTGGATCGACTGCAACTTCAAGGAGACGCAGCTCGAGCCGATCCGGATCGGCCATCGGGCCGAGATCCGGGTCGACGCGTATCCCGGCAAGG
The DNA here is from genome assembly GCA_027452145.1 of Planctomycetales bacterium. GTDB lineage: Bacteria > Planctomycetota > Planctomycetia > Isosphaerales > Isosphaeraceae > JAKAUH01. Next base: position 36,321 of record DAIDHB010000107.1, read on the forward strand.
TCTTCCGGGGCCGGGTCTCGGGGTTCAGCCCCGGCACGGGCGCGGCGACGGCGCTCTTGCCGCCGCAGAACGCCACCGGCAACTTCGTGAAGATCGTCCAGCGCCTGCCGGTGCGGGTGACGCTGACGGAGCCCAATCCGGCCGAGACGCCGCTGTTCGCCGGCATGTCAGTCGAGCCGCGGATCTTCGTCAAGGAACCGCCCGACGGCGAAGGCGCCGGGCAGCGACTACGCCGGAGTAGGCGGTAGGACGGCGCGCGATCGGGCGCCCGGCCAGTTCCGGTCCTCCTCGCGCCTCACCCCTGCTCTCAAGTCCCTATTCCCCGGCCGTCTTGACCCACGCGCGCAGGATCTCGGCGATGCTCCAGGCCTGTGCGATGCAGCCGCGCGGGGTATAGGGCGGCTCGGCGTCGAAGATCTCGCTGATCGTGCCGAGTCCGCCCTCGTCGAGGTGCGGGCGGAAGCCCTCCAGGAAGCCGCGGGCCCCAGCGCGGTCATCGGGGTGGACCTTGAGCCACGCGTCGACAAACGGCCCGATCAGCCAGGCCCAGACCGTGCCCTGGTGGTAGGCCGCGTCGCGAGCGCGCAGGTCGCCGAAATAGCGCGGCTTGTAATCGGGATGGCCGGGGGCGAGTGACCGGAGGCCGACCGGCGTCAGCAGCTTGCGCCGGACCACCTCCAGCACCGGCTTCCACCGGGCCCTGTCGAGGATCTCGTAGTCGAGCGAGAACGCGAAGAGCTGATTCGGCCGGCACGCGGGGTCGTCGCCGCTCTCACCGTCGATCACGTCGTACAGGTGGCCGCCGGCCTCGTACCAGAACCGCTCGTTGAACGAGGCGCGCGCCTGCCGGGCGTGCTTCGCGTACTTCGCCGCCGGCTCGTCGCCGCGGGTCTCGCGCACCCAGCCTTCCAGCAGCCTCAGCGCGTTGTACCACAGCGCATTGAGCTCGACCGCCTTGCCTCGCCTCGGGGTGACGACCCAGTCGTCGACCTTGGCGTCCATCCAGGTGAGTTGATACCCCTCGGCACCCTGGCGGAGCAGGCCGTCGGCCGGATCCACGCCGATGCCGAAATGCGTACCCTCGATGTGCCGGTCGGCGATGTCCACCAGCCGGGGCAAGAGCGTCACGAGAGTCTCGCGGTCGCCGCTGGCCTGGACGTAGCGGTGGATGGCGTGGAAATACCAGAGGCTCGCATCGGCGGTGTGATAGAGGCCGTGCGTCTCGCCCTCGGGGAACATGTTAGGGATCAGTCCGTCGCGGACGTAGTGGGCGAAGGTGCGGAGGATGAACTCGGCCTCGGTGCATCGCCGGGTGCTGAGCGTCAGCCCTTCGAGGCTGATCATGGTGTCGCGGCCCCAGTCGGTGAACCAGTGGTAGCCCGCGATCACCGTGCGGATGTCCTCGCCCGCGGCCTGGGCCCGGGTGGCGTCCTCGACGCGGCCGGCAGGCTTGATGAGGAAATCGTCGGCGGCCAGCACGAGCTCGGCGTGGAAGGAGTCCTCACCGCCCTGATTGTGCCGGGCGGTCTTCAGCAGCCGCGAGCGCCTGCGTCGCTCGGCACGCATCGCGTCGTCGAACGACATCGCGAGAGCCACGTCCCACGGCTCGGTCGAGGCCACCAGAACGACCGGCTCGTCGGGGGTCAGCTCGGCGTGGAAGAACCCGGGACTCCACTGGTCGCCCACCGAGGGATATCCGCGCTGCGACTCGAGCTGGAAGGTGATCGCGGTCGTCCGCACCGTGTCGAGGGTGAAGGCCGGCCTTCTGCCGTTGAGGAACATGCGCAGTGTCGGCATCGGTCCCACGACCGAGACCTCGTACCGATCGCCCCAGGCGGTGAATCGGTAGTTCCCCGGATGAGGCGTGTCGACGGGGGCATCGTGCGAGCGGAAGTGGACCAGCGGACGAAGCTGCAACTGCACCGATCGCGCCGATCCGCCGACCATCTGATAGGCGACGTGCACCGTGTTCTGCAGGTGCGGGATCAGCACCCGCTTCTCCACCACGACGTCGCCGAGGTCGAACCGCCAGATGGGCAGACCGGCCTCGAGGCGGAACTCGGCGATCTGGCACTCGGCCAGCCGAGCGGGGCGGCCGTCGAGCGACTCGCGCACCAGCGCGACCGTGCGGCCGTCGTCGAACGCCAGCCGCTCGATGAGCTGGTTGAGCAGGATCGTGCGAGCCAGCGGCGCGGGGAGCGCGGCGATCAACAGCCCATGATAACGGCGGGTCGGCAGGCCGCACACGGTGCCCGAGGCATAACCGCCCAGGCCATTGGTGATGATCCACTCGCGCAACAGCTCGACGTCGTCCGGCCCGGCGTTAGTCGGCGTGATCGGGCAAGGGTCGCTGATCGTCCGGATGAGGTTTGCCATGGGAGTATCCTCGCGGCTGGGTCGGGTCAGGGCGTGCCGGGTGGATCTCGGTGCTCGTCCACTCCGGCCGGCACTGGCGCGGGCGCCAGGACGACGGCGGCGTGGGCTTGCAGCCGCCAGTTATGTTCCTCGGTCTCGGGCTCGTGCGTGCCGCAGGCCCCGTAGCACGGGTCCTCGCTCGACCACAGCACGCGCCACCGCCGATCCTCGGGCGGGGCCAGCAAAGGCTCGGCGACGACCTTCAGGTTCAGCTCGGTGCCCAGGTTGACGAGCATCAGGCGATCGTCGCCGGCGCCCTCGGGATCGAACCAGCGCAGGGCCAGCGCCTCGGGACCAAGGACCGCGCCGTCCACCGAGCCCGGACGTCCGCCGGCGCGGATCGTCGGATCCTCGCGGCGGAGCCGAAGCAGGTCGCGATGCAGTTGCTCGACCTCGGCGTGCGGGCTCCGCGCCCGCAACGCGGGATCCAGCTTCGACCGGCGGAAGACGTCGGGATCGCCGGGGAAGGGGAGGCAGCGCCTCATCTCGTCGGTCGCCAGGCTGGCGAACTGCGCGAGCGATTCCTTGCGGCCGCGGTCGAACTCCTCCGCAAGGCCGGGCTCCTGGTCGCTGAAGTAGAGGAACGGCGCCGGATCGGCGTACTCCTGGCCCTGGAAGAGCAGCGGCGTGCCGGGACCGAGCAGCAGCATCGCCGTCGCCGCGCGAAGGCGCCCACGGGTGGTTCGGTCGTGCAGCCGCTCGCCCCGACCCGAGTTGGCGACCTGGTCGTGGTTCTGAAGGTAGTTCACGAACGCCCACGGCGGGATTTCCCGCGCGGGTGTGCCGCGGCGCTTGCCCTGGCGAGGGTTCCACTGGCCCTGATAGAGCCACCCATACTTGAGCGCCGAGACGAGCTCCTGCGGCGTGCCCAGATAATCGCCGAAATACGCCTCGCGCAGGCCCGTGGCGGCCACGCGGGCCGCGTGGTGAAAGTCGTCGCTCCAGACCATGTCGAGGCCCAGGCCGCCCCGGCCCGCGTCGCGCAGCAAGCGAACGTGCTGCGACTCGTTCTCGCCGACCGCGAGCACCCGGCGCCGCCCGGCGGCCTCGCGCATCCGGCCTGCGATCGCGCCCAGGATGTGATCGGGGCTCGTGTCGAACAGGGCCTGAGTGCCGTCGATCCGCATGCCGTCGACGTGGAACTCGTCGATCCAGTATCCCACGTTCGCCAGGATCAGGGCACGCACAGGCTCGCTGCCAGGCCCGTCGAAGTTCGGCGAGTCGCCCCACTCGGTCTTGTGGGTCGCTGAGAAGAACTCGTCCGAGAATTGCTTGTAGACCTCGCAGCCAGGTCCCAGGTGGTTGTAGACGACGTCCAGGATGACCGCGAGTCCAAGCGCGTGGGCGCGATCCACGAACCGGCGGAAGTCGTCGGGCGAACCGTAGCCGTGAAAAGGTGCGAACAGCAGCACGCCGTCGTAGCCCCAGCCGAACTCGCCCGGGAACTCGGCGACCGGCATGACCTCGAGGACCGTGATGCCCATGTCGGCCAGTCGTGGAAGCTGCTCCGTCGCCGAGGCCCATGTCCCCTCGGGCGTGAAGGTCCCGACGTGCAGCTCGTACAGGACCTGGCCCTCGTACGATTCGACGCCGCGCCAGTTGCGATCCGTCCAGCGGGCGCCCGATGGATCGACGACCACCGACGGGCCACGCAATCCCTCGGGCTGATGGCGCGACGCGGGATCGGGGACGAGCGGGCCGTCCGGACCTCCCAGCCGCAGCCGATAGCGGGTCCCCGCCGCCGCCGAGGGCGCCAGGCCGGAGAAGTAGCCGTCGGGCTCGGCCTTCAGCGGGATCGAGCCCGGCGCGCCGGGGCCGGATTGCAGCACAACCTCGACCCGCGGCGGCTTCGGCGCCCAGACGCGGAAATGCACCCCGCCCAATGGCATCACCTCGGCACCGACCGGCAAACGCCGATCGACGCCGGGTACGCTCCCACGCGACGGTTGTCTCGTCCTCTCGTCCATGTCATCCTCGATCGCCCGGCGCGCAGTCTCCGCAAGGCCGGGCTGTCCGCCCGAAATGAAAGACCTGACAGTGATGTTCTCGACCATCAGGGCAAATCGGGTGCCAGCCGGACACGAATCAAGCGGGCTGAGATCCAGGCTGAGGCGGATGGGGGACAACAAGAGGATTTCTGGCGTGTCGCGGATGCCGCGCACCCGCCGGAATCCCAGGGCTGGAGCGGGCGGATCGCATCGCGCGACGAAGGGCGAGGATCGACCAGACGAGCGCCGAGGCGAGAGAGAGCCAGCATCCCGCCGCAAACCCCGGCGGATGGTATTCCATCGCGACGACGTGCGGACCAGCATCGGGAAGCGGCACCACGCGCTGCGCGAGGTTGCCCACCAGCACGGGCGCGGGACGGCCGTCGACGGTCGCCGTCCAGCCGGGCATCCACGAGTCGGCGAGCACCAGCAGACCGGGTGCCTCCGTCGTCACGCGGAGGACCGGCCGATCGGGGTCGACGGAGATCCATCCCGCAGGCCTGAACGGCTGGCGGGGCGAGGATGCGCGGCCATCGAACGGGTCGGCCGTCATGATGACGTTCTTCCGGGGGTCCACCTTCGTGAGCCAGGCCAGCACGACATCGCGATCGTCCGGCAGGACCTTCGCCGCCGGAACGACGTAGGCGCGCGGCAGCACGGTCGGGTTGCGCTGGATCACGAAACGCTCGCCCGCGATTTCCTTTTCGGCGGCGACCGGCCATGCGGGCTCGGCCTCAACGCGGTCTGAGACCAGGAATGCGACGGACATCCGGTCGAGGACGGCCCGTCGAATCTGCTTCCAGTGTTCCTTCGTGCCGGGGCTCATCAGGCGTTCGGTCATCGGCCGGACATGCGACGCGATCGGGTAGAGCGTCTCGTACAGCGCGGCTGCACGATCGAGCTGGAACGCGTCGTCGACGTTGGTCTTCTCGATGCCATGGACCGCGGCGGGCAGGTCGCCGTAGAACGCGTCTCTCGCCTTGATCCGGACCGCCGGGCGAAGAGATCCGTGGCCACCGGCGCCGGCATCCGACTGCCCATCGAGCCGGCTGATCTCCGCGCTGATCGGATCGGGTCCCGTAAACAAATGGGCCGGAGCAACCTGGAGCAGCGAAAAGCCGCGCCAGCCCAGCTCGGCGAGTGCCACGGCGCCCAGCAGTCCCACGATGATCCGGCGTCGACGCGCGCCGATCGGCAGCATGCCCGCGAATGCCAGGGCCATCGCTCCGCCGAGCGCAAGCTGGAACCCGCGGTCGCCCAGCACCCGGGACGCAGCCATCGCGGTGCGGCCCTTCGACGGCGGACGAGGCGGCGCGATCGGGCTCGCGGCGATCGGTTTCGTCCAGGGCCCCAGCTCCGGCGTGCCTCTTGATCCGATCAGCCACATCAGCGCCAGCAGCAGCGCACCACCCGTGAGCATCACCAGCGCGAACCGTCGCCAGTCGCCGCGCTGCTCCATCCGCGACAGGAGCGTCTCCATCCCCAGCCCGGCGAGAACCGAGCCGGCGAGGTTGGCGAGGAACAGCGATCGCGCCGGAACGCGGAACGCACTCATGCCGGGTACGAAAGCATAGCAGAGCGGATACAGACCTCCCGCCCGCCCGCAGGCGAACAGAACGGCGAGCCCGGCCAGCGCCGTCCAGCCCCGCGCCAGTCGACGGTCCGGATGCCGAAATACTCCGATCGACACCAGCACCAGCGGGACCAGGCCGAGCGAGCACAGGGTCTCCCAGTAGTTGTCGTCGCCGAAGTAGTCGGTCGGGCCGCCGAGAGCCGACGGACTGAGCAACTGGAAGGCATTCAGCCCGCCCAGATGATAGCGCCGGGGGATCCCGACCTCGAGGCCCGGGTCATGATTCCGGCGCAGCCAGGGACGCACGAGCCACTGAGGCGCCACATCGACGGCGGCCAGGCCGACCGACAGGACAAGGAGTCCCGTCCAGGCGGCGAGCCCGGCCGCGGCCCGGCGCGAGTCGCCGGCCCTCCAGGCGTGCAGGGCATCCAGCGCGCTCCAGGTACAGAGCGCCAGGACCAGCATCAGCCATTCCTGCGGATGCCCGGTCAGATAGATCAGAGCGAGGATCGGCGCGACCAGGAACCCGCTGGCGTGCCCGGACCTGGCCTGCCGGTACGCCCAGAACGCCCAGGGATACCAGCACGCCGCCCAGACGTGCGGGTAGTGGCCCTCGAACGTGTGCGCCATGAGATACGGCGAAGCCTGATAGACCCCCGCGCCGACCGTCGCCGCCCACCGCGAAACGCCCAGCGATCGCAGCAGCCGATAGGCCCCCGCGCCGGCCCACAACAGATGCGCGACGGTAATCCAGCCGAGGATCCCGGGCGTCCTTTCGCCCCAGGCGATCCACGTCGGCGGATAGGACATCCCGGCCTGCGGATTGCCGGGCAGCGGCCGGCCGGCGAACCCGCGCGCGTCCCAGACGGGCCGGTGGCCGAACTCCGCGATCCGCCGCGCGATCGCCTGGTGATGGGGCAAAAACAGAAAGACCAGGTCGTTGCCGACCGGCCGCGGATCGCCCCGGTTGGCGAAGTCGACGCTGGGCTGAACCGGGTCGACGATCAGGCCCGTCGGATGCGCGAGCAGCCGCGCGAAGCAGGCCGCGCCGAGACCGAGCAACACGAGGGTCGCCAGGGTCGACGCGGCGAGGTTCCGGCGTCGGGATGGCACGATCGAGGCTCCTTCATCGCGGTCAATCAGGGATCGGGCCCGGCACGTCGAGTCCAGCCGGCGGCGGAGATCAACGATCGGATGCGCCCGGGCCGGCGGTCGACGGTGCGAGCCGCGCCGCCAGCGCCCGCGTCGGCCGATACGGCGAGTGGCCCTTGCGCGACCGGGCGGCCTCCTCGACCAGCGTCATGTAGCGCTCGATGTGGCGATCCTCGGACCATTCGCCGATCCGCCGGGCGTAGCCGCGCGCGGCCAGGACGTCGCGCAACCCGGGCTGGTGGAGCATCCGCCGCATCGCCGTCAGGAGTTCGACGTCCGAGTCATAGCCGAGTCCGCCGCCGCTACGGACTCCCGTCTCGTAGATCGCACCACCCCCCTGATGCACGATGACGGGTGTCCGCACGGCGAACGCCTCGAGGACCACGTAGCCGAACGTCTCGGGGAAGAGTGAAGGCACGACCACCGCGCGGGCACCCCGGAACAGCCTCGCCAGCGCGGCACCACCAAGCAGTCCCTCGAAGCGCACATTCGGCAGGTCGGCGGCCAGCGCTCGCAGCTCGGGCTCGTACGGCCCCGTCCCGGCGATCCGCAGGTCGGCCTCGGGCAGATATCGCATTAGCGGAATTAAACGCTGGAATCCCTTCATCTTCACCATCCGGCCGGCGGCCGCCAGGTAGGGCCGCGCGCTCGGCGCCGGCGGCTCGTCCTCGACGCCGCGCGACCAGCCGTCGGGGAGGAAATAGGGCAGGTGCACCATCGGCACGAACGCGCCGAGCCCCCGCGCGCGGTGCTCCTCGAGCGCGTGACGGCTGGGGAAGACCAGGGCGTCGAGCTGGCGAAGTCCGTTCTCGATGGCGTGGGTCAGCCGCCAGGCCTGTGGCGGCCGGCGGCCGGCGAGGCAGCAGCTCACGCAGCTCGGCGCGTCGCACGGCTGCCGATCGTACTTCCACAGGAGGTGCATCGGACAGATCAGCCAGTGCTCGTGCGCCGTCATGATCCGCGCGGCCCGGCGATTCGCCCCGAGGCCCAGCACGCCCGGCCCGCCGACCAGCGAGATGTTGTGGAAGTGGATCACGTCCGTGCCCGGGTCGTCGAGCAGCTCACGCAATGGGCCGGACTTGAACCACGGGTGCCCCGTCGCCTGCGTGGCCAGCGGCGACAGGATGCCGTAGCGGCTCTTCAGCGGGTGGATGTGCAGGCCGTCAGCCGGCGTGTAGTCGCGCAGCGGGTGACCGCCGCGGACGGATTCGAAGGCGTCAACGCAGTGGAAGACGTGGACCTCGTGCCCGCCGCGGCAGAGCGCCTGGCAGAGCCGCTCCACATAGGCGGCATCCCCGCCGAAGCTGTGCGCCCCGAAGAACGTCGTCACCATGCAGAACTTCACGGGTGTCCTCCTGACAGGTCGCCAACGTCCCGGTGACCGGTTCGCGGTCGAGGCATCCTGTTCCTCGTTCCGCGGCGGGGCACGATTCCACAACTCTCCGGCGCCCGGGCAGGTCTCACGACCGGGCCGGCGAGCCCAGGATCGCGCGCCACGACCGGGTGTGTCCCATGCCGCCGAGGGCCAGCCACACGGCGATGTAGGTCACAGCCCCGCCGACGACTGCCAGCCGAACGTCATAACGCTGGAGCGATAGGCAGACCGGCACCATGGCCAGACACCCCAGGATCGGCCGGCCCAGGTGGTGGTGCCAGGCCGGTTGCCGGCCCTCGCGGGCCAGGCTGGCGTAGCCGATGATGACCAGCGACAGGCCCACCAGCAGCACACCGACCGACGCCCCCGGCAGGCCGAACCACCAGCGTAACAGTGCCACCAGCGGCCAGATCCCCAGCGCCGCGGTGGTCAAGGCCCGCACTCCGACGGACTCGCGGTTCAGGGCGATCAGGGTGGTCTGGTACAGGTACGCCAGGATCAACAGGGGTGCCCGCCAGATCCCCACCGCGAGGAGGAAACCGGCGCCCTTGTAATCCGTGTTCAGGAACAGGTGGACCAGCGAATCCGACAGGATCGTGCAGCCCACCGCGACCGGCAATAGCCCCGTGACCAGGACCTCCACCAGCGAATCGAGTGCCTCTCGCCCGGCGCAGGCCGTCTGCCGCCACAGCCGCGCCAGCGTCGGGAAGGCCGCCTGCTGGAGGATCAATCCGAAGGTCAAGAGCGCGGTGGAGAGGCGATGAGGTGCCCCGTAACGGCCGATGTCGGCCCACGAGCAGAAGAACCCAACCACCAGCAGATCGGCCACATTGATCATCGCCTGCGAGAGTTGCATCAGGCAGACCTTCCGCCCGCGCTGGACGATGATCGACAGGAATCGCAGGCCCAGCCGAGGCCGCGGCATCCGGTAGGATCGCAGATAGCTTCCCCAGACCAGCGCGATCCCGGTGAGCTCGCCGATCGTCAGCCAGATCGGCACCCAGACCACCCGCGACGCGTTCCCCATCCCGGCGGCGCTGATCCCGAGCGATCCCCCCGCCAGCCCGACCGCCACGGCGTCCACCCGGGTTGCGCCGATCAGCAGGCTGTACACCCCGATCGCGTAGATACCCGTCCGCACGCACAGCGAGATCGCCACCAGCCCCATGCGCTCGGTGCCGCGATACACGTAGTCCAGCCCGATCGCCGCCGTGAATAGCATCAGGCCATACAGCGACAGGATCGTCCGGTCGGTCGACTCGCGCAACGTCAGCGACCCGACGAACGTCAGGCCCGTGAACAGCACCAGCGCGAACATCGACTTGAACGCCAGCACGTGGTCGACCAGCGGGCTGATCAGCCTCGGATGCCGCGATAGCTCGCGGGTCACGATGTAGTCGCTGCTGTCCCGCAGCAACAACACCAGCCAGAACACCACGTTAAAGGCGAACTCGATCCGGCCGTAGCTCTCCACGCCCAGCGTCGTGGCCAGGTAGAGCATCACCAGGACCGACGTCGTCCGGCAGATCAGCTCCGCAACGCTCAGGAACGCGAAGTTCGACGCGATCCGACGACGGACCGGGGCATCCACCCGCTCCGACCTCCCCGGCTGGGGAAGGCGACGGGCCATCGACCCGACATCCTTCGACCTGCCGGCTCGACGGGGACGGGCGTTGATGGATGTGCTGGCCATTCGAGAGGCACTTCCTTGTGCGTGGTCCAAGGCTCACAGCACAACGAGCTTTACTCGCTCGCTGACAGGTTCCCCCAAATCATCGGATATCCCTTCTTGTCCACCTTAATCAGTTTCCCCAGGGTCCATCCTCGCCCGGGAGAGGGGTTCGGGCCTGTCTGTCGGCCTAAAAACCGCCCGGATCTCGGCTGCGCGACGGGTCGCGCGGGTTATCCTCCCTCCTAAACGGCCGGCATCGTAGTGGGCCGACAGGTTCGTGTCAACCGGAGCAAGCCGCATGAATGGATGGAGCCCAGGATTCAGGTCGGGGCGCGACGGCGGATCCGGTCGAGAGTAACCGCCACGACGATGATCACGCCGATGAGGATATCCTGGCTCGCCCGGGGAATTCCGGCGTGGACGCACCCGTTCTCGAGGACCGACATGATCAGGCAGCCGATGAGGGTGCCCAGCACGGTCCCCTCGCCGCCGCTGAGGCTGCCGCCTCCGATGACCACCGCGGCGATCACCTGGAGCTCGAGCCCGACGGCGGTCGTCGGGTCGCCCAATCCCCCGAGGTAGGCGAACTGGAGCACGCCGGCGAGCCCGGTCGCCAGCCCACCGAGGGCGTAGATCGCCACCTTCATCCCGGGCACGTTGATCCCGCAGAGGCGGGCCGTCGACTCGTTCGATCCGATCGCGTAGGCATATCGGCCCAGCAGGCTGAAATGCAGCGTGATCGCCAGCACCACGCTCAGGATCAGCAGCATCCAGACCCCCGGCGCCACCAGCAGCCACGACGGCTCCGGCACGACCTGGACCAGGCCGTTGAACCAGATGGGCTTCATCGACTCCGAGACGTACACCTGCGTGTTCGACGCGAGCCAGGTAGCCAGTCCCCGATAGAGCTGATACGTCCCCAGCGTGACGATGAACGGCACCACCCGCAGTCCGGCGATCAGCCCGCCGTTGACCGCGCCGCACAATCCTCCCAGGCCGATGCCCAGGACCAGGGCCACCGGCAGGGTCAACTTCATCGCGCGCAGCGATTCGGGCAGGAGCGGGTCGACCGTCTTGAGGAACAGCGCCATGCAGACCGTCACCAGCGCGACCGTCGAGCCCACCGAGAGGTCGATCCCGCCGGCGATCATGATGAGGGTCATCCCCAGCGCGGCGGTGCCGACGATCATCGTCTGCACGGCGATCGTGCGCCAGTTGTCCACCGCCATGAAGCTGCCCGTCTCGCGGGTCCAGTAGGCGAAGATCCCGGTGATCAGCGCCAGGCCCAGGAACGGCCCGAGGACCGTCCAGACCCACGCGAGGACGCGGCGGATCGCGATGGACCTCCCCGCCGCGACCGTCCGATCGTCTGGGGAATTCGGGGACAACTCGATGGTCCTCAGGCTGGAGAGTCGATCAATCCGCCTCGTCGCCCCGAGTGGCGACGTCCATGACGGTGTGCTCGGTCCAGCGGTCGAGCGGCAGGGCGTCGGTCAACGAGCCCCGCGACATCACCGCGAGCCGGTCGCAGATCCCGAACAGCTCGGGCAGGTACGAGCTGACGACCAGGATCGCCTTCCCCTGGGCGGCCAGCTCGCCCAGCAGTCGGTAGATCTCGGCCTTCGAGCCAACGTCGATGCCGCGCGTGGGCTCGTCGAGCAGCAGGACGTCGGCCGGCTGGTGGAGCAGCCTCGCCAGCGCGACCTTCTGCTGGTTGCCTCCCGACAGCGCGCCGACCGGACGCAGCGGCGAGGCGCCGGCGATCCGTAGCCGCTCGATCCACCCGGCGACCTCGGTGCGCCTCTCGCGCAGTCGCAGCCAGCCGCGCGTCGCATGACGGCCAAGGCCCGGGTAAGTCATGTTATCCTCGATCGGCAGGGCGAGGGCCAGCCCCTCGCCCTTGCGGTCCTCGCTCAGGAGGCCGAGGCCCTGCCGGATGCGCGTCCGAGGTGATGCCCGCCCGCCCTCGAAGTCCGCCACGCGGACCCGGCCCGCGACCACGGGCTCGAGCCCGAAGATCGCCCGGACCAGCCGCGTGCGGCCCGCCCCGACCAGCCCGGCGATCCCGACGATCTCGCCGCGGCGGAGGGTCAGGTTCGCCGGCCGTCCCCGCGTCCCCGCGTGGAAGCCCTCGAGCACCAGCGCCGCATCGCCGGGCTCGTGCGGCACGCGCTGGTCCATGCCGGCGAAGAAATTCATGACGTTGCGCTGCGTGACCACCACGCCTTTCGGCTTGCCGGTCGAACCGGAGGTGTAGATCACGTACGCGGGAC
>DAIDHB010000108.1 GCA_027452145.1 Planctomycetales bacterium
CGGCGGGCGGCCCGAGCGATAAGGTGCCGGGGGCCATGATCCGGCCGGTCCGCTCGCGCTCTTATAAGGAGAACGAAGATGTCGACCACGACTGACGTGCGCTACCCGTCGGACATGATGCGGGCCAGCCACGGCGCGATGGACGAGAACTGGATGGAAGGCACGATCCGCTCGATGGTGGAGTCGGTCGAGGACTACGCGCACCGCGAGCCGCTGAAGTTCGCGGCGTGGGTCTTCGGCATCGGCTTCGTGCTCGGCTGGAAGATCAAGCCCTGGTGATTCGCGCCGGCCGGCCGGCTACTCGCGGCCTCCGGACGGCTCGCGGATTCGACGGCCCGGGCGTTCGCCCCTGGCGGGCGCCGTCCGGGCCTTTCCCTTTTCTGTTCATGTGACAAATACTCGGATGGCCCCCGGTCGGACGATCCCGCTCCGGCCGCCGCGGCCGACGCACCGGACCGTCGAGGATCGAGTCATGGCCGTGACGACGAGGCGACTGCTGGCCGCGCTGAGCCTGGGTGGTCTGTCGATGCGCCAGGCCGCCCGGCGCACCTGGGACCGGATGAACGACCACGAGATCCTCACCCGCGCCGCGGCGATCACCTTCTATGCGATCGCGGCCCTCGTGCCCTTCCTCGCGCTGATGATCACGATGACCGCGTACCTGCTGCCTCCCCCGGTCCGCCAGGAGGTGCACGGCAAGGCCGGCCCGGCCGACGAACTGGTCGCGATGCTCCCCGGCGATGCCGCATCGGTCGTCACCCGCGAGATCCGCCGCCTCCAGGAATCGCCCCCGACCGCCCTGATCTCGTTTGGCCTGGCGGCCACGATCTGGCTATCTTCCAGCGTCTTCGTCGCGATCATGGACGCGATGAACCGCATCCTTGGCGTCCGCGAGACGCGGGCCTGGTGGAAGCAGCGGGCGATCGCAATATTGATGACGCTCAGCCAGGCGGCCATCCTGATCGCCGTCTTCGGCACGATGCTGGCCTGGCCGCAGATCCTCCGCTTTCTCGGACTCGGCTCAGGGGCCGCCGTCCTGGTGACCGCCGCGCACGGCGTCCTCGTCTTCCTGGTTATTTTGCTCAGCTTCGCCCTCGCGCTGTACTTCGCACCCGACTCCGACCAGTGCTGGGAATGGATCACGCCCGGCAGCCTGATCGGCTCGGTCGTGCTACTGATCGTGAGCGTCGGCTTCCGCGTCTACGTCCAGCACTGGGGTAACTACAGCGCGACCTACGGCTCGCTGGGCGGAATCATCCTGCTCATGTCGTGGATGTGGCTTTGCAGCGTCCTCTTCCTGGCTGCCGCCGAACTGAACAAGGTGATCAAGGACGCCTCCCCACTCGGCCACGGCTGCGGCCCCGCGCCCCAGGATGAGGACAGCCGCCAGGCTCACCTCGCAGGGGCCAGGGGATAGAGGCCAGCGGGTAGGAGCGAGAGGTTAGGGATCAGGAACTGGGGCCGAAGGACGAGCCTCCCAGCGAGCCGGTACACGGAGCGAGCCTCGCATCATCACCGGCGCGGCAGGAGCCTCGCCCTCCCACTCCCGAGACAGGTTCCCGGAAGCGGCGCAGCGGACCCGTCCGGCAACCCGCAACACGCAAGATTCAACGCTATTTCAATTGTTGTCGAACCGTGTACCAGGATTCGACTCGTCCGTGGAAGGCTCGAAAAGAACAGGATTCCGCCCGGCGGCGTGCGGCTCGAGAGTTTGGCATCCCCTTTGCACTTCCATCTCATCAATGACAACCGGGCCTGGGGCGAATCGTCGCGGGCCCTTTCCAACCCAAATACAAGGACAATCCCATGCTGAGCTGGGCTCTTACTTTCCTGGTGATCGCGTTGATCGCGGGCGTGCTCGGATTCGGTGGCGTTGCCGGCACGGCCTCCTGGATCGCGCAGGTTCTGTTCGTCCTGTTCCTGGTGCTGTTCGTCGTGTCGCTGATCTTCGGCCGCACCCGCGCACCGATCGCCTGACCGAGGCGCCGCACCGCGCGGCGCCCTTCGCCTCGCGACGCCGGGCCGACCCGAGCGGGTCGGTCCCATCCCGGTGTACCGCGACCCGGCAGTCCCGAATTAACCTCTCGATGCAACGACTGGCCGGCGCCGCGACCCATTCGGGAGCGGCCCGGCCTGACCGGCGGCCCGGGGAACCGTTCGGTCGTCCGCGCTGCCGAGCCGGCCATAACGGGGACGCGCCATCGCACCCCGCGCCGATCACGGCCTTCCGCCCTCGGCCCACCTCGATGACGCTCTCCCCGCGATTCCCATAGATGATCTTGCCACAAGAGCCAGGCGGCACGTCCGCCGGCGCTCGATCGGCCCCGTCACCCAATCGACGGCCAATCGAACGCCGGCCGGCGTGCCGCCTGGCTCGTTCGATTGGATCCGCCTGCCGCCGACGACACCTACCCGACTTCGAAGCAGACATCCACCCCGCCGGCCAGCTCCGACGAGGATCCCGACGCGGACCCGCGTCTCGTGATGCCCATCCGATCGGGCTCGGCCGCATCCATCCGATCCTCCCGAGTTTTCCTATCTTCACTCATCTCGTGACATTCGGGATGCCGATGAGAGAGAGACAGGAGGGGATTCACCGGCCGAGGGACCGATGATCGACCCGCGTTGACGACTTCACGGGGATGGGCTATGGTGCGGGCGCCGGTGGGTAGGGCCGGTGGGGAAAGCATGTCGACGGGGGCAGGGAGGCCCGCGATGGCGACGATCACGGAATGGCCGCTGGCCTCGGACACCGAGGCCGAGGGGCTGGCCTTTGCGCGCGAGGTACTGCGGATCGAGGCCGAGGCGCTCGACCGCGTCCGCGAGCGGCTGGGCGACACGATCGCGCGGGCCGCGGAGCTGATCTACCGGTCGACGGGCAGCGTGATCGTCACCGGGATGGGCAAGGCCGGCCTGGTCGGCCAGAAGCTGGCGGCGACGCTCGCCTCGACCGGCACGCGGGCGTTCCCGCTCCACCCGGCCGAGGCGGTGCACGGCGACCTCGGGCGGATCCGCGCCGACGACATCGTACTGGCGCTGTCGCAGAGCGGCGAGACCGAGGAAGTGCTGCGGCTGATCCCCGCCTTGCGGCGCCTGGGAGCCGGGCTCGTGGCGATCACCGAGCGCGCGGGCAGCTCGCTGGGCCGCGCGGCCGACCTGTGCATCGCGCTGGGGCCGATCGCCGAGGCCTGCCCGCTGGGCCTGGCGCCCTCGGCCAGCACGACGGTGCTGATGGCCGTCGGGGATGCCCTCGCGCTCCTGGTCAGCCGGATGCGCGAGTTCACCGCCGAGGATTTCGCGCTGTATCACCCGGCCGGCAGCCTGGGTCGCAAGCTCACGCGGGTCGAGGAGGTGATGCGGACCGAGCGCCAGCTCCGCCGCGCTCATGTGGACGAGTCGGTGCGCTCGGTGTTCGTCCGGCTGGCCGGGCCTCGTCGGCGTTCGGGCGCCGTCCTGATCGTGGACGAGGCGGACACGCTGCTGGGCATCTTCACCGACAGCGACCTCGCCCGGCTGTTCGAGCGTCGCCGCGAGGCGGACCTCGACGCGCCGATCGGCGACGTGATGACCAGGCATCCGTACTGCATCCGCGTGGGGCAGACCCTCGCCGATGCGGTTGAGGTGATGAAGGGCCACCGGATCAGCGAGCTGCCGGTGGTCGACCGCGGCGGCCGGCTGGTCGGGCTGGTCGACGTGACCGACCTGATCGGGCTCCTGCCCGCCGATTTCGAGGAGTGATCGGCCATGTCCACGGCTGAACCCTCGCCCGGACCCGCCGATCTCGACCTGGTGGCGCGGTGCGCGCCGATCGAGCTCCTGGTCGCCGACGTCGACGGCGTGCTGACCGACGGCGTCATCGCGATCGCCGCCGACGGCTCCGAGGTGAAGCGGTTCCACGTGCGCGACGGCCTGGGCTTCTCGCTTTGGCATCGGGCCGGGAAGCGGTCGGCGATCCTGTCCGGCCGGCGGGCCGAGGCCGTCGAGCGCCGCGCCGCCGAGCTGTCGATCGGCCACGTCCTCCAGGGGCACTCGTCGAAGCTCGTCCCCTTCGTCGAGCTGATCGGGAAGCTGGGCCTGAAGCCGAATCAGGTCTGCTACGTCGGCGACGACCTGCCCGACCTCCCGGTGATGCGCCTGGTCGGCCTGGCCGCCTGCCCGGCCGACGCGGTCCCCGAGGTCCGCCGCGCCGCCCACGTCGTCGCACCCGTGCCGGGCGGCCGGGGTGCCGTCCGCGATGTCATCGAGATCGTCCTGAAACTCCAGGGACGCTGGGCCCGGCTGGTCGCCGCCGGACCGTAACGATCGCTGTGCCCGCCTCGCGCCACGCGGCGCGGGCCGGGACCAATGCCCAGGGCAAGGGGACCGTCACCCCTCGCCTCGCCAGGATGCCCCGACGGTGGCCACATCGGAACCTTTCCCGTGTTCAAGAAGCTCCTCAAGGCCGGGACGACCTTCCTCCTGATCCTGGGGTGCTACTACGGCTACGTCCAGGCGTTCGGCCTGCTCGTCGACCGCTTCAAGTCCGAGCGCGGCGACGACGGTCTGGTCTTCCCGGCCCGCGACTCGCGCTCGAAGCGCCAGGCCTATGAACTCTGCCTGCTCAGCTTCGGCCCCGACCACTGGACCGTCAAGAGCGACAAGGTCTTCGCCTACTACAACACCGAGCAGCGGTTCTGGATGTTCTCGCTGAAGGTCGACTCGGTCCAGGAGGAGAACGGCGTCCGCTACAACGGCAAGCGCCTGCGGCTGGAGAAGGTCGCCATCATCGCCCGGACCAACGGCGGCAAGAGCACGATGACCGTGACCGCCGACTCCGCCACGCTGGACCTCAACCAGCCGATCGCCCTGAGCAGCAAGACCAGCGGCGACGGGATCAAGGTCGTCCACGCCCACTTCGAGGGCGACGTGCGGATCCGCGACGACCGCGGCACGCCCACCGATCCCGCCGACGACCTCAACGTCCTGCCCCTGGCGTACCTCGACTTCGACGACGGCACCCAGCAGATCACCACCGCCTCGCACGTCGTCATGATCGACCCCGACCAGAAGACCATTGGCGACGGGCTGGAGATCCAGCTTCGCGCCCACGACCCGGGGCTGGCGGGCCCGTCGTCCTCGTCGGGCGGTTTCGCCGGCGTGAAGTACGCGGTCCTCAAGAAGAACGTCCGCGTCCACATGCGCGACGTGGGCAACTCAGGCTTCCTGCCCGGTACGGCGACGGCCTCGACGCAGAAGACGGCGTCGGGGAAGGTGGTGGATGTGACGGCCCGGGCCGACAATGCCGGCGCCGCGGCAGGAGGCAAGCCCGGCGCGCCAATGCCGCTGTATATCCAGAGCGATGGCCAGATGCGCATCGATGTCCCGCCCGACCAGGTCCCGGTCGCCGTCGGGCCTCCCGCGCCGCCGGCCCCGACCCTGGTCCGCTTCGAGCGCAACGTCGTGGCGCTGCACGGCCGACCCGACCGCCAGCCCAACCAGCTCGATTGCGACACGCTCCGGCTGACCCTGATCCCCGGGGCGCCGACGGCCCCCGCCAACAGCGCGGGCACGGGCGCCGGCGCCGGCGCCGGCAAGCCGACCGGCCCGACCGGTAAGCCGGCCGGGGGGACGCCCGTCGCCGCCGCCGGTGAGAAGCCGGCCCCGGGCTCCGCCGCCGACGGTCCCGCGAAGGGCGCGAAGGCGGAAGCGCAGGGCGGCCAGGGTATCTTCGGCAACCTGACCCTCCAGAAGGCCCACGCCACCGGGCACGTCGTCTGGCTCCAGCTCCGCCAGCAGGGAACCAAGGTCCGCTGCGGCGAGCTGATCCACCACCGACGCATGCCCTACCTGGCCGACTCCACGACCTTCCGCGGCGACCGGACGCGCCCCGTCTGGATGGAGAAAACCGACTACGAGAAGGACGAGGAGAAGAAGCCGGCCGACGACGGTTCCACCCAGGTCGCCGCCAACTCGCCGCCCAGGCCGAATCGTCAGGTCCGGTCGGTCACCCACGTCGTGACCCTGTCGGCCACGCTCTTCGACCAGGGCCACGGGCTCGACCTGGCCAACGTCCGCGCCCTCGGGCCCGGCCAGATGGAGAGCCGGCCGTCGATGAACGAGCCGGTCGAGCGGCTGGCCAAATGGCAGGACGAGCTGGTCGTCGTGAACTACGTCGGCGACGACGGCAAGCTCGCGCGGAAGAAGGTGACGCTCACCGGCACGCGCCCGTCTTTTGCCGACCTGGCCCAGGAGACCTCGCTCGACGCCGGCCGCGAGATCCAGGTCTGGCTCCGGCCGCAGTCGCCCGCCACCGCCGCACCCGCGGCCTCGGCGTCGCCGGCCGGGGCACTGGCCTTCGCGGACTCCGGCACCGCGGCCACCCCGCCGACGTCCGCGGGCTCCTCGGCCTCGACCGCCGATGCGGCCAGCACGGGGCTCGGCGGCAACCTCCAGATCGAGCGGCTGATGGCCTACAAGGACGTCCACCTGAAGGCCCCCAACCGCCGGATCGAGGCCCGCGAGGTCCTCGACGCGCCGTTCATCGAGGTCGACCCGCCGCCGCCGGACCAGACGGCGACGGCCGCCGCTTCGGCCACACCCGGGTCGGACGCCCAGGACGCGCAGACTCCCGGGCAGCCTGGCGCGGGCGGAACGGCCGTCGCCGCCGGTCCCTCCGCCCCCGGCGAGGCGGCGAAGGGCTCGGCGCCACCGACCGCCTCCGGCGCCTCGACCGCGGCGCCCGCCCCGCTCGAGCCGTCGATGACCGGGATCGCGGACCGGGTCTGGGCCAGGGTCGCCCTGCCGCGCGGCCAGCGGCTCGACCCCGACACGGGCCGGAAACGCAAGGCGAAGCCCACGTTCGGCCCACCCGCCACGCTCACCGCCGACGCCGGCAACACCGCGAGCCCGCCGGGCTCCGCCGCCAACGACACGAAGGACGCGCCGAAATCCCAATCGCCGCAGGCCCAGGCCGACGTCCGCGAGGCGTGGCTGACCGGCAACGTGGCGCTGCACCAGACCAAGCCGGCCGACCCGAGGAAAAAGGGCTCGAAGTCCGGCAAGCAGGACATCCAGGCCGAGGCGGTCTACCTCGATAACCCGGGCAAGGGGAAGGCCCACGCGAAGGTCTACCACCGCAATCCGACCGAGAAGGTCCATCGCCCCGGCCCGTGGCCCCTGGCCCGGGTCGCCACCGACGACATGACCGTCGACGGCGAATACCTCGAGCTGGAACAGGCCCGCGACATCGTCCGCGGCGTCGGCCCGGGTACTCTCACCCAGTGGACCGACCCCGCCCTCCTGTCCGACAAGGCACCCGCGCCCGCGCCGGCCCCATCCCCGTCCCCGTCCGGCGAGCGCCCGGGCGCCCCCGGCGCCAGGCCCGGCGCCCGCGACACCGGCATGCCGGTCGTCTCGAGGACCGGTTCCGCCGCGACACCCGGCGTCCGCACGGTCCAGGGGACCGGCCTGCGCTCGCCGGCCCCGGCGGCCGGCCGCGGGGCCTCGACCGGCATCGACGCGGCCAGCCGGCCCGCGGACTCCCCGCCAGGCGGCGAGTCCGCGACGGCCGCGAAGCCCAGGACGCGCGCCGGCCGCCCGGTGAAGTCGAAGGACCTCATGACCATCACCTGGACCAAGGAGATGACCTTCAACGGCCGGAGCACCGCCACGCCGGGGGGCCGTCCCACCGGCCGCGGCGACTTCCTCGGCGTGGTCCGCGCCGAGATGACCGACTCCCTGCTCTACTGCGAGCAGAAGATGGTCGTGTTCACCGATCGCGAGGTCCCGCTCGCCGACCTCGGCACCAGCATCCCCGGCTCCGAGTCGGAACCCGCCGACGAGCCCCGGGACCCCGAGGTCGACGAGGATTCGGCGCCCAGGAAATCGCGGGTGAATCTCGCGATGCTCTTCTGCTACGGCAACCCCGTGGCGATCAACCGCAAGGTGGATCCCGACCAACCGGCGGTCCTGGAGCGGCAGAAGATCATCGCCTGGGACCGCCCCGGCGACCCCATCCGGCCGAAGGAGCGACCCCCCGTCGCCGGCCTGCTCCAGTACAACCGGCTCACGGGGCAGTTCTTCGTCCCGGGCCCCGGCATGGTCTTCCTCTACAACCGCCCCGATGACGACAAGAAGAAGGAGACCCAGGCCGGGCCCGCGCCGGCCGGCGGCGATCCCGCCGCGCCATCGGGCGAGTCGGGCGCGACCACGACCGGATCTGTCCCATCTCGGGCGACCGGGACGCGGACGCGGACGCCGACCGACGATCGGACGGTGGTGCCGACCTCGGCCGTCGCGTCCGACGGCGAGGCCGATGCGCCCGCCCGCGCCGGCCTCCGCACGGCCAGCCGCACCCCCGCCGAGCCGCCCTCGCCGGTCGTCCGCCGCAAGCTCCCCAGCCTGGTCCTGATCCAGGTCGAATTCAGCACCGGCATGAGGGGCCGCGTGGGCTCCGGCCAGGCGACCGACACCCGGCAGGAGCGCTGGTCCGAGTTCTTCGGCGACATCGAGCTCGTCCGCTCAAAGGTCGCCAGTGAGGTCGTCGAGCTCGACCCGGACCAGGAGCTGTCCGAGGACGGATTCTTCCTCACCAGCCAGATGCTCCGGATCGTCGAGACCCCGCCGCCCCCGGGCTCGCCGGCGAAGGCCCCCGCCCGCACCATGGTCAAGGCCTGGGACCACGTGCAGATCAACAAGGGCCAGGAGTTCACCATCGTCTCCGACGTCGGCACATACGACTCGCAGACCGACTTGCTCTATGCCTACGGCGAGGGCCGCCGAGGGGTCACCATCCTCCAGCAAGCCGGGCCCGGCCAGCCGCCGACCAGGATCCCGGCGGGGGCCGTGCAGTACGGCTTCAAGTCCAGGGCCTGGCATCTGATCGACAGCAACATGCTCCGGATCGTCGACCACCGCACCGGCGTGCGGCCCGGCAACATCCCGCCGCCCGACCCGACCGCACCGCCACGGAAGAAGCGCAAGTCGCCCTATCGCGTCCCGAACACCAACCTCGAACGCCGCGGCTTCACGGGCTTCTGATTCACGAGCCCGCTGACGCCTTCCAGTCGGTCCCGGAGGGCGAGGCTCCCGCCGAGCCGCCGCAAGAGGCTCGGACGGAGCCTCGCCCTCCCACGAACCACACCGCATCAGCGGGTCGGCCCGGGAGGGCGAGGCTCCCGCCGAGCC
>DAIDHB010000109.1 GCA_027452145.1 Planctomycetales bacterium
AACTGGGCACGATTATAGGCCAGCACCGCGAGCAGGTAGTCGGCGCGTGCCTGGGCCAGGGCCTGGATCGGCTGGAGGACCTCGATGGGCCGCGTCGCGCCGGGCAGTCCGCCGCCGCCGCGGATGTTGGTGAGGTTCAGCGACAGGGATTCGCGTGCCTCGGCCACCGACTCGCGCGCGTCGTCCATCGCCTCCGAGGCGGCGATCCGCGCCTTGAATGCGGCGACGACGTCGGCCGCCACCTGGGCCTGCACCCGGTATAGCTCGATGTCGGCAATGTGTCGATTCGCGTGGGCCTGGCGGATCACGCCGCGGTCGATCATGCCGAGCCCCCGCAGGTCCCAGAACAGGCTTGCCGTGAAATCGCCGCGAGTGCTGAAGTTCCCGAAGAATGACCCCGTGCCGCCGCCGAACCCGCCGCCGGCGTAGCTCACCGCCAATGACGGGACAAACGGCCGGAGCTTCGCCTGCTTCAACCGCAGGAGCGACGCCTCGACCTGCTCACGAGCCTGCGCCAGCTCGGGCCGGCACCGCCAGCCCTGCGCGACCAGGTCATCGAGCGCGACGTCGTCGGCGACGAGTCGATAGACCGTCTCCGCCGGCTCCGCCGGCGCGACGACGATATGAGGGTCGATCAACAGCGGACGCACCAGGTTGGCCGACGCGACCTCGAGCTGGCCTGCGGCCAGGCGGATCGACCGCCGCCGGCTGCGCAACTCGGCCAGCGCGCGGCGATGGTCCGCCTCGAGGCCCGCGCGGGAGCGGGCGAAGCTCCCGGTGATCTCGGCAAGGACCTGGGCATTGGCCGTGGCCTCGCGGGCGATCGCCAGCATCCCGGACGCCTGCTGGAGGTCGAAGTACCCGTCGGCCGCCGAGAGCAGTGCGTCATTTGTGGCGGCGGCCACCCCGGCCTTGTTGGCCGCGATGATCCGCTTCGCCGCTTTCACTCCGTAGATCGCGTCGGAGAACCGCAGCACGCCGCTGAGCGAATTGAGCGGTGGAAACCCCGAGCCCGGCGGCGCGGCCGGATAGCTATTGGCCAGCGAGGCCGTCGTGCCGAGGAACAGCGAGCCGCGGTCGACGGTGATGACCTTGCCGTTGATCTCCTGAACCTGACCGTCGAGCCGGTAATACGTCGGACCGCTGAACAGGCTCGGCAGCCAGAGCCCTCGCGCCTGGTCCAGGGCGCCCACGGCGTGCAGGACCTGCTCCCGCGCCATGGCGATGTCCAGGTCGCGCGCCCCGGCCAGCCGCAGCACGTTCGCCAGGTCGATCGGCTGGACCACCTGGCCGGGCACCAGCGTCGTCCCCGGATCCTTCAGCTCGGCCATCGCGCCGGACCCGGATGTCCTGGTCTCGCCCGGCAGCGGGGGCAGCTCGGGCAGGCCCCCGCCAGCCTCGCGGGGAGTGATCCGGACCGCGCCCGGCCTCGGCGGCGGAATCGCCGCGGCTCCGCGATCCTGGCCAAGGGCCGCCGAATGGCCCAGCATGAGCCAGCCGGCCAGCCCCGCCGCCAGGTCGACGGCCCATCGGTGGCGGCATTTCGGCGATGCCAAGGCTCCGTCCTCCCGCGGGACTCGATGGCACCTCGACCACTGGCCGGATGCCACCCCCCGCCAATAGCGACACTCCTCCGGCTCCGCCGGACGCTCTCCTGAGATCGGCCGATATCGGATTCCAGAATCACCGGTTATCCCGGCCGTCGCGGTCGAGAGGAGAGACGGACTCCGCGAAATCGCTGCAACCGTCAAGGTCGAGCAGCCCCGGCCGACTTGCCGGCCGGACCCGGAATCGAGGCCGGGGTCGGGGCCGATGGTGGTGACGCCGGCTCGATTGCCTGGACGGGCTGGCCGTCGGCGAGCGAGGCGGCGTTGGCCTTGACGACGGCATCGCCCCCGACGATCCCCGAGACGACCTCGGTTCGGGTGCCATCGCTGATTCCGATCCGAATCGGCCGGTGGACGGCCTTTCCATCGACGACGACCACGCAGTGGTCCTTCCCCTGTTCGTTCACGACCGCCGTGATGGGCAGGGTCAGCACGTCCGGGTGCTCCTCGGCGATAATGGTCGCATTGGCATAGAGTCCGGGCTGAAGCTTCGCCTCGGGGTTGGGGATGTCGATCTCGGCGCGCAGGGTCCGCACCCTGGGGTCGAGCGCCCACGAGATTCGAGTGACCTTTCCCTCGATGATCTGGCCGGGGATCGCCTGGAGCTTGACCTCGGCGCGGTCGCCGGGATTGACCGCGGGGGCAAAGATCTCGGGGATCGCGACCCAGATCGTCACGATGTCGGACCTGGCGATGACGAATAGCGGAGGCTGGTCGGCCCCCGGCTGGGTCAGGTCGCCGGTGTCGACGTTCCGCTGGATGATGATGCCGTCGAACGGCGCCTCGATCCGGGCGAAGCCGAGGAGCGCCCCGGCGTGTCGCGTCTCCGCCCGGGCCACCTCGATCGCGGCGGCCGACGCGCCGAGGTCGGAGTGGGCCTGTTCCAGCGAGGCGCGGGCCTGGATCACGGCGACCTCGGCAGAGGCGATCTGAGCGGTGACCTCGTCGCGCGTCGCCTCCGCCGCGTGGAGCTTGTTGCTGGTCTCGTCGAGCAGGCTGCCGGTCTGCGCCCTCTCCTTGAAGAGCTGCTCGACTCGCTTGAACTCGGCCTGCCAGCGGACGAGGTCGGCCTCGGCCCGCTTGATGCCGGCCCGCACCTCCGTGAGCTTCGCCTCGGCGCCCGCGACGTTCGCCTCGGCCACCTTCACCGCGGCCCCGGCCAGCTTGCGCCTGGCGATCGCCTGGTCGACCGCCGCCTTCTTCTGCTGCACGTCCGCTTCCAGCTCGGGGACCGACAGCTCGGCGATCACCTGGCCCTTCTTGACGCGGTCGCCGATGTTGGCGGTCCACGACCTGACGTAACCCGGAATCCTGGCATGCATCGTCGCGGTCTCATACGCCTGGAGCTCGCCCGGCTCGCCGACGCTCCGGCGGATCGTGTGCCGCTCGGGGTGTACGGTCTCGACGCGGGTGACGGGCGAGATGGCCTGGCCTCCCCTGCTCTCAGCGGCGCGCTCGCAGCCGGACCCCATGGCCAGGAGAATCACCGCGATCGCGACGCCATTGATGAGAGCGAGGGCCGTGCGTGGCATGGCAGGAATTCCTGAGGAAGATCAGCGGACCGACTCGTCGCCGGACTCGTAGGAGAACCCCGGCGCGCCGGGGGAGATGTGGGAATGAGGGTCGTGGGACTCGCCGTTGGGAGACGCGGCGGCCAGCGCCTGCGCTTCCTCGTCCTCCTCGTGGAAGTGCGGGCTGGCCGGATCATCGGGGTCGAGCGAGGCCGACTCGCGGCCGGCCTTGCCCTGGACCAGCGCGAAGACGGTTGGCAGGACGGTCAGCGTCGCGAACGTCGCGGCAACCAGGCCGCCGATGACCGCCCGGCCGAGCGGCGCCGTCTGCTCGCCGCCCTCGGTCCGGCCCAGAGCCATCGGCGCCATGCCGGCGATCATGGCGCAACTGGTCATGAGGATCGGCCGCAGCCGGCCCTGGGCACCTTCCACCGCGGCCCGGCCGGCTTCGGCGTTCTGCTCGCGACGATGACCCTCGGCGAATGTGACCAGCAGGATCGCGTTGGCCACCGCCACGCCGATCGACATGATCGACCCCATGAACGACTGGAGGTTGATCGTCGTACCGGTCAGCCACAGCATGAGCACCACGCCGGCGACCACCGCCGGTGTCGTCGAGACGACCACCAGCGCGAGCCTGACCGACTGGAAGTTCGCCGTCAGCAGCAGGAGGATGACGACAATCGACATCCCCAGGCCGATGGCCAGGCCGCTGAGGATCTCCTCCATCGGTTGGATCTGGCCCCGCAGGTCGACGACCGCCCCCCTGGGCGGGGTGCCCGCTCGCCGGATCGCCTGCTCGACGCGGCGGGCGACCCGCCCAAGGTCCTCCCCAGCGATGTTGGCCGTCAGGCTCACCGACCGCTTCATGTTGTAGCGATCGTACTCGCCCGGCATCGTCCCCGGGTGGACCTGCGCCACGTCGCGGAGCAGCACCTGCTGGTTCAGCCCGGGCCGCTGGACCGGCACCGTCTCGATGTTCTCGATCGAGTCCATGATCTGGTAGGGGATCTCAACCTGCACCTGGTAGCCGATCCCAGACTTCGGGTCGGGCCAGTAGTTGGGGACCACGAAGCGGCTCGACGACGTGGCGGCCACCACCGATCGGGCGACGTCCTCGGCGGTCACGCCGCTGAGGCCCGCTCGCTCACGGTCGATATCGACGCTGATCGTCGGGTAATCGAGCGACAGGCCAGACTGGAGATCGCGGAGCGACGGAATCCCGGCCAGCTCATTGCGGAGCTTCTCGGCGAAGGCGCGATCGTCGGCCAGGCTCGGCCCGGTGACCGCCACGTTAACCGGCGTGGGCGAGCCGAAGCTCATCACCTCGCTGACGATATCGGCCGGCTCGAACGAGAGCCGTACGCCCGGCAGCCTGGTCGCGAGCTCGCCGCGCAGCCGCTCCTTGAGCCGCTCGATATCGACGTTCGCCCCCTCCTTCAGGGCCACCCGAAGGATCGCCTCCTCCGGCCCGCCGGTCCACTGGTAGATCGCGTTGATCGGATAGCTCGACGGGATGAGTCCCACGTAGCCGATCGAGATCGCCACCTTGTCGCGCCCGACCTCCTTGTTGATCGTCTCCAGCGCCTCGATGACGAGGCGCTCGGTCTTCTCGTACCGGGTGCCGTCGGGCGCCCTCATCCGGAGCTGGAACCGCCCGGCGTCGATCCGGGGGAAGATCTCGAGGCCGAGCGACCGGCCCACCAGCACGATCACCGCGACCGTGCCGGCGAGGTAAGCCGGAACCACGAACCATCGCCAGCGAAGGAAGCCGCCCACGGCCCGGCCGTAGGCGACGCGGCCGCGCTCAAGCAGTGAGGGAGCCCGGCTCGCCTCCGTGCGGAAGTGATGATGGTGCCGCAGCAGCCAGGTCGAAAGGACCGGGACGAACGTGCTCGATAGCAGGTAGGAGGCGACCATCGCGAAGCCGACGGCCAGCGACAGCGGGACGAACAGTGCCCTCGCCGCCCCTTGCATGAAGAACGACGGGATGAATACCGCCAGCACGCAGAGCATCGCCAGCAGGCGGGGCACCGCCGTCTGGTGGTTCCCCCGTCGGACCGCGCGGGCCACCGAGCCGGTCTCCTCCATCTGGTGGTGAATGTTCTCGACCTCGACCGTCGACTCGTCGACCAGGATGCCGATGGCCAGCGCCAGGCCGCCGAGGGTCATCAGGTTGATCGTCTGGCCGGTCAGCCACAGGGCCACGATCGCACCGCACAGGGCGAACGGGATGTTCAGCACCACGACGATCACGCTCCGCCAATCGCGGAGGAAGAGAAGCACCATCAACCCGGTCAGGACGGCGCCCAGCGCGCCCTCGGTCGCCAGGCTCCTGACAGCATTCGTGACCGTCGGCGACTGGTCGAACTCGAAGCTAACCTTGATGTCGTCGGGCAGGACCGCCTGCATGCTCGGCAAGGCCGCCTTGACGTTGTTGACGACCGAGAGGGTCGATGCGTCGGCCCGCTTGGTCACCAGGATGTAGACGGCGCGGCGGCCGTTGACCAGGGCGTAACCGGTCGGGATATCGCTGGCATCCTTGACGGAGGCCACATCGCGGATATACACGGTCGGGTTCTGGCCCGGCCGGATCGGGATCTTCTCCAGGTCCTGAACCTGCCGGACCAGGGCGTTGATCGGCACGATCGGCATCATCTCGCCGATCCGGACCGTACCCGACGGGCTGATCGCGTTCCCGGCCGTCAGCGCGGCGACCACCTCGTCGGGCGACATCCGGTACGACCGCAGCCGGTCGGGATCGACCCGCACGACGACCGTCCGCTGGTTGCCGCCGAACGGCGGCGGCGCCGAGACGCCCGGCAGCGAGGCGAACATCGGGCGCACCTTGAACAGCGCCTGGTCCTGGATCTCGCCGATCGACTTCGTCTCGCTCGAGAGCACCAGGTAGCCCACCGGGACGCTGCCGGCGTCGAACCGCGTGATGAACGGCGAGACCGTGCCCGGCGGCATGAACGCCCGCGACCGGGTCACGTAGCCGATCACCTCGGCCATCGCCTGCGCCATGTTCGTGCCCGGGTGGAAGTACAGCTTCATCAGGGCCATGCCCTGGATGTTGCGGCTCTCGACGTGGTGAATCCCATTGATGTAGAGGAAATGATACTCGTAATAGTTGGTGAGCAGTCCCTCCATCTGCGCCGGGTCCATGCCGCCATAGGGCTGGCAGACGTAGACGACCGGGAGATTCAGGTTCGGGAAGATGTCGATCGACATCCGCGAGAGGGCCAGCCCGCTGCCAAGCGCGACGGCGATCACGGCCACCATCACGGTGTATGGCCGACGCAGGGCGAAGACGATGGGATTCATGGGATCGGGTCTCGGAGAGCCGGTGCGCCGTCGGCGAAGGAGGGCAGGGCAGGGCGGGGCGGGGCGGGGCGGAAACGACCCGGGCGGTCAGAGCGGCCAGTCGGCCTTCGGGTCGAAGTTGATGATCCGCGACGGCGGCTCGGCGGGAATCCGCGGCTTCAGATAAGGCTTGTCAACCGCCTTGTGGCACGAGTAGCACATCGTCAGGCTTTCCCGATACATCCGCTCGAAGCCGGCCGCGTCCTTGCCGTCGATCGTCCTCTTCAGCTCCTTGAGCTGGCTGTTCTCAAAAGCTTCGAGGATCCCCACCAGGTTGATGTCCCGCCCCTTGTTATCCTTGCGGACCGGGATGCGGCGCACGGCCCAGTGCAGGTGCGACCGGGTCTCGGCAAGGTAGAAATCCGCCAGCGGCCAGTTTCCGGCCGTGCCGGCGAACCACAGGTTGGCGAAGTGGTCGCCGACGTCCGCCATCATGTGCGACTGCGACGGCAGAAGGGCCTCGAGGGCCTTGATCCGCGGCTCGAGCGCCGCGTGATTCTCCGACGAGGCAGGGGCCTGGGCCCGGGTTGCGGCCGCGGGAGCCGGCGCGTCGCAGCCGGTGCCAGTCGTCATTAGCACGATCGCGACCGCGAGGATCGCGGCGTGGCGTCCGGTCATCGTGGGGACTCCATCAGGGTCATCGAGCCCGGGGTTTGCCCGCCAGCCTCACTCGGCCGACTCGCGCCGGGTCCGGATCGACGGCGTCGGGGGATCGTCGTGCAGGACCTCCTTGACCAGCTCGCGGAGCTTCGCCCGGGCCTCCTCCATCGCCCGGGCCCCCTCGGGCGTCGCCCGGTAGTATTTCCGCTGCTTGCCGCCCACGACCTCGGCGTGCGACACCAGGTAACCCGCCTGCTCGAGCTGGTGCAAAATCGGGTAGAGCGTTCCCGGGCCGACCTCGTAGCCGTGCCGCGCCAGCTCCTCCATCATCTCCACGCCGAACACCGGCTCGCGGATGGCGTGGTAGAGGATGTGCAGCCGCACGAACCCCCCGAAGAACGTCCTCGTCAGCAGCTCGCTCACCGATCGTGGGCTCCGATATTGAAGTCCGATATTACTGCACCAACCAGCCGGCGCCAAGCGCTGGCCGACCCTCGCGAACGAGGTCGAGATCCACCGAAGAATGAACCGCGAAAAACGAGTCTATAGCAAGGAATCCGGGCCAGTGGTTGTGAACATTTCGCCACTTCCGAGCGTATCTCCTGAAGGACCCCTTCTTTCAGGAGTGACAGCGTGCCAGGACCCGGCGAATATCGCCCCGACCCGACCCTCGGCATCGA
>DAIDHB010000110.1 GCA_027452145.1 Planctomycetales bacterium
CCGCGGCCGACTCCGCCGGCCGGCCCATCGCCTGGAGTGCCAGGCCGAGGCTGGCGTGATAGCCGGGCCGGTCGGGTCGCAGCGCGGCGGCCCGGCCGATCAACTCGACCGCACGGGTCAGCTCGCCTTGCTGATGGCGGACCATCCCGAGCAGGCAGGTCGCGTCGGGATCGTCCGGGTCGCGAGCCAGCACGGCCTCGTAATGGCTCGCCGCGCCGTCGAGATGACCCTGGTGATGGAGCCGAAGTCCCTGGCTCAGATCGCTTTCGGCTAACTGGCTCGCCGCCATCGCCGGTCTCCTTCCTGGAGGCGAAGGGTGGTCGCAGTCCGGGCGCGATTACTGTAAGATGGAGTGCCCGAGTTGTCGACAGCGATCGAGTACGTCCCCGCCGGGACGGGAGTGACGATTGAGCGAATCTGCGATGGCCCCGAGTCGCCGCCTCATCTTCCTGGGGACCGGCACCTCGACGGGCGTACCCATGATCGGCTGCGACTGCTCCGTCTGCACCTCCGCCGACCCCCGCAACCAACGCACGAGGCCGAGTGTCCTGTTCGCCCTGCGCGGGGGCAACCTGCTGGTCGACACCACGCCCGAGATGCGGCTCCAGCTCCTGCGCGAGCGGGTGCGCAAGGTCGGCGCGATTGCATTTACCCACCATCACGCGGATCACCTCTTCGGGCTGGATGACGCGCGGCTGTTCCCGCGATGGATCGGCGGACCGGTGCCGGTCTACTGCGAGCGCGACACCGAGGAGTTCATCCGCCGCGTCTTCCACTACGCGGTCCGCGAGGACGGCCAGCAGCCGACCGGCTTCGTGCCGAAGTTGCACTTCATCCGGGTGCAGCCGGGCACGCCGTTCGAGGTCTTCGGCGAGCAGGTCCTGCCGATCCGGCTGGAGCACGGGCCGCTGCCGGTGCTCGGTTACCGCGTCGGCGGGCTCGCCTATTGCACCGACGTCAGCCGCATCCCGGAGACCAGCCGCCCGCTGCTGGAGGACCTGGACGTCCTGGTGATCGACGCGCTGCGGTATGATCCGCATCCGACCCACTTCTCGCTCGCGCAGGCGCTGGCCGTCGCCGAGTCGTTGCAGCCCCGGCGGACTTACTTGACGCACCTGTCGCACGCCTTCGATCATGGACCGGCCCAGGAGGCCCTGCCGGCGGGCGTGACGATGGCTTACGACGGATTGAGCGTGGAATTCTAGGCGAGGGCGACCGGCTCGGGGATGGCCCCGCGCGGTCGGCCTCCGATCGAATTGATCGATGGAGTTGCAGGACTGATGTCTCCCGACGCGGAGTTAATCGGACGTCTCGAAAGGCACGGGCAGGGTCATCTCCTCCGCTGGTGGGGCGAGCTTGACGGCGCGCAACGCTCACGGCTGGCGGCCGAGGTCGCGGCGATCGACCTCGACCAGCTCGACCGGCTGGTCGCCGAGCTGGTGCGGGCCGATGGCACGCCCGCGCCGCCGGACGACCGCGTCCGCCCGATCGACGGGGTTCGCCTGCCCCAGACCGACGGCGAACGGGTCGCCATCCGCCGCGCCGCGGGCGTCGGGGCCGACGCCATCGCCGCGGGCGAGGTCGGCGTGATCCTCGTCGCCGGCGGCTCGGGTACCCGGCTCGGGTTCGAGGGCCCCAAGGGCACCTTCCCCATCGGCCCGGTCTCCTCGGCCTCGCTGTTCCAGATCCACGCCGAGAAGATCGTGGCCCTGGCGCGCCGGCACCGGCGGACCGTCCCGCTGTACATCATGACCAGCCCCGAGAACCACCAGGCGACCGTCGACTTCTTCCAGGCCAACAGCCGCTTCGGCCTCGAGCACGTGCGATTCTTCGTCCAGGGCCAGATGCCGGCCGTCGACCGGGCGACCGGCAAGGTGCTCCTCGCAACGAAGGATCGTGTCGCCCTCTCCCCCGACGGCCACGGCGGCACCCTCGCGGCGCTGGCCGCGCCCGGGCCCGGCGGCGGCCCGAGCTGCCTCGACGAGATGCGCGAGCTCGGCGTCCGCACCCTCTTCTACTTCCAGGTCGACAACCCGCTGGTCCGGATCGCCGACGCGGCGTTCATCGGCCTGCACCGCGAGGCCGGCGCCGAGATATCGTTCAAGGTCGTCGAACGCACCGCGCCGGGCGAGAAGCTCGGCGTGGTGGTCAGCGTCGACGGCCGGCCCCAGGTCATCGAGTACTCCGACCTGCCCCCCGACCTCGCCAGCCGCCGCGAGCCCGAGGGGCGCCTCGAGCTCTGGGCCGGGTCGATCGCCGTGCACATCCTCGAGCGAACCTTCATCGAAAGGCTCACCGGCGACGCGTCGCATCGCCTGCCATTCCACCGCGCGATCAAGAAGGTGAGCCATGTCGACGACAACGGCCGACTCGTGAAACCCGAGGAGCCGAACGCCGTCAAGTTCGAGCAGTTCATCTTCGATGCGCTGCCCATGGCCTCGCGCTGGAACGTCGTCGAGACCGACCGCACGGTCGAGTTCGAGCCGCTGAAGAACGCCGTCGGCCCCGACAGCCCGGCCACGGTGCACCAGCGGATGAGCGACCAGTTCGCGAGTTGGCTCGAGCAGGCTGGCGTCTCGGTCCCCCGCCG
>DAIDHB010000111.1 GCA_027452145.1 Planctomycetales bacterium
GGCCGGATCGCCACCTGGGGGGACACGCCCAACTACCTCCAGGCGATCGGGTTCTACCACCGCGACTGCCCGCTGGTGGTCGACGACTTCAAGCCCGAGATGGCCCGGCGGCGCGACGTCGTGCGGCTGTTGCAGAACGCCGGCGACGGGACGGCGCGAGGCCGGTTGCGACACGACCTGACGGCGCGGGCGACGCGGCCGGTGCGCGGCCTGCTGGTGGCGACCGGCGAGGACTTTCCGCCCCAGAACGCCAGCGGGCGGGCGCGGTCGATCGTGGTGGAGGTGCCCAACCGGCCGAAGGACCTCGAGCTGGGCCGGCGGTGCGTCGCGACGAGTCCGCTGTACCGCGGGTTGACGGCCGACTTCCTGGCGTGGGTGATCCGCGAGGGCCGGGGCGAGGCCTTCGGCGCCCGGGTGGAGCACTGGCAGGCGCACTACTACGGCCCGATTGCCGGCAGCCAGAACGACGCGCGGATCGCGGGCAACCATGCGCTGTTCGCGGCGGCGTTCGAGCAGATGGCTGCCTACCTGGCCGACGCGTGGCCCGAGTCGTCCGACGCGGTGGAGGAGTTCGCGACGGCGGACGTGGCGGGGATGGTGATGGCGAGCGTGGGGGCGGCGGCGGACGACCAGAGCGGCGCGATCTTCCTGGACGAGCTGCGGGCGCTTTTGCACTGGGGCCGGGTGCGGCTGGAGTCGCCGGCCGACGAACGACCCGATGGCCGCGGCCGCGGACCGACGGTCGGCCGGATCGCCGGGTCCGGCGCGGGGGCGGTGGTCGAGCTGTCGGTGGCGATGGCGCTGCAGGCGGTCCAGCGGTCGCTGCGGCAGCAGGGGAAGCCGCCGCTCCAGGTCGCCGAGCGGACGCTGATCGCGCAGCTCGAGGCGGACGGGTTGCTGCTGGACCGCGACGGCTGTCCCGTCGCCCCGGGCCGCGGCGGGAAGCGCTCGCGCCAGGTGCGGATCGAGCGACGCCGGGTGCGGGTGATCCGCACGCCGCTGGACGTCTTGCTGGGCCCGGATGACGCGACCGCCGACGAGGTGCCGACGCCGTAAGGAGACTTCTGACGGCCCGACGGCCGATCCGGCCCTTCCTCGCCCGGGAGGATCACCGCCTGCCCGAAGGAGCCTGGACGACGCCTGGCGTCGACACCCGCCGACGCCAGCCAGCTTTCCGGCCCCGCTGGACTGAGCGGGGGCAGGTCATGCTCACGATGCGGCCCCACCCACCGAAGAACCCACGTGACGAGAACGACCACAGCGTTGGCCTCCGGCTCCAGCACGTGCGTTCTCGGTGATTCTCCGCGGCGACACCGACCGGGAGGGACGGGCCTGGTGCGAGCCTCAGGCCCGCGACCTCTGCGCGAATTGCACGCTCCTCAAACTCCCTGATCACGGGCCGAACAACGGCACCGACGCACACGGACTTGGGCTGGTCCAGCCGGAGCTGGCCGTCGCCATCTCGCGGCGAAGAACGATTACGGCCACCCCGGGCCGGAGACCCTCGCCCTGCTCGAGCGGTCTCGGATTCCGCTGCTCCGCATCGATCGGGACGGCAGCATCAGGATCGTGAGCGACGGCCCGCGGTGGCGGGTCATGGGGCCTCAGGCTGAAGCGTGGGCGTCGCCGCTCGAAGCTGCGGGGCCACGCCGGATGCCCTGCTTGAGGCAAATCCGTTGCACAGCTGAGATGCCATGGACGTTCATGCAGTCGATCGGCCCGCTCGGCGTGGATCCAGACGGCCCGGTGCAGGCAGAGCGCCACCCGTCCGCCGAGGAACCGCCGTAGCAGCTCCGCCCCGATTGGCTCGGGAATCTTCGTGCGCGGGCCCGGTGCCTGGCAGGGCCGCAAGTCGTCCATGCCGCCGCGGAACGAAGCGCCGAGCCGGCGATGGACGAAAGGGTGTTGACGGCCAGGTCGGTGGCGGCCCCCGCGTGCGGTCGCCCCTGTAGGACCATATGGACGATTCCGGTCCATCTCGGTAACCGGAGCGGGCGCACGGCGGAGCACCTGCTCGAGGCGATCGGGCTCGGCGTGGGGAGATGGATTCGGATTACGGTCTCGGGGATTGAGGAGTTCACGACCCTGCTGTCCAAACGTACCGACATCCAGTTTCGGCGGTCCAGCGGACGAGAGGGGCGAGAATCCGGAAAACATTGACGAAACGACTCATCGGCGAACTCCCGGCATCATTTCCTGCATTGCCATGCGGTTTTTCAACACCTGCCCCTGGACAGGACCATTCGGTCCTATTTCAATCTAGATCCTCAAACCATGCCGGCCGCCATCCCAGTCGCGATGCACTGGGATGGCGGTCAGGGACGGTATTTCCCGGGAGACCTCGCAGCATGCCGGGCGGCGAGGAAGGCGCAACGGCGCAACCATCCGGCGGGGGCGGGTCGATGGCGGCTTGCCGAGAGCGGGAGGCCGAGGGATGACGAACGTCGGTGAGGCACTCAGGGCCGAACTGGAACGCTTGGCCGGGGCTTCTCGCTCCATCGGCGCGGAGCTGCTAGAGGCCGCCGGTCGGCTGATTCATCTGCAGTCCTTCCCACCTACAGGGCTAGTCGAGCAGCTCGAATTGCTCCGGAACGCATGGACGACCCTCGTTGCCAGCGCATTGGATGCGACCGCCAAGGAAGACGGAGGGGATCTCGAATCCCCGGCGCCGGCGTCGCCCCTGGCAGGACAGATCGCGCTCGTGGAATCGGCGATCGAGCGGCTGGAGCGCCGGGCGGAGCAGGACATCGCGCGTTCGGGGGTCCTTACCCTGCTCGG
>DAIDHB010000112.1 GCA_027452145.1 Planctomycetales bacterium
ACATTCGCTCGCTCCTGGAGGTCAGTCATCGCCTGGTCGCGCGGCTCACCGGGACGTCGGCGGCGAACGCGACCAGCCCGGGTGCCGCAGGCCACAGCGCCCGGTGACCGGACCGGCGCAGCGGGCTTGCGACGGCCGATCGCCAAGCGTGGCGGGAAGGACGATGAGCTTCCTCGGCCTCCTACGGATTCGCCGTCGTGGTCTTTGGCCCCTTGATGTAACGGCTGGCGAACTCGAGGAACGTCGGCCAGTTCGGCCAGGTCGTGTGCCCCCCCTTGTGCTGGCGGAATGCCAGCTCGCCGTCGACCAGGGCCTTTTCCAGCTCGGGGAATTCGGTGGTCCCCAGGTCCTTTTTGCCGAGCAGCCGGTACACCGGGCCCGCGGCGACCTCGGCCATGAAGCTGCCCCGCTGGTCGACCCAGTTCCCCTCCGCCGGCATGCCGTAGCCGCCGGGGCCGTCGGATGCCCCGTAGCTGACGAAGACCGGACGGGGCGCGCACAGCGCGATCAGCTCGTGCGCGTCGACCGGCAGGTCGGCCCAGGTGAGCGGCCCGGCATACCTGAGGAAGTTCCCGGCCATCCAGTGATATTCGCCCGAGCCCGCGACGTTCTCGACCAGCTCGCCGAAGTTCCGGCGGTGGAGCTTGGCGCCCCCCTCGCCGGACGAGCCGATGAACCCGATCGCGAACCGCGGGTCGTAGGCCATGGCCACGAGCGCCGCCTTGCCGTAGCGCGAGAGCCCCTCGATCCCGACGTGCTTCGCGTCGACCGTGGGATCGGTCTCGAGGTAGTCGAGTGCCCGGCTGGCGCCCCAGGCCCAGGCGCGTAGCGCGCCCCAGTCATCGGGCCTGCGCGGCTGCCCCTTGTTGCACAGCCCGATGATTCCGGAGGTCAGCCCCGCGCCGTTATCGGCCTGGATGCTGTTGGGGATGATTATGGCATAGCCCCAACCCTTCGCGACGACCTGCTCCTGCCACGACGGACCGGGCGGCGGGCCGAACCCGCCGAAGCCTCGCCGGGGCGCCGCCTTCTTCGCCGGCTCGCCCTTCGTCGCGGCGCCCTTCGTGTCCGCCCCCGGCCGAGGCGCGCCGGGCCGCGGTCCGAACATGAAGCCGAACTCCATCATCACCGGCACCGGCCCGGGGGCATCAGCCGGGGTGGCCAGCGTCATCTGGATGTCCACCGTGATCGCCGGATACGACGAGTTGTCGACGTGCCCCACCAGCCGGCGCGCCACGACCGGGTACTTGCCGACCTTCTCGTGCTTCGTCTCGACGACCTCCCAGTTGACCTTCGGGGTCTCCTTCGGCACGCGGCCGTAGATCTCGCGGTCGAAGTCCTCGACGATCTCGGGCCGGCGGCGGTTCCACCACATCTCCGGCGTGGTGACCTTTTCGCCGTTCTTCAGCACCAGGGGATCGGGCAGGTTGGGATAGGGATTGGCCTTCGATTCATCGATGTTGGCGGCGTTGGCCGCGCGCGGGTTGCCGCTCGGCCCGGGGCGCAGCGCCTTGATCCCGAGCAGGTCCATCATCCGCCTGTGGTCCTGCTGCGCGGTCATCTTCACCGGCGGCGGCAGGCTGGAACTGGCGGCCGAGCCGGGGTCGCCCGGCTTCGCCGCGGACTCCTGGGCGCGGGCGGGAGCCGTGTGAATGAGGAAGAGCAGCGCAAGCGCGATGGCGAGACTCGGCCGACACATGGGAGAGGTCCTCGGGGCCGTCGGGATGCGTCATCGGGAAGAGCACGGCGCGGCGCGGAATCGCCGACCCCGGGCGCAATGCCGGCGTCGTGGCCGTCGATTCGCCGTCCAGTGTATAGGAGCGTCACCCCGAGGGAAGCCGGCCCCTGGGGCCCCCGTATCCTGTAACAACGGACCACGGACCAGGGACGTCCGATCACACCAGCCGGATCAGCACGACCTCGGGCCGGCAGAGGAACCGGACGGGCGGGCTGACGGTGCCGACGCCCCGGGTGACGAACACCCGGGCGCACGGGCCCTGGATCAGGCCATGCAGGTATTTCTGTCCAAAGGCCGACGGCACCCGCGGGGCGCCATAGCCCGGCACGACGACCTGGCCGCCGTGCGTGTGCCCGCTCACCACCAGGCCGACCCGCGGATCCCGGATCGTCTCGACGAAATCCGGGTTGTGCGAGAGCAAGATCACGGCGTCGTCGACCGTCGCGTCCCCGAGCGCGGCAAAAAGGTCCTGGTCGTCAGTCCACAGGTCGCCCACGCCGGCGATCCGCAGCCGGGCGCCCTTGCGCTCGAGCCAGACGCCCGTGTTGTTCAGATCGGGCAGGTTGGCGTCCGCCAGCGCGGCCCGGCTGATCTCGGTGAACTCGCGGTTGTCGTGATTGCCCCGCACCGCGAACCGGCCCATCGGCGCCTCGAGCCGCCCGAGCGCGTCGATCCCGGGCTCGATGTACTCGGCCGAGCGGTGCATGTAGTCGCCGGCCAGCAGCACCAGGTCGGGTTCCATCGCGTTGGTCATCCGCACCACGTGGCGGATGTATCCGAGCGGCACGTACGGCCCGTGGTGCACGTCGGACAGAACCGCCACGGTCATGCCGCGGAACGGAGGCGCCAGGTTCGGCAATGCGATCGTCCGCCGGACCACGCGGCACCACTTCGCCTCCAAAAACGGGTAGACTGCGCCGGCGGTCCCCGCGCCCAGGGTCGTCAAGGCCGCCCGCTTCAGGAACTTGCGTCGATCCATCGGACCTTTCTCCTGGGACCGGGACCGCGGGCCGGAGCCTCCTGCTCGTCCCGCGCCTCCTCGACACGACTCGACATGCCGGGATTCATCGTAAATGCCGGTAAACCGGCGACAGATGCGCCCCGGCCGCCCATCTTGCCCGGTCCGATTCGTGACGGCGGACCATGCCCGCCGTTCATCGACGGATTGACCGTGTTGATACTCCATTCTAGGATACGGTCGCCCTTTCGGAGAATGGAGGCGGGCCCGGCCATTTGCGGAAAGCGCAATCCAGGCGCCCGCCTGGCACGCGCCGGCCGGTTTCGAGCATATCCATCCGGGGACCGCAGGACGATGGCCGGTCCCGCCGCATCGAACACGAGTCCGATCCTGAGCCCGACCCCGTCGACGTAGACAGCGACCGCATCCGGGAGCTTCCCCGATGGCCGACCGCCCGTACATCTTCTTCGAGCTGACGAACAGCCTCTGCTCGAAATGCCTGCGCAAGGTCGAGGCCAAGGTGATCATCCAGGACGGGCGGGTCTACCTGCTCAAGCATTGCCCCGAGCATCGCCACGAGAAGGTGCTGATCGCGACGGACGCCGACTATTACATGTTCTCGCGCCGGGCGCTGAAGCCGGGGACGATGCCGCGTCATTTCAACACGAGGATCGAGCGCGGCTGCCCGTATGACTGCGGCCTCTGCCCGGACCACGAGCAGCACAGTTGCCTGGTCCTGGTCGAGATCACCGACTGCTGCAACCTGACGTGTCCGGTCTGCTACGCCGAGAGCTCGCCGCGGCGGGTGTCGCATCGGTCGCTCGATCAGGTGGCGTTTTTGCTCGACCGCGTCGTCGCCAACGAGGGCCGGCCGGACGTCGTGCAGATCTCCGGCGGCGAGCCGACGATCCACCCCGAGTTCTTCGAGGTCCTCGACCTGGCGAAGGCCCGGCCGATCAGGCACCTGATGGTCAACACCAACGGCCTGCGGATCGCCCGGGACGCCGAATTCACGCGACGGCTCGCGGGCTACATGCCGGGCTTCGAGGTGTACCTTCAGTTCGACTCGCTCGACGCCGCGCCCCAGAAGGCCCTGCGGGGCGCCGACCTCGTCGACGTGCATAAAAGGGCCCTCGATCGCCTCAACGAGCACAATGTCTCGACCACGCTAGTCGTCACGCTGCGTAAGGGGCTGAATGACGACCAGGTCGGCGCGATCGTCGATTTCGCGCTGGGGCAGCCGTGCGTGCGCGGGGTGACATTCCAGCCGGTGCAGGCCGCGGGTCGGGTCGAGGGCTTCGACCCGGCGCGCGACCGGCTGACGCTCTCGGAGGTGCGCTCGCTGCTGCTGGAGCAATCGCCGCATTTCCGCCCCGAGGACGTCGTTCCGGTGCCGTGCCACCCGGATTGCCTGGCGATGGCGTACGCGCTCAAGCTGGGCGGCCGCGTGATCCCGCTGACGCAGTTCCTCGAGCCCTCGCGATTACTGGAGGTGCAGAGCAACACGATCCTCCTCGAGCAGGACCCCGAGCTGCGCCGGCTGGTCGTCGAGCTGTTCTCGACGTCGCACTCGCCCGACTCGGCGGCCGGGACATTGCGGCAGCTCCTCTGCTGCCTGCCCGAGCTGTCGGTGCCGCCGCAATTGACCTATGACAAGGTGTTCCGGGTGCTGATCGTCCAGTTTCTCGACGCGTACAACTTCGACGTGCGCAGTGTGAAGAAGTCGTGCATCCACATCGTGCACCCGGACGGGCGGATCATCCCGTTCGATACGTATAATCTGTTCTACCGCGACACGGCGAGCGGTCGGTGGCCGCTGCCGCTGTCGGCGTCGGCCGGGCTGCCGGCGCTGCCGGTCGTGGAGGGGGCCGGCGCATGAGTCGCCGTGGGCGTCGCCGGAAGAAGAAGCTGCGGGACCGGCCGGCGAGTGTCCAGGGCCTGCGCGGCGCTTCGCTCGATTCGGGTAACCCCGAGATCACGAGAGACGTCCTGGGTATGTTCGGCATCATGCTCCTGTTCCTGGTCGGCGTGGTCGGCCGCTGGCTGGGGATGGCGCTCTTGCCGCTGGCCGGGCTGATTGTCGCCCTCGCGATCGCCCTGTTCACCGTCTGCACGCTTGCCATACGCTGAAATCGAGTCGCCCCGTTCCACCGGTGCGCGGTGGCGGTGGGAATTGATGCGGGAGTCATCGCCGAGACGGATTCATGAGCCAGCCCAGGCCGGAACGCGAGATCCCCTGCCGCTATTGCCACGCGCCCAACGACCCGGGGTCGTCGGAGTGCTGGCTCTGCCAGCGCCGGGGGTGGCGGCCGGCGCCGGGGGCGGCGCCGGCGTACGAGTCGCCGATCCGGGTGGGGCCGCGCCCGACCGCGACCATCGGCGGCCTGATGATCGTGATCGCCATGATCGCCGTGTTCCTGGCGGTGGCGGCGGTCCTGGCCCCGGCGGTCGCCATCGCCCTGCTCGTGTCCGCGGTGCCGGCCTTCATCGTGACCGAGTTCAAGGACTCCCTCCGCCGTCGCCGGGGCGAGGAGGGCTATTCCCTGGGGCAGAAGGTTGCCTGGTTCATCGGGCTCACGATCCTGATCCCCGTGACCTGCGGCGCGGTTTTGATCGGGGTCGTCGTCCTGTGCATCGCCCTGAGCTGATGAATCGGAACGGAGCATCAAAGGAGGGCCATCCTTGTCCTGTGCCGTCCCTCCGCGTGCGCCCGGCGGAGAAGAAAGCCGATCGACGAGAAGGATGCATGAGCCAGTCCCAGCCCAGTACGGAAGGCAAGATCTGCTGCTGGTATTGCAACGCGCCCAACGACCCGGGGGCGTCGGAGTGCTGGCTGTGCCGGCGCCGGGGCTGGCGGCACCTGGCCGGCCTGTCGCCGCCCTGCGAGTCGCCGACCCGGAAGCGGGCTCGCCTGGTCAGGACCATCGCCAGGCGAATGATCGTGATCGCCGTGATCGCCGTGCTCCTGGGGCCGGCGGCCCTGGTCCCGGCGGTCTGGGTCCCGATGGTCCTCTTCTTCCTGGTGATCTCCGCAGTGCCGGCCTGGATCGTGACCGAGTGCAAGAACTCTCGCCGCCATGAGCGGGGCGAGGAGGTGTATTCCCCCGGGCGGCAGCTTGCCGTGTTCATCGTATTCCTGTTTGTATAATGTATATTATATGTTAGTCTAATTATTATGACAATGATGATCGCTTTTTACTTTTATTCGTGAGCCTGGGTGGTTCGGAAGCGGAGGCTTGCCCTTGCCCCTGATCGACCGAACAACCCCAACGGCCGGCCCGGCGTATGCGGCGATGATGTTGCTGGCGATCGCGACGGCGGCGATCCTCAAGCGCCGGGGCGATCGGGGCCTGCCGCTGTCGCCTTCGGAGCGCCTGGGGATCGCGCTGGGGGCGTTCTGCGGGGCGATGATCGCGGCCAAGTTGCCGTATGTGCTGCTCGACCGCGAGGGGCTCTTGAGCGGCCGTGCCTGGCTGGACAACGGCAAGACGATCCTGTTCGGCCTGGCGGGGGGCTATCTGGGCGTCGAGCTGGCCAAGGCGATTCTGGGTGTGCGGGTCAAGACGGGCGACAGCTTCGCGGTCCCGGTGG
The DNA here is from genome assembly GCA_027452145.1 of Planctomycetales bacterium. GTDB lineage: Bacteria > Planctomycetota > Planctomycetia > Isosphaerales > Isosphaeraceae > JAKAUH01. The sequence goes on from DAIDHB010000112.1 coordinate 6,288, forward strand.
CGGCGGCGGTGGCCGTCGGCCGGCTGGCGTGCTTCGTGGGCGGGTGCTGCTACGGCAAGCCGACGGGGCTTCCCTGGGGCGTCGTCTTTCACGATGGCATCCGCCGCCATCCGACGCAGCTCTACGAGGCGGCGTTCCACGCCTCGGCCGCGGTCTTCCTCGTCTGGTGCGAGCGCCGGGGGCTGTTCCGGCTCCAGCGGATCAAGCTTTATTTCCTGGCCTATCTGGTCTATCGGTTCTTCACCGAGTTCCTCCGCCCCGAGCCGATCGTGGCCCTCGGGCTGACGGCCTACCAGTGGGGCGCGCTCTTGCTCTTGCCCGTGTTTGCCTGGCTCTGGTACCGCGATGCCGTGGCGGAAGCGCGAGCGTCGGCCTGATCGCGTCGCCAGCGGTTTGCGACTCCTCGCCCGAAGGCCGGATCTCGCATCCGGATCCGGACAACGGCCGGGCGCCCGGCCGGTTGACCCGTCCGGCCGGCGCCGTTACGATCGGCTGGAGGACCGGACGGCGGAAAGCAGAGAACAGAGAACCGAGCACGGACGACGCACAACGGACAACGGACAAAAAACCAACGATGCAGATCCTTTTGACCAACGATGACGGCGTCTTCGCCCCCGGGCTGCGGGCCCTGCGCAAGGAGCTCTTGCGGCTGGGGGACGTGACCGTGGTGGCCCCGGCGATGGAGCAATCCGGCGTGGGGCACTCGATCACGCTGCTCGAACCCCTGGTGGTCAAGCAGGTCGAGGACGTCGACGGCACGATGCTGGGCTGGAAGGTCGAGGGGAGCCCGGCGGACAGCGTCAAGCTGGGGATCTGCGAGCTGATGCCGCGCCCGCCGGACCTGATCGTCTCGGGGATCAACTCGGGCTCGAATGCCGGGATCAACGTGCTGTACTCGGGCACGGTCGCCGCGGCGATCGAGGGGGCGTTCTTCAAGATCACGAGTATCGCGGTGTCGCTGGAGCTCTCCGAGCACTTCGACTTTCCCCACGCGGCCCGTCATGCGGTGCGCGTCATCGAGAAGATCCTGGCCAACAAGCCGGCGAATGGGTCGCTGTTCAACGTGAACCTGCCGTCGCACTCGCGGGGCGAGCCGCGCGGGATCCGCGTGGTTCCGATGGGCCTGGGCCGCTACGGCGAGGGCTTCGAGCGCCGGCAGGACCCGCGCGGGCGGACCTATTACTGGATGACCTACAACCCGCCCTTCAACCTCGAGGGGCCCGAGACGGACGTCACCAGCCTGGGCGAGGGGTATATCACCGTCACCCCGCTGCATTTTGATTTGACTCGTTACGACATCATCCCCGAGGTCGCGAAGTGGAAGTGGGATGGTTGAAGGTGAGGTGAATCGGTGAAGGCCTCCGCGCCCGTGATTGCGATTGGACCCAAACTCACCTGACGCCAGCAACCCGGCCTGGTCTGGCGCGGCCTCATCCGACGACGGGGGACCCTCTCATGAGCCGGCACGTGTCATCGTCTCGTCCGAAACCGCGGCCGGTCGTCCCGGCCCGGCCGGTCCTGGCCCTCGGCGCCGCGGCCCTGCTGGTCCTGGCCGTCGGCTGCGAGGAGGAGCGGTATCCCGGTCCCGGCCAGGCGCGTCCGAAGCAGGGCACCGCCGCCGCCGCCGCGCCGGCCCGGCCGAAGAAGCCCACCGACTCGGGCCCGATCATCGGCCAGCGCACCAGCGACATCAAGGACGCCCAGGCCGAGCTGAAGACCGGCCAGGCCCGAGTCGTCTCGAACAAGGTCATCTCCAGGGATCCGTTCCGGGTCCCGTCGAGTGCCTATACCTCGGCCATCACCCAGCTCTCCGAGGGGCAGATCAAGCACGCCATCGACCTGTATCACGCCACCAACGACCGCTATCCCAAGGATTACGCCGAGTTCGTCAGCGAGATCCTCAAGCCCAACAACATCGCCCTGCCGAGGCTGCCGGTCTACCAGGAATATGGCTACGATGCCGAGGAGCACAAGCTCATCATCCTGGAATACCCCGACCGCCGGAACCCGCCGCCGCAGTAGCCACCCGGCGAACCGGCGGCCGACGCCGACGGTTCTCGGACCAATCAATCCCGGCCTCCGGGGGGCTGGGGGAATCTCGGGGCGTCGTTGCTGAAGGAGCGGGGGTCGGCCTGGAGGCCGCCGCCGCGGCCGATCCTGCGGCGGGACCGGATCTCGCCATCGTCGGCCGCGGCCGGCGATGGCAGCGCGCCGCGCATCCCGTTGGGCGGCGTCAATGCCTCGTTGGGGACCGCCACCGGGGCGATCCGGTAGACCTTCCACACGCTCGGCTCGGCCTCGCGCAGGCCCAGCGACCAGGCCGTTAGCACCGGGCGGCCGCCGATCGTCCCGACCGAGCTGTCCAGCGACCCGGTGACCAGCACGCGGAAGTTCGCCGTCCCGCGCCGCGCCTGCTCGGCGACCTTGATCTCCAGGCCCGTGACCTGCACCATGTCAAAGTGCGCCCGGCCCAGGGTCTCGCGGATATAGGCGCGCGTCTCCTCGGGCCTCAGCGACAGCTCGCCGCGGGTGTACAGGACATCCCGGTCCAGGTAGCCCAGCACGCCGTTGACGTCCGATTTCGCCACGGCGTCGCGCAGGCCGTATACCACCTGCTCGATCCGCTCGCCGTCGGTCACCCACACCCACTCGACGACGAACACCCCCATCGCCAGCACCGTTGCGATCGCCGCATAGACCAGGTACTTGCCTTCCTGCGTGAACCGCAGAGCCGCCGCGAAGCCCCCGGCCGCCAGCAGCAGGCCCCCGATCAGGTATGTCGGATCCTCCGAGAGATACGTCATGACGATCCTCTCTCATTCCGTCTCGCCCCGCTCCCGCGAGGCCGTCTCGCCGGTCCAACGACACTTGTCGCAGGCTCCGGAGGCATTATAAGGGGATCTTCACCGAAGGGAAGGGCCGAATTGCGACAGAGAGGTCCTCACGTAGGTCGGGCATTCTTGCCCGACTCCGAACCTGTCGGGCTGGAAAGCCCGACCTGCTTGAGACGCTCAGGTTCCGTCGGGCGGGAACGCCCGCTTGCCTTTCGAACGGGCGTCTTGCACGGCGGTCGTCGCCGCGTGGGCCGGGCTCATTCGTCCTGGGCAGGGCGCCGGGCCGGCTTCGGCGCGGGCCTGGGTTCCTCGGCGGCCGGGGCGCCGGCTCCGGCCTTCTTGCGCTCGGCCTCGCCGGCCTTCTTGAACGGATCGTGCTTCACATGCCGGACGGTCTGGATCTCGGAGAACGTCACGGGCAGGAGGTTGTACTGGGGCTCCCAGGCGACGGCGCGGTTCTTCAGCGTGTTGTCCAGAAAGCGGAACATCGTCGAGGTGACCTTGGGCTCGAGGCGCAGCAGCTTGTAGCCGTGCAAGGGCGAGGGGTAGAGCTCGACCCGGTTGAGCCGGCCGCGCTCGACCTGGGCCCGGACGGCGTCGATCGCGTCCTTCGACGGGTTGTCGCGCTCGCCGGCCATGAGGAGCAGCGGGATCCTCGTTGCCAGCCTCGGCACCAGGTGGCGGAGCTGATATCCCATCCCATCGGGCATCGGCGAGATCAGCACCAGGGCGCTGAGGTCGCTCGGGCGCCCCTCGATGGTGACCGCCGCGCCCTCCTGAAAGGCCCACGCGGCGGCGACGTTCGCCCCGTCGCCCAGGGCGATCACGCCCAGCTTGGAGAGGTTCAGCTCGCCGCGGTTGTGTCGGTCGACCAGGAAGAAGTACGCGGCCTGGAGGTCCTCGACGATCCGCGGCCGCTCGGCGCGGGTCAACGCGTGGCGGGGGTTCTGCCCCTGGCCGCGGAGGTCCAGGGTGAGCACGGCGTAATCCAACCCCTGGAGATGCTCGGCCAGCCCCTGGTTTTTCAGCTCGAGCACGCCTTCCTCGAAATCCTTGCGCGACCGGCCGGACTCGTGGATCAGCATGACCACCGGCGCCCCCGAGCCGAGCCGCGAGCGATAATACGAGGCCGCCAGCGGCGCGCCGTCGAACGAGTGCAACCGGAAGTTGAAGTGATACGTGCCCGGGACCAGCGGGCCGGCGGGCGCGACCCTGGCCAGCGGGTCGGCGGCGTTCGGCTTGGCCCGCTCCTTGGGCAGCGGCTGGCCGCCCTGGTCGCGGATCTGGCCCCGGTTCTTCCGCACGCTCGGCCCTCGCTGCATTCGCCCCGGCGGATCCTGGGGCGCCTGCGCCAGGACCAGCCCGACGAGGGCCAGCGACAGCCCCAGCGCCCCGAGCCACTTCCCCCTCAACATGGCCATCGCCCCGGCCGCCCCGCGTCGGTCTCGCATCGCGATTCGCCCTCCACCGCGCCTCGGACCCAAGCCGGTGTCTCTTTCGCCGCGCCCCCGGATGAGGATGTCCGCCCCATCCCCTTCATCGTAAATTCAAACCGGGTAACGGACAAGCACAGAGCGATCGGGATGTTTCCCGCCAGGCGGGAACAGCGGGAGGGGCCTGTGGCCACTAGATGTATGGGCGAACCGGCGACGTGAGTCGCCGGGTCCATTCCAGGCGAACCGGCGACGTCAGTCGCCGGGTGAATGGCGAACCGGCGCCGTGAGTCGCCGGGTGAATGGCGAACCGGAGCCGTGAGTCGCCGGGTGCTTTCTTGCGGAATGACCCGGCGACTCACGTCGCCGGTTTGCCCGAGGAGATTGTGCATGAGAACAGCGCCGGCGGCACAACACGGCGGGGACGCGGGCGGCCTGCCGGGCTCGCTGCGGCGGCTGTTTGCCGCCGGCGCGCTCGGCGGCCTGACCGACGGCCAGCTTCTCGATCGCTTCCTCCGCGGCGGACGAGAGGCGGACGCCGACGCCGGCGCCGACGCCGAGGCCGCGTTCGCCGCGCTCGTCGAGCGTCATGGGGCGATGGTGTGGCAGGTGTGCCGCTCGGTGCTGGGCGACCGGCATGATGCCGAGGACGCCTGCCAGGCGGCCTTCCTGGTCCTGGCGCGTCGGGCCGGTTCGATCCGGCGGGGGGAATCCGTGGCGAGCTGGCTGTACGGGGTGGCCCGCCGCGTGGCGCTGCGGGCCCGTCGCGACGCGTCCCGCCGCCGCGAACTGGAACGGCGACGGCTCGAGCGAACCGCGGCCGAGGAACCAATATCCCCGCCACCCGCCGATCCCTGGCCCGAGCTGTACGAGGAACTCGACCGTCTTCCCGAGCCGTTCCGCGCGGCTGTTGTCTCCTGCGACCTCGAGGGACTGACCTACGAGCAGGCCGCCGTCCTGCTGGGCTGCCCAGTGGGGACGGTTCAGAGCCGCCTGGCGCGCGGCCGGTCGCGGCTGCGAAATCGGCTCGAACGGCGAGGGATCGCACCGGCCGTCGTCGGGGTTGTCATCGGCGCCACAGGTCCCGCCGTCCGAGCCGCGTCGTCCTTGCCGTCGGCTCTCTCGGAGTCGATCACCCGCGCGGCCTGCGGGGTCGGAGCGGGCCGGACGATCGCCGCCGCGGTCCCGGCGGCGGCCGCCAGCCTGGCCGGGGCCGAGGTCCGGAGGCAGCTCATGCGCCGCGTTGTGACCCTCGCGATGACGTTCCTGGTGACCGGCGTCACGGCGGCGACCGCGCTCGTGCTGGCGTCCGCCGGGCGCGACGGTGGTCCTCGTCCGCGACAACAGCAACAGCCTATCGCCGTCGCGAAGGCGGCTCCGGCGACGTTCCACATTCGCGTCGTCGAGGTCGACGGCAAGCCAGCGCCGGGGGTCGCGATCGAGACCCGGACTCTCGATCGTCCCGTGCGGACGTTCATGTCCGGCCCCGACGGCCGCGCCACGATACCCAGCGGCGCGATCGGCGAGTACGGCTCGCTGATCGCCCGGCGTGGTCGCGACGTCCTGGCCTGGGCGGCTTACGTCGGTCTCCAGCCCGATCGGCCCGCAGGCACCGAGGACGCCCCGATCGTGATGCGGCTTCTGCCCGTGGACCACCGCGTCGAGGGCTCGGTCGTCGACCGCCAGGGCCGTCCGGTCGAGGGGGTCGAGATGACCGCCGAACTTCTCAGTCATGAGACTACCAACGGCGTGTTCATGAGCGTGAACACCCGCGAGCCGCTGGTCGACACTGTGCTCACCGACCGCCAGGGCCGATTCGCGATGCGACTGCCGCGTGATACGAATGTGTCCCTGCACGCGGTGCACCCCCGGCTCATCGGCGATCGCCTGCACGTCAAGCCGGACCAGGACCGGCTCGCGCCTCTGGCCCTCCGTCCGGCCGGGAGCATCGCCGGCCGGGTGGTCGAGGCCGGAACCGGCCGGCCCGTGCCCGGCGCGATCGTCGGGGCCCAGTACATCGAGCGCATCGAGCGGATCATCGCCGCCTGGGGCGACGCCCGCGCCGACGCCCAGGGCCGGTTCCTGATCGGCGGGCTCGAGCCGGGGGTCTACAACCTGGTGCTCGTCGCCGTACCCGGCCGACCCGAGCTCACCGCCCGCGCGATTGAGGGAATCCGGGTGCGCCTGGATGAGTCGACCTCGGCCGAGCTGTCCGTGATGACCGGTCGGCCGCTCCGCGTCGACGTGGTCGACCGTGACACCGGCCAGCTCCAGCCTGGGATGGAGGTCGGCTGCTATGGCCCCGCGCATCCCCGCTCGGGCGCGGCCGTCGACATGCGCAAGACCGACGACCAGGGCCGCGTCACGTTCCGCGTCCCGCCCGGCGAGCAAAGGCTCTACGTGGCGGCCGGCGACAACTTCAACAACCGGCTGGCCAGCCGGACCGTGGTCGTCCCCGAGCAGGGCGAGCTCGAGCCCGTCCGGCTGTTCTCGCAACGCGCCAACACCACCGGGATGATGATGGGCATGATGAAGGCTGCCGGCCCGCCGCCCGAGAAGGCCGCGAACCTGCCGCCGGTCGCGAAGGCCGATGTCCAGGCGGCGAACCCCGGCCGGCCGCCCGCTCCAGCCGAAGCGCCCGAGGGCGACGGCCAGCCCGCGCCGAAGGCCGCCGATCCGAACGCCCGCATCCTGACCGGCCTGGTCCGCGATCCGACGGGCCGGCCGCTGCCGGGCGTCGAGGTCCGCATCAGCGGGACCGAGAACGTCGTGGCCACCGATCGCGACGGCGTCTTCGAGCTGACCGAGGTGCCGGCCGGAGTCGTGCGGATCGACCTTCAGCGCTACGGGGGAGCGTTCCAGAATGAGACCGTTCCCGCCGGCCGCGATCGCGCGGAGTTCAAGCTGGCTCCCGACACGTACGCCTCGCCCGACGAAAATGTGCCGGCCGTCGACGAGCCGATCCCGGCCGATCTCCGCGACCGCCTGACGTTCGTGGACCTCCAGCGCGACGGCAACGACTCTCTCGCCGACGGACCGGCCGGGGGCGGAAACGACCTCAACCGTGTCCCGCGCGGGACGCACAGACTGGGCACAACGTATTTCCGCATCGGCGAGAAGATGGTCCACGTCGAGGGCCGCCTGCGCCCCGACCTGCCGCGCGCCGTCAAGGGAATCCCGGTCCACGCCCGGGCGGATCTCCTGCACTTCCTCCACGGCGCCCAGTACGGTGGAAATTCGGATGTTCTCATTGGCGCCTATGTCGTGCATTACACGGATGGCACCACCGCGCAGGCCTCGATGGTCCTTGGCAAGAACCTTGCCAACTGGTGGCAGTTCCCCCGCCGCATCGACCAGCCGAGCGCGGCCACGGTCGCCTGGAGCGGGATCAACCAGGCCGTCGAGCCGAGCCCGGGCCTCAAGATCCGTCTGTTCGACTTCCCCTGGACGAACCCCCACCCCGAGAAGGAGATCGCCACGCTGGACGTCCTCTCCGCCGGCAAGGACTGCGACCCGTTCCTCGTCGCGCTAACGCTCGAGCGCAACCGGTAAGAGTCTGTCTCGACAGCCCACGAAGTGGGCGTCAGGACGTAGCCGGGGGGCGTCAGCCCCCCGGAACGCCTCCTCGCCATTATTTCACCCTCCCGGCCGCGACCCCGCCGCGCGGGGTTGCGGCCGGGAGGGTCCGTCGCGAGGATTTGGCTTTGTGGCGCGGCGGTCCGAGTCCGGTCCGGGGGGCTGACGCCCCCCGGCTACGTCCGATCGCCCCCTGACGGGGGCTGGGAACCTCGATGTGTGGCGCGGCGGCGCGAGCCCGACCCGGGGGGCTGACGCCCCCCGGCTACGTCCGATCGCCACCTGACGGGGGCTGGGAGTCCATCCAGGAGAGACTCTCAGACCCGGCACTGCCCGCTTGCAACGCCCCGCCGGCTGGTCCATCCTGGGGCAAGACAGGACGACACCCCGCGAGGGCCGGTGATACGCCCGGCTTGGCCGCCTCGCCCTCGATCCGCAGCCAACCCAGCCAACCGGGAGGGACGACACGATCATGAGCGACACGGCGTTCCCATCGTCGGATCGAGTCGCCTCGCGCCGGCAGTTCGGCCGCGCGATCGTCGGCGCGGTGGCCGGAGCCTTCGCGGCGCCGGCGTTCGTCCGCGGCCGGAATCTCAACGAGAAGCTGAACATCGCCATGATCGGCGTCGCCCGCCGCGGCGCGTTCAACATGAAGCAGCTCGCCGGCGAGAACATCGTGGCGCTCTGCGATGTCCTCGAGCCGGCGATCGATAAGGCCGCGGTGACGTACCCAAAGGCCCGCCGTTGCCGCGATTTCCGTCGGCTCTATGACCACGCCGGCGAGTTCGACGCGGTCGTCGTCAGCACCACCGAGCACACCCACGCCTTTGCCACGATGCCGGCGCTTCAGCTCGGCAAGCACGTGTACTGCGAGAAGCCCCTCACCTACAACATCGCCGAGGCCCGGATCATCCGCGAGGCCGCCGCGAGGGCCCGCGGCATCGCCACCCAGATGGGCACCCAGGTCCACGCCGGCGAGAACTACCGCCGCGTCGTCGAGCTGATCCAGGCGGGCGCGATCGGTCCGGTGCGCGAGGCCCATGTCTGGGTCGGCCGCGCCTGGGGCAGGCAGCCCGAGGCCGCCGCGAAGAAGTCCAAGGACCCGCTGTTCGCCCTCGAGCGGCCCGCCCAATCGATGCCAACGCCCGCCGGGCTCGACTGGGACCTCTGGCTCGGCCCCGCGCCGGCGCGGCCGTTCCATACGGTGTACTACCCGGGACCCAAATGGTACCGCTGGTGGGATTTCGGCAACGGCACCATGAGCGACCTCGGCAGCCACTGGAATGACCTGCCGTTCTGGGCGCTCAGGCTCGACGCGCCCTGCACGGTCGAATCCTTCGGCCCGCCGCCGCACCCCGAGATCGCCCCGGCCTCGATGCATACCGTCTACGAGTACGGACCCCGCGGCGACATGCCGCCCGTCGTCCTCAACTGGTACCAGGGCGAGGAGAAGCCCCGGCACTGGAAGGAAAACACCATCCCCCGCTGGGACTCCGGCGTCCTGTTCATCGGGGATAAGGGGATGCTGCTGTCCGACTACGGCAAGCACCTCCTTTTGCCCCAGGAGGACTTCCGCGACTTCGTCCCGCCGCCGCGGTCGATCCCGAAATCCCTGGGCCACTGGGCCGAGTGGGTCCACGCCTGCAAGACCGGGGCGCCGACCACCTGCAACTTCGACTACGCCGGCCGGCTCACCGAGGCCAACCACCTGGGGAACGTCGCCTATCGCACCGGCAAGAAGATCGAGTGGGACCCGGCGAAGCTGTACGTCCCCAATGCCCCCGAGGCCCAGCGCTTCATCCACCGCGACTACCGCAAGGGCTGGTCGCTGGTCTGAGCATGGCGTAGTTGATTCGATCGGGAAAAGTCACCGCGAATCTCGATTGATGGAACTGGGAAAAGCCACCGCGAACTTTACCGATGGGATCAAGAAGAGTAACCGCGAAAAACGCGAAAAAAACGCGAAAAGGAACGGGCCGCCCGAATTCCGGAGTGCCGTACCTCGATCGCGGAGTCGCGGAGAGGACTGTCAGAATTCTTTCGCGTTTTTCGCGTTTTTCGCGGTTAATCTTCTCTTCTTCCGTGATTCGCTTACTCTCTGCTTCCGCAGTTCGCTCTGCCTGCTTCCGCGGTTCGCTCGCTCTCTCCTTCCGTTAACAGTGGATGCCGATCGATGAAACCTCTCCTGCTCGCCTCGCTCGGGTTCCTGTTCGTGGTCGCTCGGCCGGTTTGTGGCGATGAGGACGGGTTCCGCCCGCTGTTCAACGGTCGTGACCTGGCCGGGTGGGTGCCGGTGAACGTCGCGCCCGAGACATTCTCCGCGCGGGACGGGATGATCGTGTCGACCGGCCGCCCCACCGGGGTGATCCGGACCGATCGTCAGTACGAGAACTTCGTCCTGGAGCTGGAATGGCGGCACATGCAGCCGGGCGGGAATGCCGGGTTATTCGTCTGGAGCGACGGCCTGCCGGATGTGGGCGTGCCTTTTACCCGGTCGTTCGAGGTCCAGATCCTCGACGGCCAGAACACCCCCGATTACACCAGCCACGGCGATATCTTCGGCATCTGGGGCGCCACGATGACCCCCGATCGCCCGCATCCCTCGGGCTGGATGCGCTGCCTGCCCAGCGAGAACCGGGCGAAGCCCTCGCCCGGGTGGAATCATTACCGCGTCACGTGTAACGACGGCACGATCAAGCTCGCCGTCAACGGCAAGGAGGTCTCGGGCGCGAGTCGCTGCGTCCCGCGGAAGGGCTATCTCTGCCTCGAGGCCGAGGGCTCCGAATGCCACTTCCGCAACCTCAGGATCAAGGAATTGCCATCCACCGGCGCGACCGAGGCAAACACCGCCAGTCGCGACGAGGGATTCGTCTCGCTCTACTCGGGCCTGGACCTCCGCGGCTGGAACACCGCCGACCCCGGCCACGCGGGGCACTGGAAGGCCGCCGACTCGATTCTCTCGTACGATGGCAAGAGCACCGCGAAGGATAAGGACCTCTGGACCGAAAAGACCTACGGCGACTTCATCCTGGTCGCCGACTGGCGGCTGCCCGGCAAGCCCTCCCCGCGCCGGCGGCCGGTCGTCCTGCCGAATGGAGACGACGCCCGCAACCCGGATGGCTCGCCAAAAACCCTGGAGATCCCCTATGCCGGCGACAGCGGCATCTTGCTCCGGGGCCAGGAGAAGGCCCAGGTGAACATCACCTGCAACACGATCGGCTCGGGCGAGCTCTACGGCTATCGCACCGACAAGTCCCTGCCCGCCGAGGTCCGCACCGGGGCGATCCCGAAGGTCAAGGCGGATGCCCCGCTCGGCAAGTGGAATCGGTTCGTCATCACGATGAGGAAGGACCGCCTCACGGTGGTCCTCAACGGCAAGACCGTGATCGACGACACCCAGATGCCCGGCCTCCCGGCCCGCGGCCCGATCGGCCTCCAGCACCACGGCGACCCCGTGCAGTTCACGAACCTGTTCATCAAGGAGCTCGATCGCTGACAGGGCCGGGCTCGTAGGCGCATGTGGCACGTGGCGCGAAACGATGTGCGGCCGACAGTGGACGACGCGGGCGGTCCGAAGTAGGTCGGGCATTCCTGCCCGACGCGGGTCCGTATCCGCCCGGTCCGCGGGTCAGCATCCGCCCGGTCCGCGGGTCCCTATCCGCCCAGTCCGCCGATTCGATCCGCACCGATCCGGCCAGCCCGGTCGCCGGACGGAGCCGGTTCCTGGATCAGACCGGTCCGGGCCGCGCCGGGCCCCTCCGTCGCCGACAGGCGTCCCGCAGGCCATTCCCTTCAGGCCGCGCTCAGATTTTCGGAATCTTCTTGCACGACACAAAGAACTTTGTATCGTAAAGTTCCTGGCGGGGGCGATGGTCGCCTTCGGGGGCCTGGTCTTCAGGCGAGGTGCGATCCGATGCGTCGCGGTGCTTCCTTCGCTACGGTTGTCCTGGTGCTCCTGTTCCTGGGTGTCTCCGACGTCGCGCGGGGAGACGACGGGGCCGCGACGAAGGTCCTCCGCGACATCCGGCCGCCGGGTGGGGCGCCGTTGCGTATCGAGAAGCCGGGGAAGCGTGGAATCGACACGGCATTAATGGACAGGGTGCGAACGCGACTGGCGGCCGCGCCCGAGGAATCCCTCGACCGCTGGATCGTCGAGCTCGAGCGAATCATGGACGCGAAGCTCGAGGGGGACCTGGCGAGGCAGGCGTGCCGCACGTATTTCGTGATGCGGATGAGCGTGGCCTTCGACGATTTGAAGTGGAACGCCGAGGCTTCGGACCGTCTCCTGAAGCGTGCCCACACGATGCCGGCGTTCGAGGCCAGGGCCTGGAAAACGGCGTTCGAATCGGTGCTGAAGAAGGAGATCGGCCAGACGGCGACTGAGTTCGCCGACGGCGGCCCGGCGTATGCGGTCCCGCTCGTCCTGGTCCCGGTGGATGCGCTTCACGACGGGCCGAGGTACAGCATTCCGCGAGGCAAGAAGTACCGGGCCCGCCTGGAGCAACTGACCGCGGAGGACGTCGCCCTGTGGAAGGACCGGGTCGACAAGTTCGGGGGCACGGCGCTGGATGCGGCGGTGAACATCATCCTCCTGGATGGCTTCTTCGAGAGTGAGAAGTTCCAGCGGCCGAAGTTCCGGGCCGCAATTGCGGCGGGCAAGTTGGATCGTTGAGCAGTGGTGTGGCTTGTTTGCTGGGCCAGGTATGCGGTTCGGAGCCCGGACGGACCGGCCCTCGGCGCTGACGATCGCCCCCGGCTCTGCGATAATGCGTGATGGGCGATCGGCCCTTTCGATCGGATGCTCCTGGCTCGAGGCCACCATGATCCACCGTCTTCGCATCCAGCACTTCAAGAGCATCGTGGACGTGGACATGGATCTCTCGGCGGTCACCGTGCTCGTCGGCAAGAGCGGAACCGGCAAGTCGAGCTTTGTGCAGGCGCTGCGGTTTCTGCGGGACGTGCTGGCCCCCAAGCCGGGTGTGGAGCATTCGTGGCCCTACTTGCGGCCGATCGTGGCTCCGGATGCGCCAACGTCCTTTGATGTCGAATTCTCCGTGGCCGGCATCGACGAGAGGTTCCGCTACGAATTGTCGATGCATCCGGACGGTCCGGGAAGACCTCCGGAAAACGAGCGCCTGACTCTCGGTGAGAAATGCCTGTTCCACCAGGGCAAGGCCGCCGGACAACGTGTTTCGAGCTGGCTGGTCGAGCCCGACCTGATCCAGGTTCCGCCGGCCGGTCCGATTGCCCTGAGGGGGATTCCTTCGGTCTCCGAGATCGTGATCGCGTACACGGCCCTGACCGCGGGAATCGGCTGCTACATCTTCTCGGACGACGTGCTCAGTCAGGCGACCAGGAAGGATCAACCAACGGACGGTCTCGCCGATGACGCAGGGAACTTCCTTCGCGTCGTCAAGGACATCGTCAGCAACCTGCAAGATCTCGGCGTCCGCAAGAGCATCGTCTCGGCGCTCCAGCGACTGAACCCCTCGATCGCGTCCGTCGAACTGGACAACATCCAGCAGCCGACGAGGGTGGTGGTCGGCCACCGGTTCGGCGGCAAGGTCGTGGCCCTGGACCTGTCCCAGGAATCCGACGGCTTCCGGCGCTTCTATGCCCACCTGCTCGCCATTTATCAGCGCCCGCCGAAGCAGACGCTGATCTTCGAGCACCCCGAGGACGGGATCCACCCGGGCGCGCTGGCGCTTCTGGCCGAGGAGTTCCAGGCGGCGTCCGAAACGGGCCGCGGGCAGGTCATCCTGACGACCCATAGTCCCAGACTTCTTGATCAGTTCAAGGTGGATCAGATCCGCGTGGTCGAGCTCGATGGCCCGGCAACCCGGATCGGCAAGGTCTCGGCCGAGCAGGTCGAGGCCATCCGCGAGGGACTACTCGAGCCCGGCGAGTTGCTCACCGTCGACCCGGCCCGGCTACAAATGGAGGCCGCCGGGGCATGAGGCGGCTGATCCTGTTCGTCGAGGGAGACGGCGAGACCGACGCGATGCCCGTGCTCGTGAGGAGAATCCTGACAGAGCACGGGCTGTGGGGCGGCATCACGCTCGACGAAGACACGTTCCGGGTGGGCTCGGTCGAAAAGCTGGTGAAGGCGGACTACAAGGACTGGAAGCGCTTCCTGGGAGCCAGTCTCAAGCGGCGCGATGTCGGCGGAGTCCTGCTGATCCTCGATGGCGACGCCGACAGGGTCGCAGGGAAGCCCTTCTGCGCGGCCGAGGTGGCCCGGTCGCTGGCCGTCGCCGCGAGACAGGTCGGGGCGGGCCGGACGTTCTCGGTCGCGGTCGTTTTTGCCCGGCAGGAATACGAGACCTGGCTGATCGCGGGAGTAGCCTCACTGGCGGGCCAGCGATTGCCGGACGGACGCCTCGTCGCCGCGAATACCGAGGCCCCGGAGGGCGACCTGGAGGTCGCGCCCCGGGACGCCAAGGGCTGGCTCCAGGGCGCCGTCGAGGGAGGCTACAAGGAGACCCGGGACCAGGCCGCGTTGACCCGACTGGTCGACCTCCCGACCATTCGCGCCCGCAACCTCCGATCCTTCCGACGGCTCGAGTCGGCCCTGTCAAGCCTGACCGAGGCGATCCGATCGGAGGCCCACATCGCCTCGCCCGCCTGACCTGACCTGACGTGACCGACCCGCGTGGGCCCCGGACTATTCCCCGGGGCCCCGCGCCCTCCGGCGGGACCCGAAACCGTCCCGTCCCGACCGTCGCCCCGGGCCGGTCCGGAATCCCGGCCGGGCGAGACGAGCTGGGGCCGGTCGGGCCGAGTCGGTCGGCTCGTGGCCCGGCAGGTGCCGGCAGCCGGAGAACGAACGGGATGGCGGGGTTCATCGATGAACCGCTCGGTGTGGAGTCACGTTCCGCGGCGATTCGACCGATGAAACCACCGGGACGTTCACACATCCAGGCCCCGGATACCTCCGAGTGCGATGCCGCGCTTCGACGACGATCACCGGACGATTGTGGGTTACCACGGCACTGGGCTCGCCGCTGCCTTGAGGCTGATCAATCGGATCGATCGGTTCCGCCCGAGCGAGAAGGACTACGACTGGCTGGGCAGGGGCATCTACTTCTGGGAATACGCGCCCAGGCAGGCGCTGGCATTCGCGGCGACTCGCCAGCGCCAGTACCAGAAGAAGAGGAACAAGACCGCCTACGACCATCGCCGGGCGACCGAGCCCCTTGCGGTGGTCGCATGCATGGTCCGCCTTGGCTTCTGCCTGGACCTGACGGAGCCCGAAAACCTAGAATATGTTGGGGATGCGCTTGCCTGGTACAAGGAGGCGATGGAGAGGGCGAATGTCCCTCTGCCCCGGAATACTCGTAAGTACCGGAAGCTGGACTGTGCGGTCTTCGAATACGCCTACAAGTTGATTGAGGACTCGGAGCCAGGCGCAAAGGTGGACACGGCGCGGGGTATCGACGTGCCGACCGATCGCGCCGGGCGGATCTGGCAGGGGAGCTGGCTCTCCGGCGACACGCACGTGCAAATCTGCGTGCGGAATCCCGCGAGCATCCTGGGGACCTGGCTGCATTCTCCGACCGAGCTCGAGGTGGCCGATGTCTGCGAAGCGTTACAAGTTGCCCGAATCGGAGTCGGTCGCGATCATCCGCAGGGCGAGGGCCTGGCTGAATCGGATGCCGTGGGGCCGGCGGATTGACCTCATGGTCGAGGCGGGCGTCATGACCGAGAAGCAGGCCGCGCGGGCGAAGAAGGTGATCGCCGAGCGCGAGGCAGCCAGGTAGCGCGGCGCGGCGCGGCCCCTCAGCCGACGACCCATCTGCCGCCGTTTGACCGCGCCCGATATTCCTGCGGGCGACCGATCCGACGTCGATCGGCATCCCTCGGCGTCATCTGCGGACAATCCGTACCCGTCGCTTCCGGTGCTCCAGGCACCAGAACCAGAACCAGACCGGCGATCAGCCCATCACCGCCCCGTTTCGCGTCCTTCGCGTCTTTCGCGGTTCCCATCCGTCCCGTCCTCCGACCGATGCCGATTTCGCGGTCCCCATCCGTACCGTCGTCCGGTCCCCGATCCCCGCCCGGCGGACGATGACCACGAACACCGGCCCGCCCGCCAGCCGAACCGCCCGACCCGTCACCGCCCCGTTTCGCGTCTTTCGCGTTTTTCGCAGTTCCCATCCGGTCCGTCCGGCCCGCGTCTGATGCGGATCCCCTGCGGACCGGCCGGAGAGCCGATCACCGACCGGCGTCGCCGCGTTCCGGGCCCGCCGGCCCCGGCGGCCGGGGTCGCCCGGCCCGCGGGCTTCGCGAGGGGTTAGAGGTTAGGAGTCAGGGCCGAGGAGAACCCGGCCGTTGCCGACGGTCGCGGTTCGGGCGGTCCGGCCCGGGGCACCAGTCGCCACTGGCCACTCCGTCCGACCGCCGTCCGGCGCGGGTCGAGCGGTTTGCCTCGGGGCATTCGCCGGGGCGAGGTGCCGGCTTCGCCTTGGCAGAGTTCCCCGACCGTGATAGCATCAAATCCGATGCAAATCTCGTGCAGGGGGCCCGGGCCATGCTGGATCTCAGCCGCGACATTCAGTCGCTGTCGAACTTCAAGCGCAACACGCCGGAGTTCCTCCGCCAGTTGAAGCAGACCGGCCAGCCCGTTGTGCTGACGGTCAACGGCAAGGCTGAGCTGGTGGTGCAGGACGCCGCATCGTTCCAGAAGCTGGTCGAGCGGGCTGAGCGGGCCGAGCGGCTGGAGGCCCTGCGGGAATCGGTCGAGGACATGAGGGCCGGTCGCGTCTCGCCGATCGAGGATATGCTCGACGAGATGCGGCAGATCCTCGCGGAAAAGTCGGGCCGATGACGTGACCTATCGGATCGTGATCACGGCGCGGGCGAGGGCCGATGTCCTCGAGTCCTTCCGGTGGCTGGTGGAGCGCTCGCCGGACGCCGCGACTCGCTGGTATGCGGGGCTTCAAAAGGCCATCGCCGGACTCCGCAAGCTCCCCGGCCGGCACCCGATCGCCGAGGCTGAATCGGAGCTGCTGGGCATCACGATGCGCCAGGCACTCCACGGCCTCCCGAACATTTACCGCATCCTGTATTCGGTCGAGGGAGACACCATCGTGGTGCATCTTGTGCGCCACAGCGCCCGAGGGCCGATCGAGCCGTGAGCCTGGCGGGGGCCGGCGCCGGTCTCCGAGAGGGTCGTGGTGGGCTCGCCACTCGCCGAAAGGTGCACGGGGCGAGGAGGACCCGGCCGGTGCCAGCGGTCGTGGTGCGGGCGTCGGGCCACCGGGGCCGATTGGGGCGGTGCGGTGCGGTGCTTGCCACTCGCCAGTTGTCAGTCTGGTTGATCGATCGCCAGCCGGTTGGGGAAAGCCTGGCCTTCGCCCGATGGGACGTCGAAAGAACGGCGCCGGAGGGAGCCGGGCTTCTACAGGAACTCGACTCGGTTCTCCATCTCGTCCGGGTCGTAGATCTCCCAGATCAGGACGAGCATTGCGATGACCTCGCCCAGGCTCTTCGTGTCCTTGTCGCAATACGCGATGCCGGGATGCGGCACGCCGGCCGCGTGGAGGCGCAGGAAGTCCCGGTCCTGGGTGAAGATCACCCGTCCTTGCGGCCTGGCGTACGCGAGTTGCTCCTCGTCGCTCGCGTTCAGCAGGCCGGCCTCGGGCGTGGTGGTGACGTCGACGCCGCGTCGGCGCAGGCCATCGGCGATCGCCCGATGGGCGTTCTCATCGAGGTGAAAGCGGATTGTCCGGGCCATGGGCCTCCCGTGCCTGGGCCTGGGCCTTGAGCCGCTCCTGCAATCGCGAGGGGCCAGCCTTTGCCTTCAGCTCCTCGGCGAATTTCTTCCCGGCCTCGATGTCGGCGTCGATGCGCTCGCGGTTCTCGAAGTAATAGGCGAGGGCGCCATGGACGTCGGCGAGCGTGAGGCTCGGGTAGGCCGATACGATCTCGTCGGGGCTCATGCCCATCCGTTCGTGCCAGACGGCCACGTCCTCGACGGTGATCCGGTGGCCGTCGATGCGCGGCCGGCCGCCGCACGTACCGGGGGTGCTGACGATCCGCACGCGGTCGAGCGGCGGGTCAGTCCACGGTTCATTGACGCCAGGGGGATTCGAAACGGTCGTGGATTCCATGGCTTTTATCCTACCCCGAACGCACCTTGGCCGGCCAGCCGGACTCGCACGATGGAAGGGATCAGGGCCGAGGAGAACCCGGCCGGGGCCGACGGTCGCGGTGCGGGCGGCGGGCGGCCGGCGCGGATCGGGTCGGGCCGGTCCATGCCGCTTGCCCCTCCGACCGGACGGACGGCCGATCGGCCGATCGACCGGATCGGGTCGCCTCGGCTCAGCGTGCCGAAGCGGGTACGAATTGCCGCGCCCACGCCGCGTCGGCGGCCGGGAGGGCGGGTTCGGGGCTGCCCTCGTAGATGAAGCGCTCGTAGCCGGCGCCGTCGTAGGCGAGGTTCAGGGCTTCCTGGAGGTCCAGCGGCACGGCCTCGTCGGGTGATCGCAGCGGGATCGGAATGACCGGCAGGCGGTCCCTCAGCCGGATCGGCCAGAAGGCGGCGTCCCGGCCGGTGCCGGCACGGTGGACCGTGACCGAGTAGTCGCACTCGGGCCGGTCCGCCGAGGGCATCGGCGCCCAGCCGCGCAGGAGGTCGAGCTCCACCAGGTGGGCCGGGCTTCGCAGCAATTCGCGGCGCTTCGCGAGATAGGCCTCGCGGTCGCCCCCGGCGCGCTTGTTCGATGGGCTCAGGAGCTCGATCACCGTCACCAGCTCCCGGCCGCGTCGGTCGCGGATCTCCAGGTACGGGACCTCCTCGACGTCCTCCTCCGGCAGCCGGATGATCGCCGGAGCTTCCAGAAGGCCGACGCCCCGCGCGGCCGGCCCGGCCGTGCTCGAACGCGCCAGCGAGAGGTCCGCATCCCCCACGCGATGCCGTGACCCGGACTCAGATAGCACGTCGTGGATGTAGATATGCTCGTCGAGCTGGACGAAATACTCGGGCCCGATCCGCGGGATGAGGAGCCGGCGGGAGACTGTGAGAAGCTCGGTCTGAAAGTCGAGCCAGTGGGCCGACTGCTCGAGATACGGATTCATGCCCGGAAACGGTGACGGCATCGGACCACCTCATCGCCCTGCCCGGGGCCTGGAGCCGGCCCGCGCCTCGCCTCCGCGCCGCAGTCCGGGTCCAGGATTCGTGACGGATTCGATTGTCGCACGAACCGGTCCGAACAGCCAGCCGGCCCGGCGCAACCGGCCGCGGAGCGGCCCCGGTCCAGGCCTACCTGCCCCGGCGGCCGGGGTCGCCCGGCCCGCGGGCTTCGCGAGGGGTCAGGGGTCAGGGAGCAGGGGCGAGGAGAACCCGGCCGGGGCCGTCGGGCTGGCACTGGTCTTCGATCGGGCCGGGCCATACTTGCCACCGGTCGCTCGCCACCGCCGTCGGTCGTCCGCCGGCCGGCCCGGCGGGGCGGGGGGCATGTCGTTCCTGACCGTGACGGAGCCGCGAGACCCGATCCGAACGGGGCGGGGATGGTGCGGCGTGCAGGCTTTCAGAGACTTTCAGAGCCCCAGATCCTTCCGCAGGTCGGCCATCGGGATCGACGCCTCCTCGGCCGAGAGATCTCTGAGAAACCCGAGGAAATCCGGCTGGTTCCGGAGGATTTCCACCTCGACCTCGAAGTCCTCCAGGGGCGCCACGGCGAACGCCGAGCCGTCGGGCCGGCGCAGGACGACGACGCCGTCCCTCGCCAGGCCCATGACCTCCTCGAGCGTCGGATGCTTCTCGGCAAGCTCGATCACCGTCATAGCGGAACCTCCCTGTCGCCGATGCGCAGGATGTTGTGGACCTTGTGCCCCACGGCCTTGATCTTCACGACCCCTCGTTCGTCGTCGTCCTCGCTATCGATCTCGACGTCGTAGAACACGCGGAAATCCTGGATGCGTCGCTCCCAGTCGGAGAGTTCGTTATCGCCCAGGCGCTTGCGGTTGCGGGTCTCGGTGGTCGGCTCGTGGCTGAGAGGCTGTCCCGGAAGGGTTCCCAGCCCCCGTCAGGGGGCGATCGGACGTAGCCGGGGGGCGTCAGCCCCCCGGACTCGGACCGCGGCGCCACTCACCGAGGTTCCCAGCCCCCGTCAGGGGGCGATCGGACGTAGCCGGGGGGCGTCAGCCCCCGGGCTCGGACCGACGCGCCACTCACCGAAGTTGCGAGCCTCCGTCAGGGGGCGATCGGACGTAGCCGGGGGGCGTCAGCCCCCCGGACTCGGACCGCGGCGCCACTCACCGAATCCTCGCGACCGACCCTCCCGGCCGTGACCCCGCCACGCGGGGGCACGGCCGGGAGGGTGACACAGATGTCGGGGAGATGAGGGTTCGCCTGGCGTCCCGGGGGGCTGACGCCCCCCGGCTACGTCCTGTCGCCCACGTCGTGGGCTTCCGAGACAGACTCTGAGTTGCTCGTCGATCGCGTCGAGGATGATCTTCTGCTCGAACTTGCGATAGGCCCGCACGTGCCCGGCGGCGGTCGGTGTGAATGCGATCTCAAAGCTCATCGTGATTCGACTCGCCGGGCCGCACGGTCCCACAAGCTGATTCTACGGCAACGCCGTGGCGAGCGGCAACGGCCGGCGGCCGGGCGGATTGGCCGGCAGTCCGACGGCCCCACCGCCGGTCCCGGCCCACCGGCCCTACCGGTCCAGGTCGCCCGACCCGCGGGCGGGCGGGGGCCGTCGCTTCGCGAGGGGCGAGGGGGCAGGGGCGAGGAGGATCCGGCCGGGGTCGGCGGCGGTGCGGGCGGTCCGGGGACCGGGGCCGACCGGGCCGGGCCAGGGCGAGGCTGTACTTGCCGCCGGCCGCCCGGGGATCGATTGGCCTCCGTGCGGGGAACGTTCGGTCCGGGTTGCGGGGGACCGAGAATCGAAGACCGACGACCAAAGACCAAAGACCGAAGACCGAAGAACGAAGAACAAAGATTGAAGACCGAAGGCCAGAGAACGAAGACGGAAAGCTGAAGACCCGCGGCCGGCGGGCTGCGCGCGATCACTCGGGCCGGACGCCGCAGCGCTGGGCAAGCGCGGTGAGGTCCTGGCCCTTCAGGGCGCCTTCGAGCAGCGGGGGCAGCATCGTCGGCGTGCAGCCGAAGCAGGGGACGCCGGCCTCGGCGAAGCGGCGGGCCATCGACTCATCATGGCTGGGGACGCCCGAATCGGAGAGCGCCAGCAGGCAGATGACGCGCACCCCCGAGGCCACCAGGTCCTCGACCTGCCGGACCAGCTCGCGGGCGTTGCCCCCCTCGAACAGGTCGGTAATAATGATGAACAGACTTTTGCGCGGGTCGTGGATGAGGCCCCGGCAATAGGTGACGGCGCGGTTGATATCCGTGCCGCCGCCGAGCTGGACGCCGAAGAGGATGTCCACCGGGTCGTGGCATTTTTCGGTCAGGTCGACGACCTCGGTGTCAAAAGCGACGACGTGGGTCTCGAGCGCCGGCAAGGTGGCGAGGATCGCGCCCATCACGCCGCCGTAGACGACCGAGTCGGCCATCGAGCCGGACTGGTCCATGGCGACGATGACGTTCCACTCGCGGCGACGGTGCTGGCGGGCGAAGAAGTGGAACGAGTCGGGGATCACGATGCGTCGGGTGGCATCGTAGTTCTTGAGGTTGCGGCGGATGGTGCGGGCCCAGTCGAGGTTGGACAGGCTGCGGATCGGGCTGTGCCGCGAGCGGTCGAGCGCGCCGCGCACCGCCTGCTCGAGCCCGCCGCGGAGCCTCTTGACGATCTCGTCGACGACCGCGCGCACGACCTCGCGCGCGGTCTCCTTGGTGCGCTCGGGAATCATGCCCTTGAGCGACATCAACGTGCCGACCAGCTCGACGTTCGGCGTGACCTGGCCGAGGGTCTCGGGCTCGAACAAAAGCTGCCTGAGCCCCTTGCGCTCGATCGCGTCGCGCTGGATGACGGCGACGACGTCCTTGCTGAAGTAGCCGCGGATGTCGCCCAGCCATCTGGCCAGCCGCGGGGCCGACGCGCCCAGGCCGGCGCCGCGTTTGGCGGAGCGGGACTGCCCGCCGGCCCGTCCCGCACCCGTTGCGCCGGCTGCCGCGGCCCCGGCCGCGCCGGTTGACTCGCCTTCGGCGCCGTAGATCTCGCCCAGGGCCTCGTCGAGCGCGCGCTGATCGTCGTCGAGCAACTCACCGACCGGACAGCCGGTGAGGGCGCACAGGCCCTCCTCGGCCTGGCGGCCGAGGATCAGGCGCCAGCGGGTATAGCGGTTCGTCGTCATGGGCGGGGGTCTCCGGGTCGGCTCGGGGGATCTCGCCGCAGGCTCGGGGAAGCGTCGTGTAGGGTGGGCATCGCCCACCGACTGAGGGCCTCGACCGGTGGGCGATGCCCACCCTACGCCATCAAATACCGTCAGGCTGGAAAGCCTGACCTACGTGGCCTCGACCGGTAGGCGATGCCCACCCTATCACCGTTCCGAAACCGACATTCAAAAGTCCAGATCCAGATCGCCGAGCTGTTCCTGGAGCAAGCGGGCTTCCTCGTCGTCGAGCTTCGCGTCGACGGCGGCCGCGAGCTGGTCGGCGCCGTCGCGGGAGATCTCGGCGAGGTTGGAGACGACGCGGCGCGTCTCGCCCGGTTCGAAGGCGCCGAAGGCGCGGCGGAGGAACACCAGCGCGTGGCGGAAGGCGTCCTCGTCGAGCGAGACGATATAGGCGTCGAGCTGCCTCCAGAGCGATAGCCGCGAGAACAGGGCCATCCGGTTGTGCGCGACCAGTCCCTCGAACCAGCCGGCGCCGAGCTCGGCGTCGACGCCCGGCGATAGCCGGCGGGCGACCTCGCGCGCCAGCTCGTCCTCGCCGATGCGCCCGCGCTCGAGAGCCATCGAGCAGCACAGGCCCGACAGAAAAGGGTTGAGCGCGTCCGACGCGGCAATCGCGTCGAGCTCGGCGTCCCAGCGATCGGCGTCGACCAGCTCGGCGTGCTCGGCGGCGACGTCGCGGAGGATCAGGATGCCGCTCCGGACCTCGTTCGCCGCATCGCGATCGCAGATGCACGCCGAGCGCACCACCAGCGTCGCGCGGAGGAAGAGCTGGGCCAGCAGCGGCTTCAAGGGCTCGGGGTCGATGCGGCGGACCGAGCCGTACCGGATCGTCTCGGCGAGGCTGGCGGCGGCTCGCGCGGGCGGCAGGAACCCGGCGGCATCCACGGCCATCGCCTGGAGGCGGGCGCGGGCGTCCTCGAGCGCGTCGGCCAGGCGGCAGCGGGCGGCCTCCTGCACGATCGCGGCGGCCTCATCCACGCGGTCGCAGGCGGCCAGGCGTTCGGACAGCCGCATCGCGGCGGCCAGCTCGATCGTGTCGCCCTTCAGCGCCGACTCGACAAGCTGGATCTCGCACTCGGGCGTCCATCGCAGCCGCCAGCGTTCCTTCCAGGTCGCACCTTCCTGCCCCACGTCGACGGGCGCGGCAAAGGGGACTTCCAGCAGCCGGATCCGATGCAGGAAGATACTCCGCTCGCGGTCGAGGAACGCGGTCGCCTCGGTCTTGGCGAACCGGTCCTCGCGCAGGTCGAGGTCCAGCTCCTGGACGGTGTCGACCTGGAATTTCACCAGCCGAAGGCGCTCGAGGAGCAGGTAGAAATCCTCCTGGATCGAGGTTCTGCTGATCCCGGCGGGCAGGGTTCCGACGGCGTGGCCGACCTCGACATCGGTCAGGAACGGTCGGATCGAGGCCGGCTCGCCGCGGCCCAGGCAGGTGACGGCGGCGTCGCGCAGGTCGCGCAAGGTCGGCGCCGGCGAGCCGGCCAGCGCGGCGAGTCCCCGCGCCAGGCGGACGGCCTCGATCGCCTCGGCCGCCGAGGGGACCTGTCCGCCATCGCGCATCCGCCGGCAGAGCTGAGCGATGAACCGAGCCGGCAGGTCGGCGGCCTGGCTGTCGAGCCGCGCGCGGTACATCGCCTGAAAGTAGGCCGGCGCGTGGTTGCCCGCGCCGTAGCCCGACTGCGAGCTCAGCCGGTAGTAGCTGTACGGCATCAGCGTGAGGCTCGTTGGCGTGGTCGGCAGCGCGGCGAGCTCGGCGTCGGTCATCGGCTTCGCCTCGACCGACAGCGCCGGCGCATGGAATGCGCCGCAGACGACGAGGACGCGCGCCGGGTCGTGCCCGTCGTCGAGCACCGCGCGGATCTGCCGGCGCATGAAGGCCTCGCGGACGAGGTTCTCGTCCTCGGGCGGTAAATCCCGATACTCGCGCAGGCCGCGGCCGAACTCGTGGATGGCGCGCACGTAAGCCGACGGGTCGTCGGTCTGCTCGAAGTGCCGCTCCCACCAGGTCTCGTGGTCGACCTCGCCGGCCAGCCGGGCGATCTCCTCATAGGGGTCGTCCAGGTAGGCGCGCGTGTGCTCGCTGGCGGCGCGGGGACGGGGGCGGCCGGGAGTGGTCTCGGGCTCGGGCTCGGACTTCGGCTCGGTCGGTGGTTCCGGGGCTTCCGATTTCGGCGTCTCATCGGGCTCTGGCCGGTCGTGCGTGTGGTGCAGCTCGAGGAACACTGCGGCGGGCAGGTCGATGAAGCGGGTCTCGGCGCTGTGGCGGATGCCCCAGGTCAGGGCGACCCACTCGGGCGAGTATTCGGCCAGGGGATAGAGGATCGAACGCACCGGGCGGGTCTGGGTGTAGGCTAAAAGCGCGACGGGCGGACGGGTGTCCTTGTGGACGAGGTGGCGGACCTGCTCGGTGGCGTCGGAGGGTCCCTCGACCAGGACGGCGGTGGGCTTCATCGCGTCGAGCACGGCCGCCAGGTGCGCGCCGGCCGACGGCGAGAGATGCCGCACGCCGAACACGCGCGCCAGCGGCCGGGCACCGTCGCCCGCCTCGGGGAAGATCCGGTCGAGATCGAGATTCGGCATCGCGTTGGCCCGGATCGTTAGGGTCCCGGAATAAAAATTCGGATTTAACCGCGAAAAACGCGAAAAACGCGAAAGAAGAATGGGATGAGAATCCCGGCACTTCTCGCCGAAAACCACTGGCTTGAGCTCAGCCTGCCCGAGTGGATCAATCGCGCCGTGGGGCAATTCATCGAGTTCCACCGAGTGTTTTTCATTTCCTTTTCGCGTTTTTCGCGTTTTTCGCGGTTAAATCCGAATTCCCTTTCCTGTTGTCTGGCGGTTAAATCCGAATTCGCTATTCCCGTACTCTGCGGTTGAAGTCGATTTGCGGCGGGGACCGGATCTCTGCCGCGGATCACGCGAGTTCCTTGCAGGCCAGGTAGAGCTCGCGCCAGTCGGCGCCTCGTTTTTTCATGATGTTTTCGAGGTACTCGACCCAGATCGGGCCGTCGCGGGCGTCTTCCTTGATGATGACGCCGTGCAATCCGGCGGCGAGGTCGCGGTCGGTGACGACGCCCTCGCCGAAGTGGCCGGCCAGGGCCATGCTGTTGCCCAGCAGGCTGATCGCCTCGGCGGCGGAGAGCACGCCGGAGGGAGGCTTGACCTTCTGCTTGCCGTCGAGCGTCTGGCCGCGGCGCAGCTCCTGGAAGATCTGGACGACCTTGCGCACGGCCTCCTCGGCCGGCGGGGGCGCGGGCAGTCGGAGGCTCGAGCCGATCTCGGCCACGCGCCTCGAGACGATGCGAACCTCGGTCTCGACATCGGCCGGCACGGGCAGCACGACCAGGTTGAACCGCCGCTTGAGCGCCGCCGACATGTCGTTGACGCCGCGATCCCGGGTATTCGCGGTGCCGATCAGGTTGAACCCGCGCCGGGCGGCCAGGTGGAAGCCCAGCTCGGGGACGGCCATGACCTTTTCCGAGAGCAAGGTGATCAGGCCGTCCTGGACCTCGGAGGGGCAGCGGGTGATCTCCTCGAACCGGACGAGCTTGCCCCGCTCCATGGCGCGGTAGACCGGGCTGGCGACGAGGGCGCGGGGGCTTGGTCCCTCGGCCAGCAGCAGGGCGTAGTTCCAGCTATAGCGGATCTGTTCCTCGGTGGTGCCGGCCGTGCCCTGGACGAGCAGCAGGCTGTCCCCCGAGATGGCGGCGGCGAGGTGCTCGGAGAGCCAGCTCTTGGCCGTGCCGGGCTCGCCAATCAGCAGCAGGCCGCGGTCGGTGGCCAGGGTTGCGATGGCGATCTCGACGACCCGTTCGTTGCCCAGGTACTTGGGCCGGATCTCGACCCCGCCGGCCTTGCCGCCGAGGATGTAGGTGCGCACGGCGCGCGGCGAGAGGTTCCAGCCCTCGGGGCGCTCGTTCCGGTCCTCGGCCGCCAGCGCGGCGAGCTCATCGGCGTACTCGACCTCGGCCGGCCGGCGGAGGATGTCGACGGCGGCGCCGTTGGCGGGGGTCGCGGTCGCGGCGGAGCCGTTGTCCGTGGCGTCGGGGGGCGTGTCGGTCGTTTTCGACTTGCTCGCGGCGGTCCTGGCCATCGGGGGCTCCATCGGATGTTGGGATAAGACCGTCTCGGTCGAGGTCGGAGGTTCTAGCAAAGTGAGGGCAGGTACCTCAAAGATTCAGAGTCTGTCTCGGAAGCCCACGAAGTGGGCGTCAGGACGTAGCCGGGGGGCGTCAGCCCCCCGGACCGCCAGGCGAACCCCCATCTCCCCGACTTCCGTGTCACCCTCCCGGCCGCGACCCCGCCCCGCGGGGTCGCGGCCGGGAGGGTCGGTCGAGAGGATTGCGTGTGTGGCGCTGCCGTCTGCCCCCGGGGGGCTGACGCCCCCCGGCTACGTCCGATCGCCCCCTGACGGGGGCTCAGAACCCTTCCGGGATAAACTCTCAGTGCCAGGCCTCATTTTGGTATTGGCTGTCAGAAAGCGCCGGCCTTCGCCCGCAGCTCGTTGATCAGTGACTGGGTTGCTGAACGTTCTGAGGGATGGGTCATCTTCGCCAGCTCCTGCTCCAGCAGAGGTATCGCGGCGGGGTCGCCCATTTCGCTGAGCGCGCGGCCGACGTAGTAGCGAAAGAAGCCCTCGTCATACATCGCCATCAGCGGGCCGATGGCCTCGCGGGCGCGCATGCGGCCGAGGGTCTCGATCAGCTCGCCGGTGCCGGAGGTATTGCGGGTCCTGGCGCGAGGGTCGGCCAGGACGCGGAGGACATCGGGCACGGCGGCGGCGCCCAGGACCATTAGCAGCGCGCGGGCCGCCCTGGTCGGGTCGGCCCCGTCGAGGTGCGGGCGGAGTACGTCGGCCCAGCGCGGGTCCCAGTCGGTGCGGGGCCGGTCGGATTCGGCCTCGGTCTCGAAGTGGTCGAGGACCGCGTCCCGAAGCGCGCGGGCGGCCTTGTCGCGGGCCTGGACCGGCGAGCAGAGCGGGGCCAGGCGCTCGTATCTCGGTCCGGGCGGGAGCTGCCAGGCGGCCTCGAGACCGCCGGACCACGCATCGGGATCGCCCACCAGTGCCGACGCGGCCTCGAGGTCCGCCGGGTCGCCGAGCTTGGACAGCGCCTCGGCCGCGTCGTTCCTCAGCTTGCCCTCGGGATGGTCGAGCAGCCTCATCAAGGCCGGGACCGCCGCGCGGTCGCCCCGCTCGCCGAGGATGCTCAGCAGGCAGCCGGACGTGCCCAGGGCCTTGGTGACCGCCTTCTCGTGCTCCTCATCCTTCTTCGCCTTGCCCTTCTTTTTCTTCTCGGCGGGCCGCAGCGTCTCGGCCATCCGATCCAGCTCCTCGAGGAGGCGAGCGGTCGCCCGCGGGTGGGAGAGCCGGGGCAGCTCGGCGTGTGCGGCGCCGTGGCCATACAGGTCGTCCTCGTCGCCTTCCCAGAGCGCGGCGACGAGGATCTCGAGCGCCTCGTCGCGGGTCGACGCGCCCAGGCAGGCCATCGCGGCGTCGCGGACCTTCCGGTCGAGCCTGGGGCGGGCCGCGGCCTTCTTCTTTTTGCCCCTGGCGGACGGTTCCTCGGGCTCTTCGTTGGCCGACTGCCTGAGCCGCGAGAGGATCTCGAGCGCGACCGTGGCGGCCTCGTCGGGGGCGAGCCGGGCGAGCAGCTCGATCGCGCGCGCCTTGACGGCCGAGTTCCCGTCCTCGATGGCCCGGCGGCACAGGGCCAGCCCCTCGTCGCGGTCGATCGCGGCGATGGCGGCGAGCCGACGACCGTCGGCCGCCTTGCCCTGAAGATCCAGGCCGCGGCGGAGGTCCGGCAGGATCGCCGGGCCGAGCGCCGGCAAGACCTCGGCGGCGACGATGTCGGCGAGCTCGGTGTTCGTGTCGTCCAGCACGCCGAGAAACGCGTCGACGAGGCGCAGGTCGCCGGTCATGCCGCGCGCCACGGCGTCCTTCACCACCTCGATGCGCCCGGAGCCGGTTCGTCGCAGCACATCGGCGAGCGGATAGAGGTCGTGGGCCGAGGACGGCGACGCCCACGGGCCCGACGGCCCGGCCGGCTCGAACGGGCCGTCGACGCCCGCCGTGGAGAGGCCGGCCCGCGCCTGGTTGACGACCAGGAGCAGGTCGAGCAGGGCACGCGGGGCCTTCTTCGCATCAGCGGCGAGGGTCTGACCGACGAGTTCGGCGAGCCGCCCCAGCGCGGGCACCTTCTTGCCCAGGTCGCGGAGCGCCGCCTCGCGGCGGCGGAGGCCCTCATCACCCGCGACAGAGCCGGCACCAGCGGCGATCAGGCGTTCGACGTCGGCGGCCAGGGCGCGGAGCTGTTCTCTCGGCATGGGTCAGGTCTCCGGGTTGGGCGGGGCGACGATCCGGCGGTTTGCGACGCTCGGGATCTGTCCCGGAAGTGGCGATCTCGGTCGAGCAGGGTGGGCGAAAACCACCGATCGCCACGGCCTTTTCATGGTGGGTTTTACCCACCCCACGATGACGAACCAGCCTTCGGCACCACCTCTCACAGCCCCAGCCTCAGGTGGACCTCGGGCGTCAGCGCGGCCAGGGGCTGCGCGACGATCGCGTTCTCGACGGGAACGACGTGCAGGCGGGCCAGCACCGCCGGGGCCGCGAGCATCCCGGCGGCGCGGAGCAGGTTCGCCACGTTGTGCTCGCCGGGGGCTCGGTCGCGGGCCTCGATCCGCGCGCCGGATCCATCCTCGATGGCCACGCGATCGCCGACACGCCCGATCGTCCGGCAACGCAGCAAAACGGTCGCCTCGCGCGGCGCGAGCGGGTTCCTGAGCTGCTGCCGAAACGCGGCGAGCGCGGTCTCGAAGCCGGGCGCGGCGCGCTCGAAGGCGGTTTTCAGGTGCTTCGGCGTGCGCTCGGCCACCTGCTCGGCCCCTTTCTCCCAGCGGATGCGACGATTCAGGAAGCCGGGATACACGGCGGCCTCGGCCACCGAGACGGGGCCGGAATAGCTCGGCTGCTCGGCGACCAGCGCGGCCTTGCGCGCGGGCTTGTAGGTGATCGCGCGGTACAGGGTTCCCTCGGCCAGGTCGAGCAGGTGGCTGGTCTGGATCTGCTCCTGCCGGGCGTCGTCCTCGAGGCGCTCGTAGGCCAGCTCGAGCAGCTCGAGCCCCTGGCGCACGTACCCGCGCTCGCGGAGCTCGGCGAGCTGCCAGGCGCGGCCGAGGAGGTCCTCGAGCACGGCGTCGGCCTCGCCCTGCGACTCGTCGCCGGCGAGCTTGCCGTCGAGGTAATTCCGCCCCTTCTGCACGGCGGCCCAGATCGCGCCCATCAGGTCGGCGGCGAGTGCCGACCGAACCTCGTCGGACAGGTCCGGCCTGCGGCCGAGGAGGATCAGCCGCCGGACCAGGATCGTCGCGCCAGGCAGATACGCGTCGCCGAGCTGCCTCGACTGCCGGTCCAGCCGGTCCAGTCGCGCCGGCTCGTGCCAGCCGCCGCCGGAGACCAGGTCGATCAGCAGGGTCTCGAGCAGGTCGAGCCCCTCGCGCTGGGTGGCGACCTTCTTGGCCGCCGCGGCGGCGTTGACCTTGCGAGGCGCCTTTTCCTCCTTCGCCTCGTCGGACTTCTGGGCGCGCTGGGTCTGTTTCTCGCGGCGGGCGAGCAGGTCGGCCGGCGGCTCGCGCTCGGCGAACGTCGAGGGATCGGCGACATACGCCAGCATCAGTCCCAGGGCGTGCTTGCAGGGCAGTTTCCGGCTCGCGCAGGTGCAGCGGGCCGTCGGGGCCGAGGCATTGGCGATGTCCACCGAGACCTCGTAATCGGCGCTCCCCTGGCACCGGCCGAGCAGCCACGTCCCGTCGGCCGAGACTCCCAGCTCGCGCAGGCTGCGCTTGCGCACCAGGTCGCGCGCGGCGACCATCGCCTTGTCGTCGGGTGCCAGCCGCTGGACCGAGTCCTCCGTCAGCGTCGAGGCCATTGTCCTGGCTCCGTTATCGAACCTCTCGGCTCGCCCCGGGTCGGTTGTCCTGCCGCGTCGGATCCAATCAGCGGCGGAGCCGTGTCCCGCACCCGTAACTCCCACATGCCTTGCACGCTCGAACGACCCTTGCCGAACAGATGAGATTCCGATCGGCCGCCGGGATTCCACACAAATGCCGGCACTGATACTAAGGCAGGCTCTGACGTTCGTCCACACCCAGCCGGAAAGTGTTCGGATGTATCCTATCTGGCTGGCCCCCGCCTGTCCAGCGGCGGGCGGCCGCGTGCGGGAATTTTTCACCGCCCCCTTGACGCGACGACCCGGCCTGCTAATTTTCTAGCATGGTGCTGGTTTTCTAGCAGCAAGGGGGGACCGGGCATGTCGGCGGCGAAGCGCGATGATAAGAAGGGGCTGAGCCGTCGCGAGCGGCAGATCATGGACGTGGTCTACCGCCGCGGGCGGGCGACGGCGGCCGAGGTGCTCGAGGACCTGCCGGATCCGCCGAGTTACTCGGCCGTGCGGGCGATGCTGCGGGTGCTCGAGGAAAAAGGGGAGCTGCGGCACGAGCAGGACGGGCCGCGGTACGTGTTCCTGCCGACGGTGCCGCGCGAGCAGGCGCGGCGCTCGGCGCTGCGGAACCTGGTGCGGACGTTCTTCGACGGCTCGACCGAGCAGGCGGTCGCGGCGCTACTCGATCCGGCGGATGGGAAGCTCTCCGACGCGGAGCTCGCCCGGCTGGCGCGGCTGATCAACCGGGCGCGGAAGGAGGGGCGCTGACCATGACCATGACCTCGACCTGGCTCGACATTCTGGCCCGATCGTCGCGGATGTCGCTGGCGATGGATTTGATACTTCGGGCGACGGTGGTTCTCATCGCGTCGGGCGCGATCGCGCTCCTGTTGCGACGGTCGTCGGCCGCGGCGCGGCACCTGGCGTGGTGCGTCGGGCTGGGCGGGGCGCTTCTCTTGCTGGGATTGTCCCTGGCACTGCCGGGCTGGTCCTGGCGGGTGCTGCCGGAGGCGGGCGAGCCCGGGCCGATCGGTGGGTCCCGGCCGATGGTCGGTGCGCCGGACGGTCGAAATGGCGGGTCGGGCTCACTCGATGAGATGGCGCCCGATAACCCGTTCCCCACGATCGGACCGGCCGGGCCGTCGTCTCGCCCCGCGGCCGGCCCCGTTCCGGTGTCGTCGCCCGTGGCGGTGCGGGGCGTGTTCGTGCCGTCCTGGTCGTGGCTGTGGGTGTTGTGGGCGGGCGGCTGTGTTGCGGTGCTGGCCGGACCGATCGTCGGGCGGATCACGCTGCGGCGATGGGCACGCCGGGCCGAGCCGATCACCGGCGGCGAATGGACCGCGCTGCGGGACGAGCTGTCGGCGCTGCTCGGGCTCAGGCGTCGCGTCGTCCTGCTCCGCGACCGTTTCGCCACGATGCCGATGACCTGGGGCTGGCTGCGCCCGGTGGTCCTGCTGCCGACAGGGGCCGACGAGTGGTCGAGCGACCGCCGCCGCGACGTGCTCCTGCACGAGCTGGCGCACGTGCGGCGGCTCGACGGATTGACGCAGGCGATGGCGACGATCGCGTGCGCCCTCTACTGGTTCCACCCGCTGGCGTGGCTGGCGTCGCGGCGGATGCGGGTGGAGCGCGAGCGGGCGTGCGACGACGTCGTGCTCCTGGCCGGCTCGCGGGCCAGTGACTACGCCGGGCATCTGCTGGAGATCGCGCGGGGATTGCGGGCTCCGGGAGCGTCGTCGATGGCCGCGCTGGCGATGGCGAGGGCGTCGCAGCTCGAGGGGCGGCTGCTGGCGATTCTGGATCCGGCGCGGCGTCGAGGAGGGCCGTCGCGCCGGGCGGTGATGGGGGAGCTGGTGGGGGCGGTGCTGGTGTTGCTTCCGCTTTCCGTCGTGCGCGTCGGGACGCGGGCGGGCGAGGCGGCGAAGCCGGTCGTGGCCCTCGATGAGCGTCTGTCCGGGGCGCGAATGACGGTCGTCGGCCGGGTGCTCGATCCGACCGGCCGGCCGGTGCCGGGGGCCAATGTGATGGTGCTCGTGTCGGAGAAATACCCTACGGATCTGGCGGCGCTCGGGCCCGGGAATCCGCGCTCGGCGGCGACCGCCTTCGACGGGCTGTGCGACGGCTCGGGGCTGTTTCGCGTCGAGGTGCCGCGGACCTCGTCGGCGAGGTATGACGAGCTGATGGTCACCGCGATGGCGCCGGGGTTCGGCCTCGGCTGGGCCTATCTGGACGCCGACGCCAATCCTCCGGCCGTGGATGTCTCGCTTCCGCTCGAGCAGGTGGTGCGCGGGCGGCTGTTCGACACGAAGGGACTGCCGGCGCCGGGCGTCGCGGTGCGGATCCGGCTGGTGGGCCACCTTGGCCGCGGCGGAGTTTATGGGGATTCGTCGGTCACTCGCCCCGACGTCACCGAGTCCGTCGCACGCGACCACGCCGCCTGGCCCGGGCCGGCGACGAGCGACGGTCAGGGGCATTTCCTCCTGCGCGGTCTGGGGCGTGGGGTCCTCGCCAGGCTACTGGTGGATGACCCGCGGTTCTCGCTGCCGCTGACATTCATTCAGATGCCTGCGGTCGAGGGCGATGTGCGTGCGACCTTCCGGTCGGGGGCGATTCAGGTCGAGCCAGGCCCCGATGCGAAGCCGATCAGGATCGCGCTCCAGCCGCCGCGGAAGGTCCGCGGGCGCGTGACCTACGCCGACACGGGACAACCCGTCCCGCACGCGATAATCGCCTGCCTGTGGCGGACCCCCCTTGCGGACGCCGACGGGCGGTTCCAGATCGACCAGGCCAGCGAGATTCCGAATCGTTACGCCTTGATGGTGCAGGCGCCCCAGGGTGCGGATTACCTGGTGGCACGCCGAGGCGGGGTGTGGCCGGCCGAGGCGGTCGAGCAATCGCTGGATATCAAGCTCAATCGTGGCGTCGTGGTCCACGGCAAGGTGACCGAGGAAGGCACCGGCCGGCCGGTGGCCGGCGCGGTCGTGCGACTGTCGCTGACTTGGGCGTCGCGGAACCTCACCGACGACGGCACTGCCGTGGCAACCGGCACGGACGGCACGTACCGGATCGCCGGGCCGCCGGGCCCGGCGTTCGTGATCGTCCAGGGGCCGAGCGACGATTATGTGCTCCGCGTGTACGGCGGTGAGTACGGGCCCGTCCTGGCACAGCCTGGCGGCCGACGGAGGCTCTACGCGCACGCGTCTCGCACCCTCGAGCTGAAGGCCGGCGCCGATCAGGAGGTGAATCTGACCGTTCGCCGGGGCTCGTCGGTCGCCGTGCGTGTCGTCGACCCCGAGGGCAAGCCGGCCCGGGGCGCGATCGTCTTCAGCCGGCTGCTGGTCCGCGGCCTGCAAATCGGGGGCTGGAAGCAGTGGCTCTCGCCCGGTATCGGGGGTTGGGCGAGCGTCCGCGACGGCCGCATTGTGCTGCACGGCATCGATCCCAACCCCGCGCCCGGGCCCGACGCCGAGGTCTCGGCGTTCTTCCTCGACGCCGAGCGAGATCTCGGCGCCGAGGTGCGGCTATCGGGTCGGCCGCCGAAGGGCGAAGTGGTGGTCTCGCTCCGGCCGTGCGGCACGGTGCAGGCGCGGCTGGTGGATGCCGGCGGCAAGCCGCTGGCGGGGTATCCCGGCTATTCCATCATCTCGCTGGTCATTACTCCCGGCCCGGTGGGCCCGGACCGGAACGCGAAGGAAGGCCCGCTCTTCGCGGACGAGTCCCCCACGCAGATGCTCGACCTCCATCAGGTCCATCATGGCCCCGGGTTCCAGACTGACGGCCAGGGCCGGATCAAGTTCCCCGGGCTGATCCCGGGCGCCGTGTATCGCGCGGTGGATCACTCCACGGTTCAGGTCGAGGGGAAGCCGGTGCTCCTGCGCGAGTTCACCGTCGGGTCCGGCGAGACGCTCGACCTGGGCGACCTGCGGGTCGCCAGGCCGCGGCCGGGGAATTGACCTTCTTTGGTCCGTTGTCCGTTGTCCGTTGTTCGGGCGAGAGATGGAGGTTCGAGTCGGTTCCAGAAGCCCACGGAGTGGGCGCCAGGACGTAGCCGGGGGGCGTCATCCCCCGGAACGCCGGACGAACACTTGCCTCCCCGCCATTGTGTCACCCACCCGGCCGCGACCCCGCGTGGCGGGGTCGCGGCCGGGTGGGTCCGTCGAGAAGATTGGGTGTGTGGCGCGGCGGTCCGAGCCCGGGGGGCTGACGCCCCCCGGCTACGTCCGATCGCCCCCTGGCGGGGGCTGGGAGCCCTGCCGGCACAAACTGCTGCCTGGCCCGGCCCCTCTGTAAGCCACCCATCTGCGATCCGCGCGAACCCCTAACCCCTGCTCACACGGAGCTTGCCGGCGGGGCGGTGGCCGGAGCCGGCCGATGGCGGAGGATTTCGCCTTGCTTCAGATAGACGACCGCCTCGGCGATCTTGGAGGCGTGGTCGGCGATGCGCTCGAGGTTGCGCGCGGTGTTGACCAGACGCAACAGGTTCTTCACCCGCTCGGGGGACGTGGCGATCTCGCGCTTGAGCTGCTTTTGCACGGCCCTGTACTCGCGGTCGATCCGCTGATCGGCGGCGATCACCGATTGCGCCAGCGCCACGTCGCACCGGGCCAGGGCATCCAGGCTACAGTGCACCTGGTCGAGGGCACCGAGGCCCAGGTCCTCGAGCGTCTGGGGGATCGGGGTCGAGCGAGGATCGGCCGAGAGCTTCTTGACCCGCTTGGCGATGTGCCGGGCCAGGTCGCAGAGCCGGTGCAGGTCGCCGTTGATCTTCAGCACGGCGGCCACTCGCCGCAGGTCAGAGGCGACGGGCTGGTGCAGCGCCAGTACCCGGACGCACTCGCGCTCGATCTGCACCTCCCAGCGGTCCACGATGCGCTTCTGCCGCTTGACCTCGTCGGCCTCCTCGATCCGGCCGTCGCACAGGGCGTGGACGCTCCGGTCGAGGGTGTCCTCGACGATCGCCGCGAACTTCAACACGTCCGCCCAGAGGCTCTCCAGGTCCCGGAGAAAGCTCCGACCTACCGAGACCCGGCCGTCCTCCCAGTCGGAGTCACCGCCCTGCCGCTCCGGACCCATCGCGTCATCCCCATCCCGATGCCTCGGGAAGCCGCGCGGCCGGCACCGTCGCCCGGCCGCATCCCTGTCGTACCCCCTCCTCCTCCCTCCTCCGTACCTGCTCCTCCAATTTAGATTATGAAATCGGACCCCGCCGGAACAACGCCAAACCCGCAAATACACGAGAATTTCACAATTCGTCGTGAGCAGACGTGGATGACCCGACCCGGCGGCAGCCTGTCGTCGCCCGGCGGAATCGTTGGGATCAAGGGTCTCGCGCAGAGACGCAGAGAAGACGAAGGTTTCACGCAGAGACGCAGAGAGCGCGGAGACGCAGAGAAAGCGGGCGAATTCCGGTCGCCTCGCCCGTCATGTCAGAGCCGGCAGTGCGGCAGATTCTCCTGGAGCCGTCTTCGTTCTTCGTCTTGCGTACTTCTCTGCGTCTCTGCGTCTCTCTGCGTGAAACTCCGCTCCGGCCCCCTCCGCGTGAAACCTCGCTCTGGTCGACTCTCATTGAGCCCGGCGGGGGCGCGGCCGGCCGGATGCCTCCTCGGGCGGATGCTCGGGGACGCCCAGCTCGGTCCGCAGCCGGGTCAGCTCGCGCTTCAATTCGGCCACCGTCCCGGCATGGGCCGGATCCTCGTGGACGTCCTTCAGCTCGTACGGGTCCTTCTCGC
The DNA here is from genome assembly GCA_027452145.1 of Planctomycetales bacterium. Classification (GTDB taxonomy): domain Bacteria; phylum Planctomycetota; class Planctomycetia; order Isosphaerales; family Isosphaeraceae; genus JAKAUH01. Next base: position 42,107 of record DAIDHB010000112.1, read on the forward strand.
GGTCGAACAGCTCCCAGGCTTCCAGGTCGGGCCCGTCGAACCGGACGAGCTTGTACCGCGAGGTCACCACGCCGTGATGCGGCCGGACGTGATGCGGCTGGGGGTACTCGTAATACTCGTAATAGAACGACTTCCGCCAGTCGGCCGGCGTGCGGCCGGCCAGTACCGGGACCAGGCTGCGGCCCTGCATGTCCGCCGGCACCGGCAGGCCGGCCGCGTCGAGGAACGTCTCGGCGAAGTCGAGGTTCGACACCAGGTCGGCGTTTGCCGAGCCGGGCTTCGTGACGCCCGGCCAGCGCACCAGCAGCGGCGTCCGCAGCGATTCCTCGAAGATCCAGCGCTTGTCGAACCAGCCGTGCTCGCCCAGGTAGAACCCCTGGTCGGCGGTGTAGACCACGATCGTGTTCTCGGCCAGCCCCTCGTCGTCGAGGAACTTCAGCAGCCGGCCGACGCTCTCATCGACCGCCTTGATGCAGCCCAGGTAGTCGTGCATGTAGCGGTTGTATTTCCACCGCACGAGGTCGGCGCCGTTGAGATTCGCCGCGCGGAAGGCGGTGTTGCGCGGCTCGTAATAGGCGTCCCACGCCGCCCGCTGCTCGGGCGTCAGGCCCTTCGGCGTGGTCAGCTTGAGGTCCTGCGGGGTCATCGTGCGGGCGATCGTCATGTCCTGGTCGTGCTCGGCGAGGCCGCGGCCCGAGTAGTCGTCGAACAGCGTGGGAGGCTCGGGATACTTGCGGTCGCCGTCGTGCCCCAGGTGCCGCGTGGCGGGGAGCCACTCGCGGTGGGGCGCCTTGTGCTGGCACATCAGGAGGAACGGCCGCGAGCGGTCGCGGCCGCGCAGCCAATCGAGGCTCAGGTCGGTGATGACGTCGGTGACATACCCGGGCTGCCGGGCGCGGGTCCCCTTGTGGATCATCATCGGGTTGTAGTACTCGCCCTGGCCGGGCAGGATGTGCCACTCGTCGAACCCGGTGGGATCGCTGACCAGGTGCCACTTGCCGAAGATCGCCGTCTGGTAGCCGGCCGAGCGGAGCATCTTCGGGAACGTCGGCTGCGAGCCGTCGAAGCGGCTGTTACTGTTGTTGTAGAACCCGTTCCTGTGCGAGTACTTGCCCGTCAGCACGGTGGCGCGGCTGGGCCCGCAGATCGAGTTGGGCACGATGCAACGGTCGAACCGCACCCCCTCGCGGGCGATCCGGTCGATGTTCGGCGTGGTGAGCAGCCGGCGAGGATCGTTGTAGGCGCTGATGGCCTGGTAGGCGTGGTCGTCGCTGAAGATAAAGACGATGTTGGGCGGCCGGCGCGCCGTGGTCGCTGTTGCCTGACCGTTGGCCGTCGCCGGGGCCTGGGCGGATGCGGCGGCCGGGATCAGCAGCAGGAGCAGGCCGAATGCCAGGGCCGCCGCCCGGCGAGTTGGGGCCGGGGTCGTCTTTCGTGTGGGGTTGGTCGTCGATCGCACGATGCCGCTCTCCTCGGGTGGGATGAGTAGGGCAGGGCAGGGGGCCGGGCCGTCTTCGGTCGGCCCGGGCTTCCTACTCTACCGCGACGGCCGGGCCGTCGGGAGGGCGCGGCGGCCCGTAAAAGGCTCGAACAAGATGGGGACGGGCACCTCGAGGACTCGGAGGCAGTCCCCATCATGTTCGAGCGTGCAAGTCGGTTTTCCGTCGCGGCGCCAGCGCCGTTCGACGAGTCTCGCAGCCTGCCGTGTCGGGATTATTTTGAGCGAGCGGCGGAGGGTCGGGCGGCCTCGGGGAGCTTCGGCGGCCGATGCGACTCGCGGAGGGCGTCGAGCTCGGCGCGGGCGGTGCGGAAGAGCGGCTGATCGGGGAACTGCGCGAGGGCGATGTCGAGCGCCCGCCGCCGCGCGGGGATGTCGTCGGCCCGCGGCGTGCCGTCATAGCAGGCGACGCGGAAGCCGAAGGTCGGAGCCTGGCCGCCGGTGCCGATACGGAAGCCCGAGACGGTGTCGTACGAGCCGGAGTCGAACGCGCCGCCGCGCTGGACCCAGTTCACTCCCTCGTGCGGCCCCATCGGGTCGATGAGCAGGCCGGACGGGAGCGGGCCGAAGTTATCCCAGCAGTGCTCCCAGACATTGCCCGACATGTCGAAGAGGCCCCAGCGGCTCGGCAGCTTGCTGCCGCCGGGCGAGGTGCGCAGCGACGAGACGTGCGAATAGGACGGGAGCCAGCGGGGATCGTCGCCGAAGAAGAACGTGGCAGTCGAGCCGACCCGCTGGGCGTGGTCCCACTCGGCCTCGGTGGGGAGCCGGTAGCCGTCGGCGAGGGTGTCCCAGCTCCAGGCGTCGCTCTGGCCCTGGATGCGGGTGTAACAGGGCTGGCGTCCGTCGCGGCGGCTCAGCCAGTTGCAGAACAGCAGGATGTGCAGCCGGGTCACGTTGTTGGCCGGGCAGTCGGCCTCGGGGATGCCGGTGCGCGCCGGTCCGCCCCAGTCCGGCGGCCGTTCCTCGCCCGGGGCCGGAGGTTCGGCGAGGAAGCGGCGGAAGGTGGCGATCGTCACCTCGCGGTCGCCGAGGAAGTAGCGGCGGGTGAGCAGGACGGCCGTCGACGGGCCGGGGACGAAGCCGCCGGGCTCAACGGCGATCATCGTGAGGCCCGCGTCGTTCACGAACCAGCGCCGGGACGGCGAGGGTCGAGGCGTGGCGGGCAGCCCGGGGAGCGGGAGGCGCCATTGCCGCAGCGCCCAGCCGGCGGCGGCGTGGGCGCCGGGCGACGGCGAGTCGCGATGGATCGTCGCGAGGGCCTCGGCCATCCGTCGGCGAGTGGAGGGCGAGAGGGTCGTCGGGTCGAGCCGGCCCGCGGCCGCGCAGAGGCCGCTCTGGCAGTCCTCGTCGTCGCCCGCGAGGAGCAGGGCGGGCAATGCCGCGAGGTCGCCGTGCCAGGACCGGATCTGGTCGATCAGGGTGCTGCGCGGGTTCGGATCGGCCGAGGCCGCCAGCATCGGGCGCACGCCGCGCGGGTCGCCCAGTTCCAGGAGCAGGATGGCGTAGCGCGACCGGACGACCGGGTCGCCGGCCCGCCGGGAGCGATCGAGCAGCCGCCCGGCCAGTTCCGGACCGCCGCGGGCGCGGAAGGCCAGCGCCAGGTTGCCTCCCTCGGAATCGTCGGCGCGGGGTACGGCGTCGACGAGGAAGTCGATCCGCGGATCCCCCAGGACGGTCAGCGCGATCGCCGCGCGGATGCGCGATCCGGGCTCGACATCGGCGTCGGCGGAGCCGTCCTCGAGCCGCCGCCGGAGGATGGGCAGCGCCAGCGCGGCGGCGGGTCTCAGGGTTTCGAGGATGTAGGGCACGCTGTCCGGCGTGGCGGTCATGAGCGAGTCGACCAGCGCCAGCTTGTGCTCGCGGTCGATGCGGCCGGCGCGCTCGCGCTGGGCCAGGGCCTCGTTCCGCTCGTTCGCCAGGCGGAAGGCGGCGGCCGTGGCGAGCACCGCCAGCGCGGCGGCCAGCAGGATCACGGTGGCGATCAGGGCCGCCAGCATCGGCTGGCGGCGGCACCACTTGCCGGCGCGCTCGATCGGGCCGACCGGCCGGGCCAGGATCGGCTTGCCCTGGCGCCATCGGCGGAGGTCGTCGGCCAGGGCCTCGGCCGAGGCATAACGCCGGGCGGGGTCCTTCTCGAGGCATTTCAGGCAGATGGTCTCGAGGTCCTGCGGCAGGCCCGGCTGCCACTTCGACGGCCGGGGCGGGTCGCGCTCCAGCACCAGGTTGACGGTCTCAAGCGGCGTCTCGGCGCGGAACGGCGGCCGGCCGACCAGGAGGTCGTAAAGGATCGCGCCCAGCGAGTACACATCGGTCGCCGGGCCGATCGACCGCTCGTTGAGCGCCTGCTCGGGCGACATGTAGCTGGGCGTGCCCACGACCAGGCCCGACTCGGTCAGGCTGCGGGTCCCGTCGTCGCAGCGCGCCAGGCCGAAGTCGGTAATCTTGGGGATCGGCGAGCGCGGGTCGACGGGGTCGCCGTCGGCGTCCGCGTCGGGATCGGCCTCGGCCTCGGCCTCGGTCCGGTCGTTGAGGGTATCGGCCGTGTCCGCGGCCGAGGGCCAGTGCAGCAGGATGTTGGCGGGCTTGAGGTCGCGGTGGACGATCCCCTTGCGGTGGGCGAGGTGGACGGCGCGGGCGAGGGTTTCGACGAGGCGGGCGCCTTCGCGCGAGCCGAGCGAGTGCCGGCCTGGCCAGGCCGACAGCGAGCCCCCTTCGACGTATTCGAGGGCCAGGAAGGGCCGGCCGTCCTGGTGGCCGAATTCGAAGACCTGGACGATGTGGGGATGCTGGAGCCGCGCGAGGATGGCGCCCTCGTCGAGGAAACGGGCGAGGTGGCGCTCATCGGCGAAGTCGCCGGCGAGGATCATCTTGAGTGCGACGAGCCGCCCCAGCGCGCGGTGGCGCGCCTTGTAGACGACGCCCATGCCGCCGCGGCCGATCTCGGCGATCAGGTCGTAGCCCTCGACCCGGGGCAGGTCGGCGGGATCGACATCGAACGGGGTCTCGCGTCCTGCGCCGTCGTCGTCGCGGCGTGGGGGCTCGCCGAGTAGCTCGTCGATCACGGCGGCCAGGTCAGGGAACCGCGCGACGAAGGTGCGCGGGTCAAAGGATTGACCCTCGCGGCGGCGGGAGTCCATCTCGAGGGCGACCAGCTCGCCGAGCAGCGCGGGGCGGCAGGCGGCCGGGGCCGATTCGAGGTAATCCTCGGGCGACGGGGACTCGCCGGCGCGGAGGGACGCCTCGAAGCGGGTGCAGAGCTGGTCGACGGCGTATTGCTCGTCCAGGCTAAGCCGGCCGAGCCGATCGAAGGCGTGGCGGGGCATGGTGGCCGACCCCCCTGGGCTGTCTCGTCTCGCGCGGGGCTCCGTCGAGTCACTGGCCGAAACCGCGCGCGGCCCGCCAGGATGTCGACCCTTGCGGCCGAAATTCGCGGCGATCGCGGCGGGCGGTTCAGGTCGAGGCGACGTCCTTCTCCCAGAAGCCGCGGATGAGCATGAGCTTGCGTTCGACGGTCCGGGTGCTGCACTCGAGCTCGGCGGCGACCTCGTCGTTGGTGTGCCCCTCCAGGCGCAGGCGCGCGATCCGGCGGAGGGTGTCGTCGGGCAGCGCGGCCATCAGCCGGTCGAAGTTCTCGGCGATCATGGCGCCGAACTCGGGCGTGGGCTCGGTGCCGACGATCTCGTCGAGCCGGCGGCCATCGTCGTCGTCGGCGCACCGGCGGTCCTCGCCATCGCGGCGGCCGCCGCGGCGGGCGGTCTGCTGGCGGCGGCGCTCCTGGAACGCCTTGCGCGCGGTCAGCATGATCAGCACCTGCCAGAGGTCATTCCGATCGTTGAGCCGGGGGAAGCGGTGCGCCCCGCGGCAGAAGCTGTGGAAGGCCGACAGCGCCACGTCCTCTTCATCGCGAGCGCGGCGAGAAGCGCCGCGGAGCTTCCCCTGCGCGATCTTCGTCAGCGCCACGAAATACCGCTCCCAGAGCGGCTGCGCCGCTTCGCGGTTGCCGCCGCGCAGCAGGCCGATCCAGGTCGTGACGGATGCGTCCGACGACACCGGCATGACAGAGGTTCCATGGACATTGAGGACTGCCTGATCGTCCATCCCAGTACGGCCGTGGCGATTCGGTGTCACGGCCGATCGTCCTTTTGCTCCTGCACGTTCTATTATTCCGTCTTCGGGTGTCGGGCCGCCAGGCTATCCGGACAGTGTTGTTATAGAACATCCTCCGCAGAGCGCCCGGACGCATCCGGCGAGTCGAGTCGAGTCGAGTCGAGTCGATGCGATGCACGGCGGCCGTCGATAGAGGCGGCCGCCTCGGCGGGGATCCTGCGCGCCGCGACGGCGCGCGGCGGCGGAGTGAGCCGGCTCGAGACAGCTTACGGGAGACGCCCCCATGATCCCCAGACGCGAATCGGCATTGCGGAAGCTCGGCACGTCGTCGTTCGTCCGGGCCAGGGCACGGGCCAGGCGGCGCCCGGGCTTCGACCGGCTCGAGACCCGCGAGCTGCTCTCGACCTTCACGGTGACCAACACCAACAACGCTGGCGATCATTCGCTCCGCTGGGCGATCGAGCAGGCCAACGCCAGGCCGGGCGGCGACCTCATCAAGTTCGACATCCCGTCCCGTCCGCCGTACTCGGGCGTGCACACGATCGAGCTGAAATCGGCGCTCCCCGCGATCACGGGCCACGTGACCATCGACGGATACACCCAGACCGGCGCGAAGGCCAACACGCTGGGCGCGGGCCAGGGGGACAACGCGATCATCCTGGTCGAGATCAAGGCGGTCGCCGGGGCGGGGTTCTCGGGGCTGGTCGTGACCAGGGGCGACGGCACCGTGATCGAGGGGCTCTCACTCGTTGGGTTCTCGAAGGAGGCGGGCGTCGCGCTGAAGGGCGGGCGCAACACCCGGGTCGTCGGCGACTTCCTCGGGCTCCAGCCCAATGGCGACATCCCGTCGGCGCGGAACGGCATCGGCGTGGCGATCGAGGGAGCCCAGGGCAACGTGATCGGCGGGCTGGCCAACGCCGACCGCAACCTGATCTCGGGCAACCTGAACCAGGGGATCAAGATCACCGGCAACCATAACATGGTGATCAACGACCTGGTCGGCACCGACAACAGCGGCACCGGCGCCAGGCCCAACGGCGGCCAGGGGATCGTCCTGGCGAACGCCAGCAACAACACGATCGGCGGCCCCACGGTGGCCTCGCGCAACCTGGTCTCGGGGAACGCGACGAACGGAATCGAGGTCTCGGCCGGCGGCCCGAACCAGATCGTCGGCAACTGGATCGGTACCAACTTCGCTGGCACGAGCATCGACCCGAACGCGCAGGACGGCATTTTGCTCAATGCCGCGAACGGGACGATCGTCAGCGGGAACCTCATCAGCGGCAACGCGACATCGTCGGCCTACGGCGGCATTGCCCTCGGCGCCGGCCCGGGCCTGGTCGCGCAGAACAACGTCGTGACGGGCAACACGATCGGGCTGACGGCCACGCAGTCGGGCCCGCTGGCCAATGGCGGCTTCGGCATCCAGATCCAGAACAACGCCAACAAGAACACGATCGGCGGCTCGACAGCCGACGCCAGGAACGTGGTCTCCGGCAACCTGGGCGACGGCATCAACCAGACCACCACCTCCGGCGGCTTCAGCCAGAATTACGTCTACGGCAATGACATCGGGACGGATAGTACGGGAACCCGGGCGCTGGGCAACGGCGGCAACGGGATCTCGGTCTCGGGCGCCGGCGCGATCCTGTATGTCAGCAGCCTGAACCGGGGGCAGGGGAACGTGATCGACGCCAACAAGGGCTCGGGCGTGTTCGTCGGGTCGGGCGGCGACGCGGTGGTCGTGGGCAACCTGATCGGAGTGGCATCCGACGGATCGACTCCGCTGGGGAACGCGGGGCGGGGCGTGTTCCTGAACGCCGCGACATCGGCGGTGATCGGGGTGAATGTGATCTCGGGCAATACCCTGCACGGCGTGGACGTGAACAATACCAGGGGCTATGTCGAGATCAGCGCCAACACGATCGGACTGAACCAGCAGGGTACAGCGGCGGTGCCCAACGGCCAGGACGGCGTGATCGTCAATGGCTCGAACGCGGTGAAGATCAACGGGAACATCATCTCCGGCAACGGCTCGCAGGGGGGCTGGGGCGGCGTGGACATCGGCGCGGGCGCGGCGAGCACGAACACGACGATCATCGGGAACTCGATCGGGGTCGACGAGAACGGGTCCACGGCCTTCGGCAACCAGGGATTCGGCATCCGGGTAAGCAACGCCTCGACGGGCACGACGATCGGCGGCACGCGATCGTCGCTGCAATTCAACGTCATCTCGGGCAACCAGGGGGACGGCATCCTGCTGCTCGGCGGGTCGACCGTCGTCCTGGGCAACGTGATCGGGATCAACCGGCAACTGGAGGCCGCGCTGCCGAACGGGCAAAACGGAGTCGAGATCCGCACGCCGAACGCCACGATCGGAGGTACGGCCGCGGGCGTGGGGAACATCATCGCGGGCAACCAGAAAGACGGTGTGCTGGCGACGAACTTCTCCGGGTCGGGTGTCGTGATCCTGGGCAACACGGTTGGCACGACCCCGTCCGGGGCGTCCGGCCTGGGCAACGGGGCCGTAGGCGTCGCGGACATCAGCGCGAGCGGCGTGACCATCGGTGGGGCGGCCACCGGCGCAGGCAACACGATCTCGGGCAACCAGGGGGACGGCATCTTCATTGGCCAGTCCAGCAACACGGCGATCCAGGGGAACGACATCGGCACCAACCCGGCGGGTACGTCCGCCCTGCCCAATGCCGGCCACGGCATCGAAGCCAACTCGAATCGAACGCCGCCCGACATCCTGAACCTGACGATCGGAGGGACGGCCGCGGGCGCCGGCAATGTCATCTCGGGCAACCAGGGCGAGGGGATCGCGCTGCGCGGGGTGAGCCAGTCGGTCATCCAGGGGAACCTGATCGGCACGTCGGCCAGCGGCCAGTCGGCGATCGGCAACCAGGGCGACGGCGTCGGGGCGATCGGGTTGATCGGGAGCGTCACCATCGGCGGGACGATCGCCGGCGCGGGCAACACCATCAGCGGCAACCAGGCCAACGGCATCGTCGCCGCGACTGGCATGCTGATCCAGGGGAACTCGATCGGGACGACCCAGGACGGGATGAATGCGCTGGGCAACCGCGCCGACGGCGTGTACGTCAGCGGCGCCTCGCCGACGATCGGCGGCACAACCGCCGCGGCCGGCAACGTGATCTCGGGCAATATCGAGAACGGCGTCGAGGTCGTCGATTCGCTGGGCCCGGCGGCGGCCACCACGATCGGGAACAACCTGATCGGCACCAGCGCGGGCGGCAAGTCGGCCGTGCCCAACGCCGTCGGCATCTACGACTCCGGCAAGTCCGACCAGATCACTTACAACCTCATCAGCGGCAACACCGGCGCGGGGCTGATCCTTTACAACGCCTCGGGCACGAACGTCTCGGGCAACTTCATCGGGCTCGACGTTAATGGCGAGGCCGCCGTGGCCAACGCGGTGGGCGTCTCGATCGGCGGGACGATCCAGGCGACGAATACCCTCCAGGGGAATTACATCTCGGGGAACACCGGGGATGGCGTGCTGATCCAGACCGGACTCCAGAAGCTCGTGCAGAACACGATCGGCCCAGCCGTGACCGGGTCGAGCGGCGTCGTCAACGGTGGCAACGGCGTCGAGATCAATGGCGCCGCCGCCACGGGCAACATCATCGGCGCGCCCGGCCAGGGCAACGTCATCTCGTTCAACGCTGGCGCCGGCGTGCTGCTGAGCGGCGACTCGGGGACCCTGATCCAGGGCAACATGATCGGGATGGACTCGAGCGGTGCGAACCAGATGTCGAACCGCCTCCAGGGCGTCTCGCTCACGTCGGGCTCGTCGAACGACACGATCGGCGGGACGACCCAGGGCGCGGGGAACGTGATCTCGGGGAACGGGGCTCGTTCGGGCAATGCCGGCATCCTCGTCGGCGGGACGTCCTCGGCGACCCTGATCCAGGGAAACGTCGTGGGGCTCAATGCCACCGGGACGGCGGCCGCCGCCAACGGCGCGGGGGTGTACGTGCAGGACTCGGCGGCGGGCACGACGATCGGCGGCACGACCGCGGGGGCCGGCAATACGATCGGCGGCAACGGCACGACCGGCATCGAGGTGATCGGCTCGGCGACCGGAACGCTGATCCAGGGGGACACGATCGGCCTGGGCAGCACCGGCGGGGCGATCGGCAACTACTACGACGGCATTGACCTGATCGGCGGAAGCGGCACCACGATCGGCGGGACCGCGGCCGCCGCCAGGAACGTGATCTCCGGGAACGGCCGGAGCAGCGTGGGCGGCTCGGGGATCAACGTCAACGGGTCGTCCGTGACCGGGACCTTGATCGTCGGCAACTTCATCGGCACCGATCTCACCGGGACCAGGGCGGTCGGCAACTCCGACGCCGGGGTCACCGTCGCGTACGCCACGGTCACGATCGGCGGCACCGGCGGCGGCCGCAACATCATCAGCGGCAACGCCGGCGACGGCATCTATCTCAAGTCGACGGATAACGTGGCGATCGTCAACGATTTGATTGGGCTCAACGCCGCCGGAAACGCCGCGCTGGCCAACGGCAGCGCGGGCATCGAGGCGTACAACGCGGAGGGGACCACCATCGGCGGGCTGACCGGGCTGAGCGACTTCATCTCGGGCAACACGGCCGACGGCGTCCTGCTCGACGGCGGGACGACCGCCACGACCATCCAGGGCAACACGATCGGGCTCGCGGGCGGAGCCACGCAAAAGGTCGCCAATGGCGGCGCCGGCATCAACGTGACCGACACCGCCTCGAGTACAACGATCGGCGGCACGGTGCTGGGGATGGGCAACATCATCTCGGGCAACACCGGCTCGGGCATCAACCTGGGCGCAGGGACGAATAGCACGCTGGTCCAGGGCAACACCCTCGGCATGGACGTCTCGACAAACAACGTTCTGGGCAACGGCGGCGATGGGATCACGGATGCCGGCCGCGGGGTCACGATCGGCGGCAACGCCGCCGGCGCGACCAATGTCATCAGCGGCAACGCCGGCAATGGCATCGCAGTGAGCGGCGCGTCCGCGGCGAACGCCCTGATCCAGGGCAACACCATCGGCACCGACGGCACCGGCACGCTCGACCGCGGCAACACGCTCAACGGCATCCTCGTCAACCAGGCCGCCGGCGTGACGGTCGGCGGCACGTCGACGGGGGCCGACAACCTGATCTCAGGCAACGATCAGAACGGCATCCAGGTCGTGAACGCCACGGGCACCCTGATCCAGGCCAACACGATCGGCACGGATGTCACCGGCACGCTCTCGCTGGCCAACGGCAAGAGCGGCGTACAGCTCACGGGGTCGATGCAGGTCACCATCGGCGGCGCGGTTGCCGGCGGCGGCAACGTGATCTCGGGCAACACGCTCGACGGCGTCCAGCTCTCGAGCGCCCAGTCCACCCTGATCGCCGGCAACCTGATCGGCACGAACCTGTCCGGCACGGCCGCCGTGGCCAACGGCGGTCAGGGCGTCGACCTGATCGGTGCCACCAGCCAGACCACCATCGGCCAGGCCGGCTTCGGCAACGTCATCAGCGGCAACACCGGCGCCGGCGTGCTGTTCACCAACCAGGCGCAGTCGCTGACGATGCTGGCCAACAACATCGGCGTGAACCGCACCGGCACCGGCCCGGTGGCCAACGCGATCGGTGTCGAGCTGGCCGGCAAGACGGCCGTCCTCGGCACCGGCACGACTGGCCAGGGCAACCTCATCTCGAGCAACCTGGGCAACGGCGTGCAGGTCGACGGCACCGGGACCGCGATCACGATCCAGGGCGATCAGGTCGTCTCCAACGGCGCCGACGGGATCGCCGTCAACGGGGCCTCGGGCGTCTCGATCGGCGGGACCGGCGCGGGGCAGGGGAACGTCGTCAGCAAGAACGCCGGCAACGGTATCAACCTGGCGTCGGCCACCGGCGCGAGCCTTGTGAACAACCTGATCGGCACCAACGCGGCGGGGATCTCCGACCAGGGGAACGGGCTCAACGGAATCCTCCTGGGAACCTCGCTGAACAGCACGATCAGCGGCAACGTGATCTCGGGCAACACCCAGAACGGCATCGAGCTGAACACGGCCTCGGGCGGCAATGCGATCACCTCGAACAGGATCGGTGTCGGAGTGGACGGCACCACGCTGCTGGGCAACGGCGGCTACGGCGTCTTCGTGCAGAACGACTCGAGCAACAACACGATCGGCGGGACCTCGCCGGGCGCGGGGAACACGATCGCCGGCAACAACACGGGCGTCGACGTGGGCAACAATCCGACGACGGACAACAGCCAGGGAGACAGCATCCTGGGCAATGCGATCTACGCCAACACCGGCCTGGGCATCGACCTGGGCGCCGACGGCGTGACCCCGAACCACAACCCCGAGCCAACGGTGGGCCCGAACCTGCTCCAGAACTATCCCGTGCTCGCCACGGCAATGAATAGCAGTGGCGGCGGCTTGACGATTACAGGGACGCTGACCAGCGTCGCCAATCGGACGTATCGCGTCGAGTTCTTCTCGCAGCCGACCGGCGACCCGTCGGCCTACGGACAGGGTCACACGTACCTGGGCTATGCCACCGTGACAACCAACGGCAGCGGCGTCGCGACGATCAACGTGAACCTCACCGGGGTGAACATCCCCGTGGGCCAGGCGATCACGGCGACGGCCACCGACTCGAGTGGCAATACGTCGGAGTTCTCGGCGTGGATCACGATCTCGCCAGGACCGAGCATCTAGACGGGACGGACGCCCAGGGATGACACGGGCGGGTCGTCGGGATTTGGTTCAATCGAGCCCCGCGCAGACGCCTCCGCCGCACTGGGGCCGGCCGCAGCCGAAGGACGGGGCGGCCGGGGCCCCGCAGACCGGCAGGTCGGCCGCGCGGCCGCGGCCGGTCTGGGCGGCCGCCGGGACGCTGAGCTGCCGGGCCACGTCATGACTGCCGCAGTGGGGGCAGCGCGGGGCGTCGGAGGACGATCGGACCAGGGTCTCGAAGGTCTGGTCGCAGGGCTCGCAGTGATACTCGTAGATCGGCATCTCGGGACCGCTCCTCACCCGTCGGGATCATTGGCGCCCGCGGGGATCGCGGGCGGTGCCCCGGGAGGCCGGGCGGCCGGGGCACCCACGAGGGTATTCTGGAAGTCCCCCCGGGGATTGTCAATGCCGCCCGGATCGGGTTAACTCCGAGGAAGGCGGGCACGACCGGGTGGACTCGAACGTTTCGCGGGGGGCCGGGGTGATGATGGTCCGGATTCGGCCGATGTCGCGCCAGGAGGTCCGTGCGCTGGACGAGCGTGCCGCCACCGAGCTGGCGCTGCCGACCTTGCTGCTGATGGAGAACGCCGGCCGGGGCGCGGCCTCGTGGCTGGCGGAGCTGGCCGGGGCGATCCCGCCCGACGCCGGCGGCCGTCCGTTCACGCCGCCGGAGACCATGACCGAGCCCCAGGTCCCGCACGGGCCGAAGCCGCCGCGGATGCTGATCCTCTGCGGCCCGGGAAACAACGGCGGCGACGGCGGGGTCGTCGCCCGGCACCTGGACGCCTGGGGATTCCCGGTCCGTGTCGCCTGGTTCGCCCACGCCGACGCGCTGCGAGGCGACGCCGCCGTGCAGCACGCGATCCTGGCCCGATCGGGCATCGCGCAGTCCACCTGGTTCGACGAGCATCCCGGCGACGAGGTCGACCCCGGGGCGCTCCACGCCCTTCTGGCCGGCGCCGACTGGCTGGTCGACGCCCTCCTCGGCACCGGCCTGTCGCGGCCGGTGGAGGGCCCGCTCCGCACCGTGATCGAGGCGATCAACGACTCGGGCCGGCCCGCTTTCGCGCTCGACTTACCCTCTGGCCTCGACGCCGACACCGGCAGGCCCCTCGGCGTGGCCGTGCACGCGCAGGCCACGGCGACGTTCGTCGCCCCCAAGCAGGGCTTCTCCGAGCCCGGCGCCGTCGATTACACCGGCGACGTCGCCGTCATCGACATCGGCCTGCCCCGCAGCCTCATCGCGCCCTACCTGATGGGCGGGTGACGCGAGATCGACAGCGCCCCCCGGTCCTTGATTGACGCATCTCGACGCCGATTCCTGCCGATGATTGTCGGGATGGGACGGGACGGGACGGGACGGCTCCTCGCGCGTTGCGTTCGCGTCGAGCCGGCCAGCCGCCTTCTCCCTCCACCTCGGGGCTCTTCGCGATGCACGATCGGGACAAGGGCGGAAAGTGGCTGATCCGCCACTACGGCGGGACCATCCTCCGTCTGGCCGGCACCCCCGGGCTGATCTCCTGGAAGGCGGTCCAGGCCGAACCCGTCCAGCCTCGGCGGTTGCCCGATGGATTGATCGAGGCCCGCCTCCGCGGGCGATCCGATCCAAGCCTCTTCGCCCTGGAGATTTCCACCTATCCCTACCCGCGGCTGGTCAGGCAGGCCGCCGACGACGCCCTGCTGATCTACCTCGAGCGCGGCCTCGTACCGGAGGTCATCGTCCTGGTCCTCCGCCCCCGCGGCAAGCGGCCGGTCCCGCGCGAGCTGGACCTGCCGAGCGATTCGGGGATCACGCGGATCCACGTCCAGTGGAAGGTAATCGAGCTGTGGAATCTCCCGGCCGATGAGTTACTGGCCTCCGGCGACGTCGGGCTGATCCCGCTGGTGCCCCTGTCGCGGTTCGACGGCCCGGTCGAGCCGATCCTGGACGAATGCCGCAAACGGATCGAGCGGGACGTGCCCGAGGGACTGCGCGAGAACATGCGAGTGGTGACCCACTTCATGGCCGGCCTGAAGTATAATGACCCGAGACTCTTCCTGAAGCTGGGAGGAAAGAAGGCCATGATCAAGACGGGATCACCGCTGCTCCGGGAACTCTTCGAGGAGATGGCGCGCGAGGCGCGCGAGAAGGACCGACAGGAGGGCCGACTCGAGGGCCGACAGGAGGGCCGACTCGAGGGCGAAAGAGACGCCGTCGTCACGGTGTTGACCTCGCGATTCGGCGACGACGCCGCCCGGTTGAGCGACCGCCTGAAATCGCTCGACGAGGCCCAGCTCAGGCGGCTCCTGGCCATGGCCGCGACCTGCCCGGACCTGGCGTCATTCGGCGAGCATCTGCCGACCCGGCGGCGCAGGCGAAAGAGTTGACGCGGCCGCCCGATCGCCGTGAGATTGGGCGGGCCGTCGATCGGTTCGACCTCTTCGGCGCCCTGCCCGGGCCTCAGAGGAGGGGAAAGGACCGTGGGAATGGAGCGGGGAGCAGAGAGCGAAGCCGCGTGGGGCCATGCCGAGTCGCCGCCTGCGACGACTTGCTCTCTTCCCTTCTGTCCTTTCTTTACTTGTTCTTTTCTATCTGTCCTTCGGAATCGATCTCTTCATAGGCTCTCAGGGCGATGAGGGCCCGGGCCGATCGGCCGGGGTTCGGGACCCGCCCGGACGGGCGGGGCCGCTCGCGGGATGGCCGGCGGCGGGCGGCTCGCGGAAGTGCTCCATCTGATCGAGCCGCCGCTCGATGTGCTCGAGCCGCTCGACGACGGCGCGGGGCAGGTTGAGCTTCAGCTCGTTGAGGGCCGGATGGCCCGGCGCGGCGTCGCCGCGGTCCGACTTCGGCCGGGCCGCCGGGGCCCCGTCCGCGCGCCCGGCCGCGCCGGGCGAGTCGGCGGGTGCCGGCGGCGAGGGCGGCGAGGCAGGAGAGGCCGAATTGGAGCTCGAAGGCTCGGGATCCTTCGCGGGTGCCCCTGATCCCGGGGCGGGGGGGGCGATCCGCGAGGCCGTGGGAGTCACGTCGACGCTCGCCCGGCCCGGGCGGTGCCCGGCCGACGCCGCCCGTCCGTCCGACTGACGACCCGACGACGGCCGGCTGGCGGTCTGGACCGGCACGTCGAATCGCGGCCGATCGGCGTCGTCCTCGCGGACCACGCCCACCACGATCGTGGTCCGCGCCGGGATCCGATCGAGCCGGTCGATGAGGTCGTTGCGCGAGCGGATCGGCTGGCCGTTGACGCCGACGATGCGATCGCCCGGCTGGAGGCCCGCTCGCTCGGCCGGGGAATCGGGCAGGACATCCAGCAGCCGGGCACCCTCGCGGGGCAACGAGATCTCGCCGGCAGGCCCCGAATCCCGGTCGGGCGACGCCGATGCGACCGGGGTATCCGCCTGGCCTCTGCCCCCGGCGCCTCGCCATGCCCGCGCGCCGAGCGTTGCGGACGAACCGGCGGCCGCGCCCGGGTCGGTCGAGGGCTCGGTTCCGGGCTGGGCCTCGGTTGCGGCGACCGGCCGCTCGTGGACGAAGTGGACACCCAGGTAGGACCGATCGACCCGGCCATGCAGGCGGAGCTGGTCGGCGATCCAGAGCGCGTCGCGGCTGGGGATGCCGAAGCCGAAGTGGGTGTCCTGGTCGGCCGGCCGGGACAGCTCGTCGTCGACGGCCGGCTCGCGATCGGCCGGCGCGCCCGCCGCGCCGGCGCGCCCGCCGGCTGCCGCCGGGCCCTCCTCGGTGCCGGCATCCAGCGGCGCCGCCGCGACGAGAGACCCGCCCCCGCCCGCCGCCGACCCCCGGTTCGCCAGGCCGCCGCGGATCAGCCCCAGCCAGTCGCCGCGGAGGTCGACCACCGCCGCCCCGCTGTCGCCCGGATACAGCGGGGCCTGGATCTGGATCAACCCGCCCAGCCGGCGCTCGCCCAGCTTCAGCGCCCGATCCAGCCCGGCGACATGCCCCCGGCTGGCCGAATGCCCCATGCCAAACGGGCTCCCCACGATGAACACCTGGCTGCCGAGCTTGGGCCGGTCGGCCGCGGCGTGGATCGGCCGCACCGCGCGGGGCGAGATCCGCAGGAGCGTCAGCCCCGTGTACGGGTCGGCCGCCAGCCACTGCACCACGTGCGCCCGGCCCAGGTGGTCGCGGGCCACGATCGGCGCCGGGGCGACGCGACGATCCTCGGCCCCCGCCGGCTTCTTGCCGCCCCCGCCGCTCGGAGGGGGATCGATCCGCACCGCCAGCACCTCGCCGCGCGGGCTGATCACCACCCCCGAGGCGACCCGACGCTCGCCCAGGGGGGAATCGACCGGGGTGTACTCCAGTTCGACGACCGACTCGCGCGCCCGCTCGATCGCCGCGGCGATCTGCCGCTCGAGGTGATCCCAGGCCGCCAGCAGCTCCTCGGTCCCCACGCCGGGACCGATGGCCTCGCGGCCGCGGCCTCGGCCTCGGCCGCCTCCGTGCGGGCCGTCCCACGCGGCCGCCGCCTCGTCCGCCGCGTCGACGCCGTCGTCCTCGCCGGACTGGCCGGACGCCCCCGACTCCCGAGGATCGGCCGAGGCCACGCCATCCAACCCGCCCGGGGTTGGTCCGACACCGTGCCCATTCCCCGCGTCCGCCGCAAGGTTCTCCCCGCGCGGATCCGGCCGGGCCGCCGGCCAGACGGCCGCCGCGATGCCGATCGCCAGCATCAGCAAGAGCGCGCACCCGACCGCCAGGCGCGTCGCCCGAGCCCTGGCATTCCGGCGGTCATGGGGCAGCTTGGACATGGGTGGCTGTGACTCGCCTGCGGTCAGTGAGTGCCTCATTCACGTGCACGTGCCCGCTGGTGCCCCCCGATCCCGTCGGGAGGGCGAGGCCCCTGCGGACCCATTGAGGGGAGGCTCGGCAGGAGCCTAGCCCTCCCGGGAACCGGAACGCATCAGCGGACTTTTGTGTTACCTCGGCGGGAAGCATCCTCCAATGAGGTCGGGCATTCGTGCCCGGTGCCCAGGTCTCGTCGGGCTCGAAAGCCCGACCGCCTTTCGGACCCGCGTGATCGATCCTCCGTGAATTCCCCGGTGATTCTCGTGACTCCACCTCCTGGCCCGCGGCCGTCTCCGTCCCGCCGACGGCTCGCGCGGGTCGGTGAATGGCCGGCTCTCTTCGTCAGCCCCTCAATAGACAGCCTGCGAGTCGCGGCCGTCGGACGGCATGGGCGTGACGGGCTCGAGGTCGTAGCCGATCCGGGAGGCGGCCCCGGGCGCGGGCTCGGTCGCGGCCGTGGGGGCCGGGGTCGTGGCGGTGACCGGGACCGCCGGCGCACGGCTCAGATCCGCCTGGGCCAACTGCCCGGCGGGGAGGTCGCGGCGATGGCCGCGGCGTGGATTGCGGCGGGCCGTCGCGGCCAGGTGGGCCGGCGGTTCGGGAGCGGGGGCCGGCCGGGCCGACGGCAGCCGGAGCAGGCCCGCCACCGGGCGGGCGTTGGACCGGATGTCCGCCTCGGCGGCGGACTGCCGCCGCCACTGCGCCGGCACCACGACCGCCAGCAGCAGGATCGATGCCGCCAGGCTCGCGCCGAGGACCCGCGGCATCGAGACGGAAGGCCGCGAGCCGTCCAGGCCGCCCAGGATCGAGTCCGCGAACCCCTCTTTCAGGGTGTCCTGCATCCAGGCGGTCCGCAGCGGACGCTCGGCGTCGAGGGCCGCGCAGGCCTCGAGCCGGTCGGCGACGTCCTCCTCCCGCGGCCGGGATGCTCCGGCCATCACGTGGGCAGCGATCCGGCGCTCCAGCGACGGCCAGAGCGACGGCCCCTCCGGCGCGGCCGGCACCGCGGCGGCCGCCGCGCCCAGCGCCTCGAACGCCCGGCTCAGCCCCGATCGGTGCGCCCGGCACGCCGTGCAGGCCGCCAGGTGGCGCTCGATCGCCCGGTGCTCCGCCGCGTCGAGGTCGCCCCCGTCGCCGTCGGGATCGCCGGCCGATTCGAGGGGCCCCCTCCACAAGGGCAGGCGACCCCGGACCCATTCACATGCCGGATGATTCATCGTCGTGCCCATTGCTGGAATGGTCCTCCGTGGCCCCACCGGACGCCGCATCCTGGCGGCGTTCCCAGATCTCTCGGAACTTCTCGCGGGCCTTCGCCAGCCGCCACCGCACGGTCGCCTCGCGGCGCCCGACGATCGCCGCAACCTCCGACGAGGAAAAGCCCTCCAGGTCGCGAAGCACGAGGATCGTCCGGTAGCTGACGGGCATCATCTCCAGGACATAATGAACTTCCTGTGCCAGATCGGCCCGTTCGCGGGGGTCGGGATCGGCCAGTTGGAAGACCGCCTGGCCGTCGGCATCCGTCCGGTCGATCGAGGCGGCCGGCGGCGGGGCGCTTTTGGTGCTCCGGAGCCAGTCCAGGGCCAGGTTGACCCCCACGCGGAACAGCCACGGGCCGAACCGCCGAGCCGTATCGAACCGATCGAGCCGGGTGTACACCCGCCAGAACGTCTCCTGCGCCAGGTCGCGGGACTGTTCGGGGTCGTGGACCAGCCGGATGAGGACGCGGACAAGCTTTCGCTCGTAGCGCCGCACCAGCGCGGCGAACGCCTGATGATCGCCGCGGCGGGCATGCTCGACCAGCCAGGCGTCGTGGTGGTGCGAGTCATCCCCCGCACGGCCACCGTCCGGCCCGCCGGTCCCGAGCCCCCGATTGGCGTCCGCGGGACGGACCGCGATCCGGGGCGCGGGTATGCACCCATCCGTCTGACCGATGCTCATGTCGTCCGGGCCCCCCTGGACCCTGGCCGGCTCCTGCATCGCGCGACCTCCTCACGCTCTTTATGATACGACGAACCGGCCCCCGTGCGCTGGCTCTTTTTCCAGGTTGTTTCACACAATCAACTTAAAGTCTGCCCTGAAAGGCCCTGACCGTGAGGGCGAGCCACCCGGCGAGCCCGATTCGACCGGGACCCTGGGGAAGCCTCACCTCACCTCATCCCGGCTCGGCAGGAGCCTCGCCCTCCCGATCCTGGAGCGGACTTCGGAATGCAAGCCCCGGGCCGGCCGATTGTCGGGATAGCGACGGCCTGCCGTCGCCGCGGGCCGGCCGATTCCCCGCCGCGGCGACCCTCGGCCGATCCGTCGGTCCCCGCCCGATCGCCGACGGTCGGGCCGCCATCTTACCCTGCGAACCGGCCGGACGCCCCCCGGCGCGCAACACGGACGCCGACCGCCTGGTGTACAAACGAACGCAATCGCGGCTGCCCACCGGGCAGAAATTGGGTTCGTTTTGCTCAAATCCACCCCTGCGGACGCCTCTCGGCGCCGAAATCCGGTCGAACGAGTATGAAGAATAGATGAAGATTGGGTTCGTTCGCGCGATTTCGAGGGTGTCGAGCCCCTGGAAGCCCGCCCGGGGCCGATGTGCACTCATCGTGACCTCCTTGCTGGCAAGGAGGCGCTGATCCAGCAGGCAAGGGCCTGTGGCCTGCCCACGGCGCATGCCGCGAGGCCGGCGCCGCCCCGTTGAGGGCGGCCGGCCTGGCGTACCGTCGTGGATGCACGGGAATCCCGGGCGGGATGATTCTCACCGACGACCGGATTGTCAAAGAGCGACCTGCACCTGACGGACCTTATTATAGACGCCGCCCGCGCCGATTTATTCGCAACTTTTTGGCATTCCGGATATTTTTCGCGGCCGGTTATGACGATTGGGAGGGCTTATGGCCACCGGGAACAGTATCAAGGGGCGAGGAGGAACCGGCCAGGGGAGGCGGCGGCCGGACGGACCGGACGGGATCGGATCGGGAGGCCGGCGGCGGGTCGGGTCGTGGCCCCGCAGGCGGCGGCCCCGCGGCCGGCCGGGACGGGTTCGGGCGGTCGTCGTCACCGGACGGACGGGGCGGGGCAGGCGGGTGTGTCGGTCGAACAGGAACTCCACGACCGTCATCCGTTGGACCGGTCGCGCACCAGCCGATGCCCGCGGAGGGCATACCCGCGCTCGCGCAGTCGCTCGTCCCAGCCGGCCCGGGTGCCGATCGTGGCGGTCTCGTCCAGCAGCCCGCCGCGCTCCTCCTGGGCGGTGAGCCGGGCGAACTTCGCCCGCCGCGGGTCGTCGGGCAACAGGAACGCCTCCTTGCGGTGCAGGACCGGCGGGTTCGCGCTCGCGGAGTAGTCGGTGCCGTCGATCGCGCGGGTGCGGAGGTCCAGCTTGATGCTGCGCAGCAGCGCCGGGTGCGGGTCGGCGTCGAAGTCGGGGTAAACCAGGTACGAGACCTTGCCCGAGTGGCGGTGGAGCTTGACGAGGTTGGCGCCCTCGACGTCGCCGAGATAGCTGCGGGCGCAACCCTCATACACGCGGAGCAGCGGGTCGAGCGCCTCGAGGGCCGAGCGGTGGATGTACAGGGCGTTCGGGAGGAGCTTGCCGACGGGGGACCGGCGGCAGGCGTCGTCGACGGCCGCGGCGTCGCCGGCCCGGAACAGCAGCTCGTCGGCCCGTCGGCAGCCGGCGGCGTAGGTGCCGAAGAACGCCCGGATGTCCCGCCGGAGCCCGGCCGGCAGGGCCGAGACCGGCGGCCGGCGGCGGAAGCGGGCGAGGGCCAGGTAGACGAGAAGATCCTCGGTACTCCGGCGGGCGATCGCGTCTCATTCCCCCGTCCCGCTCAACTCTCCCCTACAATGAATCAATCTGGCAGGAACAGGGGGGAAGGCTTAGGATCGAGAGGCGGGCGTCGCCCCCGTCCGAGGAGATCGACCATGATCGACGAGATGACCAAGGAAAGCCTGCGAGTCGAGAACGATGACATCGCAGGACCGTCTCTTATGGTGACCCTGACACAGCTCGATGCCGTTCGCCCCCTGCTCGACCGGCATGAGGTGTTTTACTGGGTTGACGCCGACGCGATCTCGCTGGACAACGGGCCGTATACGACCGTGATCAATTTCGGCAAGGGCGGCGACGCGGCCCGGATTCAGGCCATCCTGGACGAGGCCGGCTGACGGCCGGGTACCGAGCGATGCCACTGGCGGACGAAATTCGTGGCCTGGCCGACCGGATCGTGGCTCGGCTGGACGACGCCCGCGAGTTTTACGTGCACACGCGGCAAGCCTGGCGGCTCGTGCAGCAGCTCGCGTACAAGGGCCGCCCAATCGGAATCATCGACCTGGCCACCAGGCGCCCATTGCCCATCGGCGACCTGGATTCCCGGGTCGAGAGATACGTCACCGTCCGGCTCGCCGAGTCGACTTTCCGGGAGCTCTCGACACTCCTGGAGGACTGGATCCTCGGGCTGATCCGGCTCTGGCTGACGGCGTATCCCGAGGACCTGGACCTGAACTTCGACCCCGCGACCGGCCAGCGCCGGGGCAGGAAACAGGAAGAAGTCCAGATCCCCCTTTCTCGTCTGCTCCACCTGCGCGACTGCGCCCCCATCCTCGATGGTTTGATCGAGCGGACCGTCCGGGACCTGAGCTATGAGCGGCCGGAAAAGTGGTTCCGATACATTGAGAACAGGGTCAGGCTGGGATGCCCGGACCGGTCCGAGGCTGCTCGATTGTACGAGATGAAGGCGGCCCGCGACTGCCTGGAGCACAACCGGGGCGTGATCAACCGGGACTATCTCGAAAGGGCTGGCACCGCCGCGCGATTTGCCGAGGGAGCACGTGTCCGCATCGACGAGCCCTATCTGATGGGATGGTTCGCGTTGCTGCGGGGCGTCGTCGAGGCGATGGCCGTCGCGGCGGCGGGGATGGCATCCGGTCCCAAACCTGCCCGCCCGTCTCACCGGGGGAAGAGCCAGAGGAGGCCTCCCACTCCATAACGGGACCAATTTCCGGGCGCTCCCCGTTCCCTGTCGGGTCAAATGACGAGCCGCCCAGCTTGCTCACGTCCCCGCCGGGTCGGACCCCTCACGACTCCGCACCAACCGATGCCCCCGCAAGGCATAGCCGCGCTCGCGCAGCCGTTCGTCCCAGCCGGCCCGGGTGCCGATCGTGGCGGTCTCGTCGAGCAAGCCGGCGCGCCCCTCCTGGCGGATCGGACCGGCATCGTCTGACGAGATCCTGGCTGGGAGCGATCCGGTTCATCGAGTATCATCAGGGATGAGGAGGATGCCGCGATGCCCTTGCGCGATCACTTCCACCCCCCACTCGCCGATCGGAGGTCGTGGGACGGTCTTCACGGCGGTTGGCCGATGATGATCGTCGCGGGGCTCGAGGGGAAACTGCCGGAGCGCTACGTCGCCGAGCCGCAGATCCACCTCGGCTCGTCCTTCGAGATCGACGTGGCGACCTACGACCAGGATCGGGACCACGCCGATTCCACCTCGGCCGTCGTGAGTGACGGCGGCGGTGGAGTCGCGACGGCAATCTGGGCACCGCCGCGGCCGACGCTGGCCGTTGCGACCGACCTGCCGGATGTGGATGAGTACGAGGTGCTCGTCTACGACACCAGGTCAGGCCGGCGCCTGGTGGCCGCGATCGAGATCGTTAGCCCGGCCAACAAGGACCGGCCCGAGCACCGCCGCGCCTTCGTCGCCAAGTGCGCCACCCTGATCCTGGACAACGTCTGCGTCGCGATCGTGGACCTCGTCACGACGCGGAAGGCCAACCTCTACAGCGACCTGATCGACCTCATCGGATTGGCCGACCCTGCCCTGCCGGATGAGCCCCCGCCGACCTACGCCGCGGCCTGCCGCTGGAACAAAAACGAGGATGGCTGGCTGTTCGAGACCTGGTCGCATTTTCTCGAGATCGGCCGGCCGCTACCGACGCTGCCGCTGTGGCTCTCCGAGACCGACTCGGTGCCGCTCGAGCTGGAGTCGAGCTACGAACAGACCTGCCGGATCCTCCGCATCAAGTAGAGACTTCCTCCGTAGGATCTTCCAAAACCGATCGATTCTGCGCGGGCTGTCTATGTCCCCACCGAGTCGGCGAAGCGGATCTGGGAGAGGAGCTGGATCTATGAAGAAGCGCACATCCAGGTCAACGTCCGGACGCAAAAGAACATCCTCGCGGTCTGGCACGTCGGGCCGGATGGCCGGTATGGACGCCGCTGAGGAGGCGGAGAAGGCGTCGTACGCGGACAGTCCCTGGGCGTACATCGTCGAGAACATCCGCAAGATGACACCCGAGGAATTCCGCGAGTCGCTCGTCCAGGCAGGAATCGTCGACCAAAACGGAGAGCTCACGCCAACGTACCGGCGGTGATTCGGACCTGGCCCGGATCATTCACATGCCCTGGTGACGCACCGCGACGGACCCCGGTCACGCTGCGATACCCCGGCTCCGCGAGACCGAGCACATCATCCGGAGGAGTCGTCTGGTCGGGCCGATGTCGGACCGTCCAGGGCCCGAGCTCGCACCAGCCTGTGCCCGCGGAGGGCATAGCCGCGCTCGCGCAGCCGTTCGTCCCAGCCGGCCCGGGTGCCGATCGTGGCGGTCTCGTCCAGCAATCCGGCGCGCTCCTCCTGGGCGGTGAGCCGGGCGAACTTCGCCCGCCGCGGGTCGTCGGGCAAGAGGAACGCCTCCTTGCGGTGCAGGACCGGCGGGTTGGCACTGGCGGAGTAGTCGGTGCCGTCGATCGCGCGGGTGCGGAGGTCGAGCTTGATGCTGCGCAGCAGCGCCGGGCGCGGGTCGGCGTCGAAGTCGGGGTCCACCAGGTACGAGACCTTGCCCGAGTGGCGGTGGAGCTTGACGAAGTTGGCGCCCTCGACGTCGCCGAGATAACCGCGGGCGCAGCCCTCATAGTCGCGGAGCAACGGGTCGAGCGCGTCGAGGGCCGAGCGGTGGACATACAGGGCATTCGGCAGGAGCTTGCCGACGGGTGACCGGCGGCAGGCGTCGTCGATGGCCGCGGCGTCGCCGGCCCGGAACAGCAGCTCGTCGGCCCGGCGGCAGCCGGCGGCGTAGGTGCCGAAAAACGCCCGGATGTCCCGCCGGAGCCCGGTCGGCAGGGCCGAGACCGGCGGACGGCGGCGGAAGCGGGGATTCTTCCCGCGGGCGGCGGCCCCGCGGCCGACCGGGACGGACCGGCCTGGGCCGGGCCATTCCGGGCGGCTCGGTCGCGGCGAACCGGCGGCGGGGCGGCCACCTCCGACAGCTGTCGATATTCAACTTGTCCCCGTTTTTCGCTCCGTCCCCGCTTTTCGCTCAACTATCTGCCCCTTTTGGGCGCCCATGATGAGGCGGTGTATGATGAGGCAGTGGCTTTTGTTGTAAGTATAGTAACGGCCTGTAGGTCGGTCGAGCTTGGCGTACTAGCGCTACGGGGCGACCAGCGGCCAATCGGGTTCTTCGGCGTGGCAAACCTTGCCTTGTGTGACCTGTATCTAAGTGCGAACCAGATACCAGCGCCGATTTTATCGAGGCGCAAACAATTATTGTAATCACCCACACCTCTGGCGTCAAATCTCACGAAGGGGGTTGGAGGCGGGGCGAATTGAACCCGCCCCGTGAGATTCAGCTCGCCGCCCTGCCTGCCGCCCGCCGCAGCTCGACGATCCGCACGTTCCTCCGGTCGGCCACCATACAGCCGGTCTCGGCCTGCATCTAGGCGGCGAAAGCCCTCATTCTGGCCGGCGCCCCGCTTGTCTCAGCGAGCTTCAGTATGGAGGACTGAAGCAC
Source organism: Planctomycetales bacterium (assembly GCA_027452145.1). GTDB lineage: Bacteria > Planctomycetota > Planctomycetia > Isosphaerales > Isosphaeraceae > JAKAUH01. The sequence goes on from DAIDHB010000112.1 coordinate 67,043, forward strand.
AGCAGTGATCAAAAAAACAGAAACCCCGCCGCTTCCCCCAAGTATTGGCCCGGCACGGTCGATAGAATAGGCATTCGCCCTACGGCCCGACCAGGCGCCAGTGCGCCTCGGGGGGCTGTGCAACGTCATCGGTCGGCGCCTGTCACGAGGGAGGCTAGGCCGTTTCGCGGTCGGTTTCGTGACGGAGGCGCGGTGATTCCGGTGGCTAGGCCAACCTGCTCATTCATGGAAATCGCCCGTGGGTAAACCTTTTGCGGCAGAGCTGGATTCCCTGCCGGCCACCTTCGATTGGTCCATGAAGCATCCGCTCGACGGCATCGTTCGGGCGTTCCGCGGCTTGACTAGCCTACCCCTACTCGCAATCGGCTCTGGCGGCTCCTTCACGGTCGCCCACCTCGCGAGCGCTCTCCACGTCCACCACACCAAGCGCATCGCCCAGGCGATGACCCCTCTCCAACTAATCGCCTCACCCGTCGACCTGCGCGATCTGGCGGTCTTCGTCCCTACTGCCGGTGGCAAAAACCCGGACGTCCTTGGAGGGTTCCGCCATCTCGTCTCGGAAGAGCCGAGGAGTCTGATGGTGTGGTGTGCCACGCCAGAATCGCCGCTGGCCGATGCTGCCGCGAAGTATCGCTTCGTAGATTTCCTCGAATTCTCCCCGCCCTGCGGCAAGGACGGTTTTCTTGCCGTGAACTCCCTCTTGGCGTTCTCCATCCTCCTCGTCCGCGCGTACGCCGGCGCTCTCGGTGCCGGCCCAATTCTGCCCCGCTCGTTCTACGATCTGATCTGCGACCATTCCTGGACGGATGCTCACGCCGTCGACCTCAGATGCGCGGAGCTTTGGAGCCGAAACACCCTCGTCGTCCTGCACGGCCCCTCGACCCTCCCAGCTGCCGTCGACATCGAATCGAAATTCACCGAGGCCGCCCTTGGATCGGTCCAAGTGGCCGATTACCGGCACTTCGCGCACGGCAGGCACCACTGGATCGCGAAGAGAGGTCGGGAGTCAGCGGTACTGGCCATCGTGTGCGACGATGACCGCCAAATCGCCGACGCGATGCTCGGTCTGTTGCCGCCGGATGTCCCCGTCGTCCGGCTCGATGTATCGCACTCTGGTTATCTCGCGGCGATCGCTGCGATCTCCCGGGGTTTCTTCGTGACCGCGAGCGCCGGCAGGGCGAGGGGATTCGATCCGGGGGACCCCGGTGTTCCGTCCTTCGGGAGGGAAATCTATCACCTGAACGTCTACCGAAGCCAGCCGCCGGAGGAGAGCGGCGTGCCTCCAGGCGAGCGGCTGGCCATCGAGCGAAAGGCCCGCGCGAAGGTCGCCGAGCTGTCGCGTGCCGGACGCCTGGATTCGTGGCGCGAATCCTATAGCATGGCTTGCTCGACGCTGTTCGATTCCGCCTACTGCGGGCTCGCCTTGGACTACGATGGGACGCTCTGCCATGAGGGCGAGCGATATGGCCCGCTCCCGCAGGCCATGGCCGATGAATTCGAGCGAATCCTCAAGGCGGGGGGCTACATCGGGATTGCGACGGGGCGAGGGAAGTCCGTGCGGCGATCTCTTCAAGAGGCCCTACCGAAAAACCTCTGGGACCGGGTGGTCATCGGCTATTACAACGGCGCCGAGGTCGGATTCTTGGGCGACGATAAGTGCCCGGACGATCGCGAAGAAGTTGGTCCCGAGCTCCGGCAGGTCGCCGAGAGGTTGCGCTCCGATCCATTCGTCACGCGGCTGGCTTCGTTCTCCTTTCGCTTGAAGCAGATTACGCTGACCCCCGCGGACGGGGTCTTTCCCGGGCCGCTTTGGGAGTACGTCCATGCACTGCTGCTCTCGTCAAGCTACACTGGCGTCATAGCCCTGAGATCGGGCCATTCGGTCGATATCGTGACGCCGGAGACGACCAAGTTGATCGCAGTCGAACGGGTGGCCGAGATGGCAGGGGGCGGCAGGCCGGTGCTGCGAATCGGCGACCGCGGACGCTGGCCCGGCAACGATTTTGCGCTACTGGATAGCGCTCACTCGCTGAGCGCTGACGAGGTATCTCCCGATCCAAAGGGGGCGTGGAATCTCGCTCTTGCTGGTCATCGAGGCTCGCAGGCAACCCTCGGCTATCTGCGCACGATGAAGTCGACTCGCAAGGGCTTACGGTTAGCACCCATAGCGACGAAACATGGTGGTCGATGAACCAAGATTTCATCCTCGGCCGGCTCAGCGAGATCATGGGGTGGAACACCGACCGCTCGCGCCAGGAGTTCGACTGGCTGCGATTGATGTCCCGGATGAAGTATGACGGCTACCAAGACTTCCTGGCGGGGATGCGGTTCATCGAATCTCTCGCGGACTGGCTGCAGCAATTCGCCCAGCATGAGCGTGAGGCGGCTTATCGCCTCGTGCGCGACTCGCTCATCTACGTAAGTACGGCGGAGATGAATCATCTGGTCGAGCTCTTCTACCCGGAAACGGTGCAATGGCGGCTCCAGGCTGCCGTGGCGTCCCGGCTGGGGATATCGCCATACAGGGTCTGGGCCGTCGAGGAATCCGCTAACCTGTATCGAAGACTCCTGCGACAGACGCTCTTCGTGGAACTGAGCGACGGCGCCAGGATAGACGTCTTCCGGCGGGCGAACGCGGGCACGATCAGCAACGAACAAGTCATCACCGCGCCTAGGGTGAACGACGACAAGTGGGCCGACCTAATCAAGGACCTCCGAGGCGATCTCAAGGACGGCGAGGCGAAATTCACCTCGGTCTTCTTGATCGACGACTTTATCGGGAGCGGCACGACGCTCCTGCGGAGGGAAGAAGGCAGATGGAAGGGAAAGCTGGCGAGATTCCGGGATGATGTGCAGCGGTTCCTGGGCACCCATTTCGAAGATGGGTGGACGCTCAACGTTCACCACTACATTGGATCTCACCTGGCGCAGAAAGTGGTGCATGAGCGTCAGGCGGTGGCGCTCGCAGAGCATGAAGAGGGAAAATGGTTCGATAATGTGCAGTTTTCCTTCGGCACCATCCTCCCGATCGACACGCCGATTACGGAGGAATCGCACCCCGATTTTATCGAGCTCACTCGCGCCTATTACGACGAGTCGATCGAGACCAAGCACACGGAGGTCGGCGGTAGCGGCGCTCGCCTCGGCTTCGGCGGCTGCGCGTTGCCGCTAATCCTCGAGCACAATACTCCGAACAACTCGATCGCATTGCTGTGGGCCGAGACGCAGGGCAAGGAGGGGCGGCATGCGATGCGTCCGCTTTTCCGCAGGCGCCAGCGGCACGTTTAATAGGAATGCACCGTCATGGACAATCCATTCGTCAAGCGTGCCAGCGAGCAGTTGAGAGACGACGAGGCTTTCCTGGCTGTGGTCAGCCCCGAGCCGGTCACGTTTTTCCTTCGTAGCCGCGGCCAGGCCGGCACGCTCTACGATCGCTTGCTCTTGATGCAAGGGACGCCGGGGAGTGGAAAGACAACGCTGGCGAGGCTCTTCGAGTTCCCTCCTCTGACCGCTTTGCTGCGGAACCGGAGCTCGTCCAATTACCAGGCCCTCGCCGGCGCGCTGACGGAGTGCGGGGCTATCAAGGACGATCAGCCCGCGATTATCGGCTGTCGGCTCACGATGGAGACCGACTACCGCGATGTTTGGGAATTCCCCTATAGCGAAACCCTGAAGGTCGGGCTGCTCACGACGTTCGTCCAGGCGAGGGCCGTGCTGGCGTGGTTCCGCCATTTAGCCTCTGGAGGCGTGCTTCCTTCTCGCATCCGTATCATTCCCCGCCCGGATGCGGAAACCGCCGCGGACTCGATCGGCGGGACCGGCGGGGAGGGCGTGTTAGCGAGGGCGCGCGAAGTAGAGGCGGCGGCATACGAGGTGGTCGGCGCTCTCATCGCCCCCAAGGAAGAGGGGCTTAGCCATGCCCTGACGGGAGCCTATCGCCCCTTCGACGTGATCGACCGCATCGTGGTGGAGGACCCGGCCGACGCTTCGAAGACGCACTCGCTCCATCCGCTCGTCATCCTTGATGACGCGAATTACCTCCATCCCGGCCAGTTTCGGGCCCTGCAGCACTGGCTGGCCCGCCGTGAACTGAGGATCGCGCGATGGATGATCGCGCGGTTCGATATTCTCCTGCCGAAGGAGGCCTTGGCCGCGGTCACCGAGGATCGGGAGGATAGGACCGATTTCCCGGGGCTGACCGCCAGTCGGGATATCGAAGTAGTGCTGCTTCAGAGCAGCGGCCCCCGAAGGGAGCAACGCACGGCCTTTCGGCGAATGGCTAAGGATATGGCCAGCCGGTATCTCCAGAAGCACTCCCTGCTCGGGCCGAGGGGCCTTACCATCCTCGCCGACATGCTTGGGGAAGAGGAAGAATCGATCAGCCCGTCCTCCCAGCGGGAACTCGGTGAAATGACGAACGCCGCCCAGCGACGGCTGAAGGTGACGGATGAGCGACGCGCGGAATTCGAGAAGGAGATAGCAGTGTTCCGATCAGGCGGGCAACCGGTCCCGCCCGACGTTGGGCTTGCGATGCTCATGGTGCTCCTGCACCGTTATGATCGCCGGAGGAAGGAGGGGGCGACCCTCTTCGATTCCGACCCGGAGCCGTCCCGCCCAATCGTCGCAAATACGGGCGTGTACGAGGCGGCGAAGCTCCATCTCCTTCATCGCTATGGGCGCGCATTCTATTATGGAATCGACGACCTGTGCGATTCCAGCTCGGAGAATGCCGAGCTCTTCTTGCAACTTTCCGCGGTGCTGGTCGACACGGTCGCGACACAGGTAATTCGATCGAAGGGATCGCTGCTGACTGCCGGCACCCAGAGTCGCCTACTCAGGCAACGCGCAGACTGGATTATCAATAAGTGGTCCTTCCCCTACTTTGAGGAGGTTCGCCAACTCGTCGGGGAGATCGGCAGAATGTGTGTTCAAGTTACACTCCAGCCGAACGGGTGGCTCACGCCCAATGCTTACGGCATCCTCCAGGAGGAATTCGATAATCTGTCCGCGAGTCATCCCGACTTGGCCCGCGTGCTGCAGTATGCCATCGCCTATAACGCGGTTCTCCCTGTGCCTAATTATAAGCAGGGATCGAAGGTGTGGTGCCTTCTCGAGTTGGGCGGCATGGTCAGCCTCTCCCACGGGCTATCGCTCAAGCGGGGCGGCTTCCTCGAGGGGGATGCCCAGGAACTGGCAACGATGCTCCAGGAGCGTCCCTCATGAACTCCAACCGACGCTGGGATCCTTGCATCTACCACCGGGCCGCACATGCCGAATCCTTCGTCCGCGAATACCTCTCCGAGGAATCTCGTCGCATCCTTCTGGTCGCAGGGGGCGGATTCGACCCGCGATCCACTCGCGTGAGCGAGATGATGATCCAGGCCGCCCCCGGCCGTATCCGCGGAGTTTATGTCCGGGAGGAACGCCCCAACCCGGCCGCCGAACTCGTCCGCCGTGCCGATCAGAATTGCGCGAGACTGCAGGAATGGCTGCCGACGGCGTTGATCCGGCGGATTCAAGTGCTCGCCGTGGATAATGCAGCGGTCGGCGGCCGAAACGCGGTCGCTCTCATCGACCAAATCCCACTGGATGGTGTGACGGACATCTTCGTCGATGTGAGCGCCTTGTCGCTGGGGGTCGCCTTCCCCTTGATCAAGCACCTTCTGGGGATGGCGTCATCATCCGGAGCAAACTCTCAGATTAACATGCATGTAGTTGTAATGGATGAGCCGCCCACCGATCATGCGATTCGATCCATACCGGGCGACCAGCCGGCCCCGATCCATGGATTTCGAGGCGGCTGGGGGCTCGACAAGCGGTCGCGAGCTGCGACCCTTTGGATGCCCCAGCTCAGCCGAGGAAAGCAGGCAATCCTACGTCAGATTTATCAGGTGTTGAAGAATGTCCAGAAGGACACCGTCGTCTGTCCGATCCTGCCATTCCCATCTGCCCGCCCTCGACTCACGGACGAGCTCATCGAAGAATACTCCGAGGAGTTGCGGGAGGACGCCTGGCATGTCGACGCTCGGGACCTGATTTATGCAGACGAAAAGAGCCCCGTCGACCTGTACCGGACCATCCTTCGGATCGACGAGGCTCGCAGCCGGGTCTTCGCCGCGGTCGGAGGATCACAGATCATCCTCTCGCCTGTGGGTAGCAAGGCACTTTCGCTCGGGGCGCTGATGGCGGCGCTTGAGCGGGACTTCACGGTCATGTATGTAGAGGCGATCGGCTACGCTGCGGATTTCACGCTCCTGGATGCCAGGAAGAACTCCCCTTCGGGCGAGCTGGTCCACCTCTGGTTACACGGCGAGGCGTATGGATCGCCTGGCGTCACGGAAGGAACCGAAACATGAAGCGATCACGAAAGCAGGCCACCATGCGCGCGGCCGTAAACCTCCCTGCCGTGGTCGGTTCGGGACTTCTCGCGCTCGATATCGTGATCAGCGAGGTGAGCGGAGCCCCCACAGGCTACTGGGCCGGTGGGACCTGCGGGAACGTCTTGATCGCCCTCCGTTACCTTGGGTGGGAATCCCAGCCCGTCGCCCGCCTGCAATCGGGTGCCGCTGCCGACCGCATCCTCGCGGACCTCCGGCGATGGGGGGTGTCCGACCGTTTTGTTAGCACTGCTGATGACGGCAGCACGCCGGTGATCGTGGAGCGGATCACTCAGGGAAGCGGCAACTATCCCCGGCATTCCTTCTCATGGCGATGTCCAGAATGCGGTTCGCAGTTCCCGGCATTCAAGCCCGTCCTCGCCACGGTGGCCGAAGAGATCGCCACGATGGCGGCGGGGGCTCAGGTCTATTTCTTCGACCGGGCCACGCCGGGAGGAATCGTCCTCGCCAAGACCTGCGCCGAAAACGGTGCCTTAGTCGTGTTCGAGCCATCGAGCATCGGGAACCAGGTTCTCTTTCGCCAGGCATGGGAAACCGCTCACATTGTAAAATATTCACACGAACGGCTGAGGGAACTGCCCGAGATCGGGGTCGAGGGCATCCCACGGCTACAGGTCGAGACGCTCGGAGAAGCAGGCTTACGTTATCGGCGTGTAGCCCAGAGCCGCCGAGCAGGGCGATGGGTCGAAATGAAGGCGTTCCCGGTGGATTCGATCCGTGACACCGCCGGCTCGGGGGATTGGTGCACCGCCGGCTTCATCGACCGAGCGGGCCGGGGCGGGGCCGAGGGCTTCCAAAAGCTGACCGATGGCGACCTCGGCGAGGCGTTTCGCTACGGTCAAGCCCTTGCCGCATGGAACTGCGGGTACGAAGGGGCCAGGGGCGGCATGTACGCCGCGGACCACACGAGCTTCGTTCAGCGTGTCCAACAGATCCTCGACGGGCACGGTGACGGGCAAGGAATTCATCCGGCTATTCCCGCGAAACGCGAGGAGAAAATGGGTGACATCTGCCCCGCCTGCATTAGGACCGACACGGCTGGTTCCGCCACCGGGACCACCGGCCCGGCGCGTTAGGAAAACGACACGGGCGCTGTAGGGGAGCCAGCCAATCGTCCGGTCGATCCGAGGGCGAGAGGGCCAGGCCAGGTTTGCGGTTTTTTTTTTCGCCGGCCCGACCGCCAGGCCGGGGTCGCGGGGCGGGCCGGTCGGCGGGCGGGTTGACCGGTCGCCGCGAACCGCCTGCGCGGCGGGGGACCCGAGCGGAATTGGTGTCAGCGGAATTGGTGTCAGCCGTCATGGCGCCCGTTGGGCGGCACCCGAACCAATGAAAATGGGTGATTGCTGGCAGGTACAGGTTATCCCGGCGCCTTTTTTCAGAGCAGTTCGTTTTTCCGTCCCCAGGGCTTCAGCTTCATGGAACCGACTCCTGCGACACTGGCCCGACTGATTCGCGGCCGGAGGCCTGACGTGACGAAATCTACTCACCGGCGGCCCTGAGGACCCGGTCGGCCAGCTTCTGCGACATGTAGAACCCGGCCTGTCTCAATCGATCGACGAGGGGGCGGACCTCCGCGATCAGCCCGAGCTGCCTGGCGACCACCAGGAGGCCCAGCGTGCCCTGGGTCGGCACGCCCAGCGAGGCCGCGCAATGGCGAGCGTCGAGATCGTCCAGGATGGCCTGCGATCCGGGCGACTCGAGCGCGACGGCCAGGACGGCGGATTCGCCGGGATCGAGGCCCCAGTCCGAGACCTCTTTCGGGATCGGCGGGGTCGGCACCACCCGGATCCAGGGCGCCGCGCCGAGGGCGATGACGGCGGGGTCGGATGCCCCGCGTGCGCCGATCTCGTCGATCACGCGGTCGGGGACCACGACCGGGACCCCGGGCTCGTCGAGGGCCTCAAGGAGCCCGACGTGAGTCAGGAAGATCAGCGGCGAGGCGTTCACGACGCGCCCGGAGATCACGCTCGACTTCTCCCTTCAATTCGTCCTCGGTGATCTGGATCGCGTCGACCCTGGCACGGCCGAGCGCCTCGATGAACTCGCGCCGCTTCAGGCCCGCGATCTCGGCCCCTTTGCCCTGCGAGATCTGCCCCTGCGCGTACCAGAAGATGGCCGCGGCCAGGCGCATCTCCCGGGCGAACACCTCGGGCGTCTCGCCGAGGCCGGCGAAGGTTTCCACGGGCAGCTCGATCGTGACGACGGCCATGGCGTTCTCCCTCGGGTCGCCGTATCGGGATCACAAGGCACTCCCCTTATTGTACACCTCCTCACACCCAGTCGAAGCGCCCGGTGTTCGAATGGAGCGTCCAGGCCCGGAAGTAGCCGTTGCGGACGAAGGGGTCTGCGGACGAAGGGGTCAGGACGAAGGGGTCAGACCACAGGACGAAGGGGTCAAGGACGAAGGGGTCACAAGGACGAAGGGGTCAAAGGACGAAGGGGTCAAAAGGACGAAGGGGTCAGGACGAAGAAGGACGAAGGGGTCAGGCCAGAAGGACGAAGGGGTCAGGCCAGGTTTGCGGTTTTTTCGCCGGTCCGCCCGGCCGGGCCGGTCCGGTGGTCGCGGGTCGGTCCGATCGGCGGGCCCGCCCGTCCGTGATGATGCGGGCGATCCGGGACGACGCCCGCCCGGGGAATCTCGGCGAGCGGGGCGGGTCAGGCCGCCCAGTCCTCGACCAGAAGACCCGGGATCCGGCGGAAGTCGCGGAGATTCCGGGACACCAGGGTGCCTCCGCTTTCCAGCACGATCGCCGCGATCTTCAGGTCCATCTTGCCCACGTTGAGGTTCATGCGCCTGAGCGCGTCGTATCGCGTCAGGGCATCGCGAGTCATGGACAGGATCCGCCAGCGAGCGAGGAGCGGGATGGCTCCACTCAGGCGATCATAAGCCCGGACCACCTCATCCTGGCTGCGAACCTTGCGGAGGAGGCTGTACCAGCCGGTGATCTCCTCCTCGACGCTGATCACCGTGATGGCCATCTCGCCGGGGTGATGAGAATCCACCCGCGCCAGGAGAGGAGGCAGGCCGTGCTGATAAAGCGAAAGCGTATCCGTGTCCAGAATGTAGGGGCTCATGGCCGATCCGGGTCGTCCTCAACTTGCTGGCGATACGCCTCGATTTCCGCCCGCCAGCGGTCGAAGAGAGGTTCGTCGCGATAGACCCCTCCGCCGAGATAGGATTCCGGCTTCGAGTCGGGAATCTGGATCGACGTCAAAATCGCACCGGAAGCCTTGCGGGCCTCGATTTGGTCGCGCAGGTGGCGCAGCGCCGCGTCGGGCGTGTCGCCCTGGGCCGTCAGCCCGAAAGGGTCGGCGCTCCGGGCCTCGAAGCCGCCGCCGGGCAGAGGCTCCAGCAAGACGGGGATCTCCATTTTCGCGCTCCGCATCAACACCCGTTGGGTCTCGAGCCGCCGTCATTCTATCGGGTTGTGTCACCGACGGCAAACCGCGCCGCGCGACGCCATCCCGACGGCCGGCCACCAACCCGACCGAGGATGGAGCCGGCTCGGGGACTCGAACGGGGACGAGACCCGAAACGGGGACCCGACCGGTTTTCTTCCGCCCGCCCGGCCCGGCTGGCCCGGCCCGGCCGGCCCGGAGGTCGCGG